>CAIPHQ010000223.1 GCA_903864895.1 uncultured Rhodospirillales bacterium
CAGGCACACCACATCCAGCCCGGCGCGGGCCAATACCAGGGCTGCGAGCGAACCGGTGGCGCCGGAGCCGATGATCAGTACGTCTGCCATTTGTGCGCTCATTGCTTGCGCCCCCAGTTCTGCGTGCGCTCATCGGCAAGATTGAGTGTTTCCACCGGCACGCGCTGCACTGCATCGGTAGCAACCCATGCTCCGCGCCCGTGCTTCGGCGTGTCCCGTTCAAGATCGAAGCGCGCCAGCCGGTAGCCGGTAATGTGCGGGATCATCTTGTAGTTGTGGCCGCGCGCATTGATGGCGAGCACGACAACCGGGCTTTCGTAATACGCGTTGTAGCTGGCATCGCGGACAAACCCGAACAGTGTCTTGTCCCGCGCCTCCCAGTCAGCAACAGCCGCGATTCGCGTTGCCTCATCCCCGGACAGCAATCCCGCCGCGCTGCTGTCCAGCGAGTTCAGGAGACCCTGCAGCGCGTCCTCGCCGCGATCCTGTACCAGCCGCATTGCCAGCGCTGCCTGCACACCGACGGTGGAACCGCTCGGCCAGCCGGCGTCGCCGGGAAGCAGTGTATCGACCAGCGCGACAAGCAGCGCCGCCACATCCCCAGGACTCATCATTTGCCTCCCCGTCGCAGCAAAGCATTGGCCACTTCAGCAACTTCACGAACCCGGCGCCAGCGCGCCGGTGCGCACGCCAGTTGCCGCATCGAACACCGACACGTTCCCGCGGACCACTGCGAGGAGCAGGTCTTCACCCGGCCGGTAGGCACGCGGGTCAGCGCAGGTGGCCTTGATCAGGCTGCCATCGGGCAGGGTCACATCCAGAAACGCCACCGGACCGGCTGGCTCAATCAACGTGAGCCTGCCGCGCATCACCAGCACATCGCTGGAAGCATCGCGCGCCGGGACAAGATCGTGCGGCCGCACGCCAAGCACGCTGGCTTCGTTAAGGCCGCCGCCCGCCATGCTGCCGGGCAGGAAATTCATTTGCGGGCTACCGATGAACCCGGCGACGAACTGGTTGGCCGGTTCGCGATAGACCGTCATCGGGTCTGCAAACTGTTGCAGCACGCCCGCGTTCATCACCGCGATGCGGTCGGACATTACCATCGCCTCTTCCTGATCGTGCGTCACGAAGATGACGGTCAGCCCGAGTTCCTTCTGCAACCGCTTGATCTCGGTCCGCATCCGCACGCGCAGCCCGGCATCAAGGTTGGACAGCGGTTCGTCCATCAGCAACGCCGCCGGATTGCGGACGATGGCGCGGCCCACTGCTACACGTTGACGCTGGCCGCCCGACAACTCGGCTGGCGAGCGGTCAAGCAGCGCTTCCAACCCCAGCAATTCAGCGGCCCAGGCAACCTGCTGCCGGATCACGTCAGCCGCCAGACCTTGCTGCTGCAGCGGAAAGGCGATGTTCTCGCGCACTCGCATATGCGGATACAGCGCATAATCCTGAAACACCAATGCGATGTTGCGGTCACGCGGCGGGATGTGCGCCAGGTCGCGGTCACCGAGATGGATGGTGCCGGCCGTGAGATCCTCAAGCCCCGAAATACAGAACAGCAACGTGCTCTTGCCGCACCCAGACGGGCCGAGGAAGGAGACGAACTCGCCATCGGCGATTTCCAGGTTCAGGCCCTGAAGAACGGGATACAGACCAAAGCTTTTCGAGACGCTGCGGATCGATATGGATGCCATGCCTGCCCCTCGTCAGCCTTTGACCGCGCCGGACAACGCGCCCTGCACCAGAAAGCGCTGGAACAGGAATGCGATAATCACAGGCGGGGTGATGGACAACATCGTGGCCGCGAACATTGGCCCATATGTGTAGAACTGCGCCTGACTCAGAAAGCCGGACAGGATGACCGGAATGGTCTGCGCGTTCGGTGTCGAGGTAAGGATCAGCGCGAACAGAAACTCGTTCCAGCTCGCGAGGAAGCAGAAAATGGCGGTGGCCACGATACCCGGCCGGGCCACGGGCACCAGGATTTTCCACAGCATCTTGAAGCGGGAGCAACCGTCCATCAGCGCCGCCCGGTCAAGGCTGCGCGGCACGCCTTCGAAATACGACCGCATCATCCAGGTACTCAGCGGCAGCAGGAACGAGCAGTAGGAGATGATGAGCGCGGTGCGCGTGTCGATCAGGCCGATCACCCGGAAGCCGATGAAGAACGGCAGCACCAGTGTCAGCCCCGGCGTCATGCGCGTGAGCAGCAACGCCCAGAGCGAAATCTTGAACGCAGCCGCCTTGTCGTGGCGCGCGAAGGCATAGCCGGCCAGTGTGCCGAACACCACGCTGATGGCCGCCACCGCAAGGCCGACAAGGCAACTGTTCAGCACCGACAGTAGCACCCGTTGGGCCTGCACGCTGGTCGATTGCCCCTTCACCCAGCCGGGCAGCAGCACCGACACGAAGTTGTCCAGCGTCAGAGTGCTGGGAATCACGGTGGCAGGCGTGCGGATGAGGTCCGCAGCCGGTGTCAGGCTCATGAGCAGCAGATCAATCACCGGCAATGCGGACCACAACAACACCAGCAGCGCGACCAGCCCAAAGCCGCCTTGCGCCACCCAGCGCGCCACGTTGCGCGGCAGCAGCCGGGCGCGCGGTTGCATGGGCGGCACCACTGCCATCGCGTTCCGCCTTGTTCCGCCCGGCAGCGCCGCGAGCCCGCCCGGCGGCACGGCCCTCGAGCGGCGGGGGCCCAGCACCACGAAGTAGAATATGGCCAGCAGAAAGCTCAGTGCGGTGAGCACGTAAAGAATTGCA
>CAIPHQ010000224.1 GCA_903864895.1 uncultured Rhodospirillales bacterium
AACAAGGCGGCTTGGGCCGCGATTTTGCAGCTATTCATTCAGACGGTGCAGCACCATGACAACGGCGGGAAACCTCACCGCAGCCCTCGGTATCGAACGCCGCAAGGGCAATCTGTCCTCGGAAACCGAACATCACCTGCGTCATGAATGGCGCCGCTGCGGCTGGCAATCCGAAGATGCGGTGCTGATGGCCCCGCTGAGTCAGGAAATCGACCGGCTGGAACGCGAGGCCGCGACACTGCGGCGGTTGCGGGCCGAGATTTTCGGGGTGGCGTAGCCGGTCAGGTGATATCGGTCGTCCGGTAGGCGGCCTGCAACGGCAGTTCCAGCCCGATGCTGCTCAGGTGCATCATGTCACTGCCGCCAATCCGCATCGCGGCCTCCGGCCACGCGCCATCGGCACCCCGGCGCAGCAGATCGGCGGTGGCCGACGTGCTGGAAATCACCAGAATTTCCTCCACCGATGGCATGGTGGTGTACGACCACACATTTGCCCAGGTTTCATCGGCGTTCGACGGCGACAGCACTTCAATGACCAGAACAGGGGCTTCCACCAGACGCTCGCCACGCGACGGCACGCACGTCACGACAAGGTCCGGAATACGCACATTGTCCGCAGACCGGATGCGCGGCACAATTCCCGGCGTGGTGAGAACGCTACAACCGGGCCGCGCGGCCAGCAGGTGATTGCCGATGATGCGCGCCAGTTCAGACTGAATGGCACCATGGTTGCGGCTGCCGGGTGCCATTGCTTCTGCGATGCCGTCCTGAAGTTGCCACAGCCGCCCGCTGCGGTCCCCGCTGTCCCAAGCCAGGAACTCGGTGACTGTCATATGGCCCGGTGGCCCCGGCGGCAGTTTCAGCGCAGCGCTCATGCGCCAAGCCTACAGCGTCCGCGTCACCTTGTTCAATCCGGGCGGCCGGTCCGGGTCCTGCCCGCGCGCCACCGAGGCGGCTTCGGCGGCCAGATAAAAGCTCACCAGTTGCGGCAGCAAATCCGTGTCCGGATGCTCGGGCGGCACCACCGGCAGGGCGGTCAGGCCGGGCGCATCGAGCCCGGCGGCGAACACCGGCGTGCCGCGCCCGGCGAGGTCTTCCAGCAACGCGGCCGTGCCGGGCCGCGTGGCGTCGTTCTGCACGAAGGCGAGCACCGGAAAATCCACGCCTGCCAGCGCGCGCGGGCCGTGTGACATTTCGGCGGAACTGTTGGCCAGCCCCGCAACCCCGGTGGTCTCGGCCAGTTTCAGCGCTGCCTCGCTGGCAATGGCAAAGCCGGGGCCGCGCCCCACGGTGAACATGCGGTTCACCCGCACCAGTTCGGCCACCAGCGGTGACCAGTCCAGGCCCGCCGCTGCCGCCAGCCGCGCGGGCAGGCGCTGCAAGGCCGCCGCCAAATCCGCGTCGCCAGTCCAAGCCGCTGACAGTGCAAGACCTGCGGCAATGCTGGTCAGCACCGATTTGGTGGCCGCCACGCTGCGCTCCGGCCCCGCCCGCATGTCGATGGCCAGTTCGCAGGCCTGCGCGAGCGGGGAGGTGGCATCATTCACCAGCGCCAGTGTCAGCGCGCCCGCCTGCCGCGCGAGGTCCGTCTGCGCAATCAGGTCCGGGCTGCGCCCGGATTGCGAGATCGCCAGAAACACCGCGCCCGCCAGCCGCTGCCGCTTGCCATACACCGACGCGATGGACGGCGTGGCATCCGCCATCACCAGCCCCAGATCGCGCGCCAGCGTGTAGCGCAGGAACGTGCCCGCATGGCCGGAACTGCCGCGCGCGCAGATCATGACGACGGACGGGTCCAGATCACGCAGGCGGGCGGCGATGCGTTCGAACACCGCAGGCTGGTCCAGACAGCGCTGCACCGCATCGGCCGCCTCGCGGGCCTCATCACGCATCAGGCTCATGTGGCCAACCCCTGATCGCGCGGCTGGAACATCTCCATCGCCAGCGCCACGCCGCCCATCGGCACCGCCTCAGCCCCCAGCGGCGAGACCAGCACTTCGGCGTCCTCCAGCATCACCGGCAACCCGTTCACGCTCAGCACCCGGCGCGCGGCGGGCACCAGCCACGTGGCCAGCGTGGCGAGGTTGCCACCCAGCACCACGGCGCGCGGATTGACCATGTTGACCACATTGGCCAGCGCCGCGCCCAGATGTGCGCCGGCTTCCTCCAGCACCGCCAGCACCACCGTGTCACCCTGCGCCGCCGCCGCCGCCACCATCGCGGCATCGCCGAGAGCCCGGCCCGATTCGGCAAGCCGCGCGGCCAACGCGCGTTCGGACACATAGGCTTCCAGGCAGCCCAACCCGCCGCAGCCGCAACGCCTGCCACCGGGGACGATCTTCATATGTCCCAACTCACCGGCCAACCCATCGCACCCACGATACAGCCGCCCGCCCAGATACAGCCCGCCGCCGATGCCCGCATTGCCATAGACAAACACGAAATCGCCCACGCCGCGCACCGCGCCGAAAATCCGCTCGGCCAGTGCCGCAGCCTTGGCGTCGTTGTCAATCTGCACCGGGGCCGTGAACGCCTCGCGCAGCATCGCCGTCAGCGGCAGGTCACGCCAGCCGAGGTTCGGGGCCAGCACCAGATGGCCGCGCGCGTCCAGCAGGCCGGGAATGCCGATGCCGATGCCGCGCAGCTTGTCCAGCGGCATGGCGCAGCGCATCAGCAACTCCGTCACCCCCTGCTGCAATGCGGCGATGGCGCGGGACGGGTCATCCGCGCCGGGCAGGTCCAAGGACAGCCGCCGTGTGCCATCCAGCCCGGCTGCAATCAGGCTGATGCCATCCGGCTCCAGCCCGGCACCGATCAGCAGGCCCGCATCCTGCGCGATGGTCAGCAGGCTTTCCGGCCGCCCGGCCTGCCCGCTGCGGCGCGGGGCGGCGCGTTGCAGGATGCCTTCCACTTCCAGCCGCGTGACAATGGAGGAGATCGTGGCCGCATCCAGCCCGGTCAGTTCGCCCAAGGCGCGCTGCGAACTGCCGGGATGCTCGCGCAGCGTGTGGAAAATGCGCGCGGTGTTGGCACGGCGGATGGCAGCGGAGTTCAGCCGCGCGCTGCCGTCCGGGTTGGGGCGGCGCGGGTCGGGCGGGGCGGGTTCGGTCTGGGGTAATTTCATCGCCCCTCAAACTTGCACGTCCTGCAGCGCACGCCCACTGCCTGCGTGAAACCGGCAAGGG
>CAIPHQ010000225.1 GCA_903864895.1 uncultured Rhodospirillales bacterium
CCACGCCCAGCCGCCGCTCGAACGGCGGCACACGGCGCCAGGGGCGGAGGCCGCTTCGGCCGGAAACGTGGCAAAGGACCCCTTGCAACGTGAGAACGCGCTGCCCACGCCCGAACCGTCGGCAACCCGCTACGCCCAGCGGCCGCTCGACCGGCAGCATGCCGTGCCAAGGCCGGGGGCCGCTTCGGCCGAAAACGCGGCAAAGGACCCCTTGCAACGTGAGGATGCGCCGCCCGCGCCCGGACCGTCGGCGGCCCACCACGCCCAGCCGCCGCTCGAACAGCAGCACACGGCGCCAGGGGCGGAGGCCGCTTCGGCCGAAAACGCGGCAAAGGTCCCCTTGCAACGTGTGAAATGGGACGGGCGGTTCCTCACCCTACCACCGCGCCGTAAAGCAGAGCCTTCACCACCGGACGTCAGCGCCGGCGCTGCTCCCCCGGCACGTGGACCATGAACACCGCCGCCGGAGATGGCGTCCAGCAACAGGGTGAACACCGTCTCGGCCGCGATGCCACCCAGTACGCGGGCCGTGCCGCCGTAGCGGGCACGCAGTTCGGGGACGATCAGCACCTGCACGTAGCCCAGCAACCTGGGGGCGTAGATGGCGCCGGTGCTGGTCGGCGCGGCACCCGGACGGTATATCCGCAGCGATGCAACAAAGCGCCGCCCCCCTCGTCGCCGTGGTTCTTCCGCCCCGGGAAGGCTTCGGCCCCTACCGCACCGGTGCCCTCGGCCTGCTGGCGCGCCGGCTGGTGGGCACGCCCGGCTTTCGCACCGTGGTTTTCGGTGGCGTGCAGGATGGACCGGTTTTCCCTGGGATCGAGTTCGTCCCACTCAAACCCACCATCTGGTGGCCGGGCCCCACCAACGTGCGCTTCGCGATCAGCGCCGCCAACGTCCTGAAACGCCTGCGCCCCGCGCTGATCGAGGTCCACAACCGCCCCGAAATCGCCCTGACGATTGCCGCGCGCCTGCCCGATATCCCGGTGACGCTGATCCTGAACAACGACCCGCGGGAAATGCGCGGCGCCCAGACCCCGGCCGAACGCGCCGCCCTGCTGCGCAAACTGGCGCTGGTGATGACGTCGTCCGAATACCTGCGCGGCCGGCTTTTGGAGGGCGTCTCCGAACCGGTCCGCCCCCCCGTGCTGTTGCCGAATTGCCTGGACCTCACAGAGCTACCGCCGCCCCGCCCGCGCGAACGCCTGATCCTGTTCGCTGGCCGCGTGGTGGCGGAAAAAGGCCCCGATGCCTTTGTCATGGCGTGCGCCGCCGCTCTGCCGCTTCTGCCGGGTTGGCGCGCCACGATGATCGGCGCCGACCGCTTCCGAGTGAACAGCCCTGAGACGGCCTTCGTGCAATCAGTGCGCGCGGCGGCGGAGCGTGCACCGGTTAGCATGGCCGGCTACCGTGACCACCCCGAGGTGCTGGACGCCATGGCGCGCGCCGCCATCGTGGTGGTGCCTAGCCGCTGGCCGGAACCCTTCGGCTTGGTGGCGCTGGAAGCCATGGCGAGCGGCGCGGCGCTGATCTGCTCCCCCCGCGGCGGCCTGCGGGAGGTCGCGGGCGATACGGCGTTGTATGCCGACCCCGACCAACCCCAGGACATCGCCATGGCGCTACGCACCCTCGGACGCGACGAGGCTCGGCGGAACGAGATGGCGGCGGCGGGACGGGTGCGTGCCAGGCAGTTCGATCTGCCGGTCATCGCGGAGCAACTGGCGGCCCTGCGTCGCGGCGTGCTGGGCGCGGGTGGTTGAGCGGGCGGAACGCGCCTATATGACCCCCGACTGAACGCATATCGGAGGAGCCACCATGGCGGAGACCAACGCGGACCTGGTGCCGGTGACGGTGCTGACCGGATACCTGGGCGCCGGCAAGACCACGCTGTTGAACCGCATCCTGACGGAACAGCACGGCAAGAAGTACGCCGTGGTGATCAATGAGTTCGGCGAACTCGGGGTGGACAACGACCTTGTCGTGGACACCGACGAGGAAGTGTTCGAAATGAACAACGGCTGCATCTGCTGCACCGTGCGCGGCGACCTGATCCGCATCGTCGGCGGGCTGATGAAGCGGCGCGACAAGTTCGACGGCATCATCATCGAGACCACCGGGCTGGCCGACCCCGCCCCGGTGGCGCAGACCTTCTTTGTGGACGAGACGGTGCGGGCCAAGACGCGGCTGGACGCCATTGTGACGGTGGTGGACGCGAAAAACCTGCCCGCGCGTCTGGCCGACAGCGCCGAGGCCGCCGGGCAGATTGCGTTTGCCGACGTGATCGTGCTGAACAAGACCGACCTGGTGACCCCGGACGAACTCGACGCCGTCGAGGCGCAAATTCGGAAAATCAACAAGTTCGCCACCATCCACCGCGCCCATCGCAGCGACGTGCCGGTGACCGAATTGCTGGAACAGCGCGCCTTCGACCTGAACCGCGTGCTGGAACACACCCCGGACTTCCTGACCGAGGACGCGCACGAGCACAACGAGGACATCGCCTCGATGAGCTTCGAGGTGGCCGAACCGCTGGACGCCGAGAAGTTCAATGCCTGGATCGGCGCATTGCTGGCCGAAAAGGGCGGCGACATGCTGCGCACCAAGGGCATTCTGTCCTACGCGGGTGAGGACCGGCAGTTCGCGTTTCAGGCGGTGCACATGATGGCGGATGGCGATTTCATCCGCCCGTGGAAGGCGGGCGAGCCGCGCGTGAGCCGGCTGGTGTTCATCGGGCGCAATTTGAACCGCCCGCAGTTGCGGCGGGGGTTTGAGGGGACGCGAGCGACATGAGCGAACCGGAGCGCAAGCCTGCGCGGTGAGAGACAAGACTGAGCCCGCGCTGGAGGACAACCCAAAGCCCGAGGATGCGTTGGCCGCCACCAAAGCCGCGGCACCACAATCCGCCGCCGCTGTCGGGCCGCGCTATACGCTGGAGGAACTGCTCGCCGGGATGACACCGTGCCATCAGCCAGAGTCGTTCGACTTCGGCCCGATGGGTGAGGCGTTGCTCTGACCTCACGGCCACCCGCGCGTTGGACTCCGGGGCGTGCTCGCAACAAGCGATCCGATGAGTCCAACAGCCTGCCCTGTTGACGAGACGCGCATCCCGCCCCATTCCGGGTCCCCATGAGCCAGACCCTCGCCAAAGCCGACCACCTTCTCACCACACGCGGCGTGCAGGCGCAGTTGGGGGCGTTTGTGGTGGCCACCGTGTTCGACCGCGCGGGCGGGCAGGCCGCGTTTGCGCTGGGGGATGGCACGGTGCGGTTGCTGGCCGGGGAGGCTTGGCAGAGTGTCGCCGCGCATGACGGCGGTGCGCTGGCGCTGGCGGCGGATACGGCGGCTTCGGGGTTTGTCAGCGGCGGGGATGACGGGCGGTTCCTGCGCATCGGGCGCGACGGCAGCACGCGGGAACTCGCCGGGTTCGGCATGAAATGGGTGGAGCGGGCGGCCAGTTTTGGCGACGGCAAGTCCGGCGTGCTGGCGTGCGCGGTGGGCAAGCAGGTGCATCTGTTCGACGCGGCGGGGGCGAAGCTAAAGACGCTGACGCATCCGTCTTCCGTGACAGGCCTGGTGTTCGACGCGAAAGGCAAGCGCATCGCGGCAAGCCATTACAATGGCGCGAGCCTGTGGTTCGTGGCGTCGAAGTCGGAAAATCCGCGCTTTCTGGAATGGAAGGGCAGCCATATCGGCATCGCCATCAGCCCGGACGGAGACTCGGTGGTGACCGCGATGCAGGAAAACGCGCTGCATGGCTGGCGGCTGTCTGACGGGCAGCACATGCGCATGAGCGGCTATCCGGCCAAGACCGCGGCGCTGGCCTTCACCCGCAGCGGCAAGTGGCTGGCCACCTCGGGGGCTGAAAGCATCGTGCTGTGGCCGTTCACCGGCGGCGGGCCGATGGGCAAGTCGCCCAGCGAACTGGCGGGTGGTGACGAGACGCAGTGCACCTTCATTGCCACGCATCCGCAGCAGGAAGCCGTGGCCGCCGGGTTCTCCGACGGTCTGGTGGTGCTGGCCGATATTCCGGGCAGCAAGATTCTGCCGGTTGCCGCCACCGGGCGCGGTTCGGTCTCGGCGATGGCCTGGAGTGCCGATGGCACCAAGCTGGCCTTCGGCACCGAAACCGGCTTCGCTGCCGTTGTTGATTTCGCCAAACGCTGAGGCCCACGCCATGCAGACGCTGACCGTTCCCGGACTGACCATGCCCAAACTCGGCCTCGGCACGTTCCGCCTGACCGGGGAGGCCTGCACGCTGGCGGTGCTGGGCGCGCTGGCGCGCGGCTACCGGCATATCGACACCGCCAAGATGTATGGCAACGAGGCCGAGGTGGGGGCGGCGCTGGCGCAGACCGCCGTGCCGCGCAGTGCCATTCATGTGACCACCAAGATCTGGCCGGACAGCTACGCGCCGGATGCCATGCGCCGCTCAGTGGAGACGAGCCTTGAAGCATTGCAGATCGACGAAATCGACCTACTGCTGCTGCACTGGCCGACGCCGGAGATGAACCTGCCGCAGGCGCTGGAAACGCTGATGACGCTGCGTGACCGGGGGCTGGCGCGGGCCATCGGGGTGTCCAATTTCTCGGTGGCGCTGCTGCGCCGCACGGTGGAGGAAATCGGCGCCCCCATCGTCTGCAACCAGATCGAATACCACGCGCTGCTCGGCCGCCCGGCGATTCTGGAATACGCCGCCGCGCACGGCCTTGCGGTGACCGCCTATTGCCCGCTGGCGCGCGGGCGGCTGTCCGATTACCCGGAATTGCAGGCGCTGGCGCGCAAGCACAATGCCACGCCCGAGCAGATCGGGCTGAAATGGCTGCTGGATCAGCCCGGCGTGGCCGCCATTCCGAAGGCCGGGCGCGGCACCAGCCAGCAGGCCAATCTGGACGCGCAGGCGCTGACGCTGGACGACGAGGACCGCGCGGTGATTGCGGCGCTGCCGAAGGATGTGCGGCTGGTGAATCCGGGCTGGCCGATGGAGTGGGATTGAGGGCGATTGCCTGACGCTGCGTGCGTGAGACACCCCTCCCCCTCCCGTTGAGGGAAGGGGCAGGGGGAGGGGTTCCGGCCTACAGATACGGCAGCATCAGCCGCGCCAGCGCATCGCGTAACTTGGCGGGCAGGCGGCGCTTGTCCAGTTCCGCCAGTGTCAGCCGCCGCCCGCGCGCGGCCAGCATGTCCGCCTCCAGCGCCGCGGCGAGCGGGGGGCTGGCGATGTCCAGCACCACTTCGAAGTTCAGGCGCAGGCTGCGCACGTCCCAGTTGGCGCTGCCGGCCATGCACCATGTGCTGTCCACCACCATCAGCTTGCCGTGGTCAAACGGCGGCTTGTTCAGCCAGATGCGGCAGCCGGCCTGCAACAGCGGGGCGTTGTTGGCGCGGGACGCCCAGTCGATCAGCACATGATTGCCGCGCTGCGGCTGCACGATGTCCACCGCCACGCCGCGCATGGCCGCCAGCGTCAGCGCCGTGGTCAGCCGGTCGTTGGGCAGGAAATACGGCGTCTGCACCACGATGCTGCGCTGCGCCGCGCCGATGGCGTGCAGCAGCAGAAGTTCGATTTTTTCCAGATCCTGATCGGGGCCGGACGTGACCACGCGGGCGGCGGCATCGCCCGCGGGGTGCAGGCGGGGAAACCAGTGCGCGCCGGTCAGCGCCTCGCCGGTCACGAATGACCACTCGGACGCGAAGGCGTCCATCAATTGTGCGACCACCGGGCCGGTGACGTGGAAATGCGTGTCGCGCACCGAGGCGCGCGGGTGCATGGCCAGCACGTTCTCGGCGGCGATGTTCATGCCGCCGGTGAACGCTTCGGTGCCGTCCACCACCAGAATCTTCTTGTGGGTGCGCAGGTTCAGAAACGGCATCTGCCATGGCAGCGGCGAATGCATGAAGCGCGCGCAGGGCACGCCCGCCCGGCGCAGGCGGTGATAGGCGGGGGAGACGAAATAGCCGCTGCCAATGCCGTCCAGCAGCACCCGCACCGCCACACCGCGCGCGGCGGCGGCGATGAGCGCGTCGAGGAATGCGCCGCCTGCCGCATCGCCGCGCAGGATATAGCTGGTCAGCGCCACGCTGTGCCGGGCGGCGGCGATGGCGGCCAGCATCGGCGGATAGGCTTCGTCGCCATTGTGCAATGGCACGATGGCGTTGCCGGTCAGCCGCGCCCGCCCGCTGAGACGCTGGGCTGCATGGTCGAGGGCGGCCAGCGGATCGGCAGGGGCTTCCGGCGGCACTGGCGGGGCAATGCCGTGCGCCG
>CAIPHQ010000226.1 GCA_903864895.1 uncultured Rhodospirillales bacterium
GGCACGTTTTGGTTGACGTTCGGTGGCTGCGGCAGTGCCGTGGTGTCGCTGATGCTGCCCGATTATGGCATCGGCATCGCGGGCGTGGCGCTGGCCTTCGGCCTGACCGTGCTGACCATGGCCTTCGCGGTGGGCCATATCTCCGGCGGGCATTTCAATCCGGCCGTCACCATCGGCCTTTGGGCCGGCGGGCGCACCGGGGCAGGCCATGTCATTCCGTACATCATCGCGCAGGTGATTGGCGCGGTTGCAGCGGCGGTGGTGCTGTATCTGATCGCCAGCGGCAAGGACGGCTACACGCTGGGGCGCTTCGCCGCCAACGGCTACGGCGACCTCAGCCCGGGCAAATACGGTCTTGCGGCCTGCCTGATCACCGAGGTGCTGGCGACCTTCTTCTTCCTGACCATCATTCTGGGCGCCACAAGCAAGCGCGCGCCGACCGGGTTCGCGCCGATTGCCATCGGCTTCGGCCTGACGCTGATCCATCTGATCACCATTCCAATCACCGCCACGTCGGTGAACCCGGCACGCAGCACCGGCCCGGCATTGCTTGTGGCCGTCATCGGCGGCGACTCCGGTTATGCCTCGCAACTCTGGCTGTTCTGGCTGGCACCAATCGTTGGTGCTCTGCTGGCGGGTATCGTGTCGCGCTGGCTGCAAAGCGACGACTGACGCCCGAGACCGCCGCGCGCGAGGGGCGCCGCCACCGCAGCCACGCTGCCGGCGCGTCTCGACGCCGCGCGCGCAATCGGTATGGTGCGCGCCGTCCGAACCGGCCCGTCCGGCTGCGCAACACAGGAAACGCCCATGGTCCATATTGTCGCCTACATCACCGCGCACCCCGGCCAGCGCGCCGCCCTGCTGGCGGAATTCGCCAGGATCGTGCCGCTGGTGCATGCCGAAGCGGGCTGCATCGAATACCGCCCGGTGATCGACGAGCCGGGGTTCGGCGGCTTTCAGACCCCGATGGGAGACGACACGTTTGCGGTGATCGAGAAGTGGGAAACGGCTGACATGCTGCGCGCCCATGTCGCCGCCCCGCACATGGCGGCCTACGCCGCCGCCTCAAAGCCGCTGATCGCCAAGCGCCTGCTGCACGTGCTGACGGACGTTTGAGGCCGGGCAAGCTTCAAGTCTGATCGTCATCGCCGGACTTGACCCGGCGATGACGTAACAGGGGCAGCTACCGCCCCACCGCGTACCCCTGCATCCCGCGCGGATTGGCCCCGGCGAACATCTGCCCGTCCGCCTCAAGCCGCGCCCCCGAAAGCCGCCCCTCGCTCCATGGCTCACCCAGCGAGGCGGCATGGCCGCGCGCCAGCAGATCAGTCAGCACCTGCGTGTCATACCGCCCTTCCAGCACCAGCTTGCCCGGCCGGGCCGCGCGGGGCCAGAAACTGCTCGGCCAGTGCTCGGCATGGAAACTCGGCGCGTCGATGGATTGCTGAATGGTCAGGCCGTGATGCAGCATCCGCAGCAGCATGATCGTGGACCACTGGTCCTGCTGCTCGCCGCCCGGCGTGCCCCATGCCATCCATGCCTTGCCATCCCGCAACGCCAATGACGGCGACAAGGTCGAGCGCGGGCGGCGGCGGGGGGCGAGGCTGGCGGGCAGGCCCGGTTGCAGCCAGAACATCTGTCCGCGCGTGCCCAGCGGAAAGCCCAATTCGGGAATGACCGGCGAGGATTGCAGCCAGCCACCCGACGGCGTGGCGCTGACCATGTTGCCGTGCCGGTCGATGACATCCACGTGGCAGGTATCGCCGCCCACCGCGCCCAGACGCGCCACCGTGGGTTCACCCACGCCGGGCGCGCGCGTCAGCATCTCGGTGCGGGCTGCGGCGGCGTGGTCCACCACCGGGGTGAAGCCGGGGATGTGGCCGGGGCGCAGGTCCGTGGAGGCCATCGTGCCCACCAGCGCCCGCCGTGCCGCATTGTACTCGGCGGACAGCAGCGCCTCCAGCGGCACCTGCACATGCTCGGGGTCGCCGTAATAGGCCTCGCGGTCGGCGTAGGCGAGTTTGGAACACTCCACCACGGCGTGGACGAACTCCGCCCCCACCGGGTCCATCGCGCCCAGATCGAACCCGGCCAGCAGGGCGAGTTGCTGCAGCATTACCGGCCCCTGCGTCCACGGGCCGCATTTCAGCACCGTGCATCCGGCGTAGTCATAGGCCACCGCTTCCTCGGCGCTGGCCGCCCAGCGGGCCATGTCGTCCGCCGTCAGCAGGCCGCGATGGCGCCGGCCGGAGGTGTCCAGCACCTCATTGGCCGCGAAGAACCGGCCGATCGCCTCGGCGACGAAGCCGCGATACCACGCGTTGCGCGCCGCATCGATCCGCGCCTCCCGCGTGCTGCCCACGGCCTCGACGAGCACGCGCGTATAGGTGGCGGCAAGTGCCGGGTTGGCGAACAGCGCGCCGGGCGCGGGCACCGCCCCGCCGGGCAGGAACACGGCGGCACTGCTGCGCCATTCCTGCTCGAACATCGGCCGCACGCTTTCGATCGTCGCACTGATGCGCGCCACCGTATGAATGCCGCGCGTGGCGTAGCCGATGGCAAACGCCAGCACATCGGCCAGTTCCCACGTGCCCCAGTCGCGCAGCATCAGGCACCACGCATCGAACGCACCCGGCACGGTGGCAGGCAGCAGGCCGGTGCCGGGCACCAGATCAAGGCCCAGCGACCCAAATCGCGCCAGCGTGGCCGCATCCGGCGACACACCCTGCCCGCAGATGGCGTGCTGCGCCCCTGTGGCGGCGTCGTGGATCAGGATGGAGGAATCACCGCCCGGCCCGTTTAGATGCGGCTCGGCCACCTGCAACACGAACCCGGCGGCCACCGCCGCATCAAACGCGTTGCCGCCGCGTTCCAGCACCGCCATGCCGGTCTGGCTGGCAATCCAGTGTGTGCTGGCAACCACGCCGAAGGTTCCGGCGATTTCAGGGCGGGTGGTGAACATGAAACATCTCCGCGCGGCTTACCCGCGCATGCGGCCGCGCAGCGTGTCGAGCGGGATCCATTGCCCCGCTTCCTCGATATGCCAGAACGTCCAGCCATTGCAGGACGGCGCGTTCTGCACCTCGGCCCCAACCTTGTGGATGGAGCCATGGATCTCGCCACAGCGCAGCGTGCCATCGGCCATCACCACGGCACTGACCTTGCCGGCGCGGTCCATCAGCGTGGTTCCGGCGGGCACCAGCCCCTGTTCCACCAGTGTGCCGAACGGAATGCGGGCGGCTTCACGCTTGCTCGGCGTGGTGTCCATGCCATCCAGCGGCGCGGGGCGCACGCGGCGCAGGCGGCCCCATGCGGCTTCCACATAGGCCGGGTGGCGTTCCACGCCGATGAAATGCCGGTGCAGGCGCTTGGCCACGGCGGCGGTGGTGCCAGTGCCCAGAAACGGGTCCAGCACGATGTCACCGGGGTTGGTGCTGGCCAGCAGCACGCGATGCAGCAGGGCTTCCGGCTTCTGGGTGGGGTGCAGCTTCAGGCCGTGCTCGTTGCGCAGCCGCTCACCGCCGGTGCACAGCGGCAGATACCAGTCGCTGCGCATCTGGATGTCGTCGTTCAGCGCCTTCATGGCCTGATAATTGAACCGGTGGCGGCTGTCCTGCCCGCGCGCTGCCCAGATCATGGTTTCATGCGCGTTGGTAAAGCGGCGGCCGCGGAAATTCGGCATCGGGTTGGCCTTGCGCCAGACGATGTCGTTCAGCACCCAGAACCCCATCTCCTGCAGGATGGCACCGATGCGGAAGATGTTGTGATAGGTGCCAATCACCCACAGCGTGCCGTCCTTGCGCAGCAGGCGGCGGCATTCGCCCAGCCAGGCGCGGGTGAACGCGTCATAGGCGGCGAAATCGGTGAAGCGGTCCCAGTCATCGTCCACCCCGTCCACAATGCTGTCATCCGGGCGGCGAAGCTCGCCCCGCAGTTGCAGGTTATAGGGCGGGTCCGCGAAGACGCAGTGCACCGAGGCCGCTGGCAGCATGCCCATCATCTTCACGGCGTCGCCCAGAAGAATCTGGTCGAGCGGCATTTCGCGGACGATTTCCACGGGCAGAGGCGGTCTCCAGTCGGCGGGGCCGCATCGTGACGAAGCGCCCGACGCCACGTCAACCGTGGCGTCAGCCGCCCAGCGGCAATGCCAGTTGCCGCACAGTGCCGAACCCGGCGCGATGATGTGCGGTCGGCCCCAATTGGCGCAGCGCCGCGCGATGCGCGGCGGTGGCGTAGCCCGCGTTGCGGTCCCAGCCATAGCCGGGGAAGCGCACGGCAAGACGCGCCATCGCGCGGTCGCGCAGCACCTTGGCCACAATCGACGCCGCCGCGATGGACAGGCTGAGCGCGTCACCCTCCACCACGCAGCGCAACGCGCAGGTCAGCGGCGGCGGCTGGTTGCCGTCGATCAGCGCCAGATCGGGCGGTGCTGGCAGCCGTGCCACGGCGCGGGCCATGGCCAGCAAGGACGCGCGCAGGATGTTCAGCCGCGCGATCTCGGTCACGGAAGCAGCGGCGGCACCGATCTCGGCCCGGCAATCGGCGCGCGCCTGCATCAGGGCTGCGAACGCCGTCTCACGCTGGGCAGCGCTGAGTTGCTTGGAATCGTTCAACAACCCGGCCAATTGCGGCGGTACACCGCGTGCAAACACAACGGCGGCGGCCATCACCGGCCCGGCCAGCGGGCCGCGCCCGGCCTCATCCACGCCCGCCACGCGCCCGCCTGCGAGCGACTCCATGCTGAAATCCGGCATGCGGCAGGCTAGGCGCGGCTAGGGCGCGGGGTCCACCGTGATCCCGTTGTACTGTAACTCCAGCGCATCGAACCAGCGAATGGAGCGGGCGGAGGTGTTCACGATGGTATTGGTGGTGTCGTAGCTGTAGCCGAGGCCGCTGATCCAGTGGCGCAGCGCCATGTCGGCGTCGTGGGTTTCGGTGGCAGTACCGTTCCTGATCTCCGACAGCGCATGAAAGCCGATCCGCGCCCCCTGCCCCAGCACCCGCTTGGCCCCGGCCAGCCATACCAGCGCACAGGCCGACGCGCAGGTTGCCCCCGGCGGCACCATGGTGGTCCAGCCCCGGTTGCGGATGTCGGTGCCGATCGCAACCGCCGCCTGCACCGCACCGCCGGGGCCGGTGGTCAACAGCACGCGGCCCTTGAAACTGGCAGCAGCGGCGCGGAATGCGGCATCGTCGTTGGGGCGGATGTCGCCGGACAGCAGCAGTGCCGGGGCGCCGGGCGTATCCGCCGCCGCGAACGCCGCCGCCTGCGCCGGTGCCGAACCCAGCATCGCCGCGGCCACAAGGCACATGACAAAAGCTTGCATGCGACCGTCTTTCCCCCAAGGCCATAACGATGTTAGCACAACTCACAGATTCGAAAGGATCAACAGGCTGATCATGCGACACATCCTCCGCCTGCACCCGGCGCTGCGTGACGATATTGCCGATCTGACCACGCGCCGCCCACTGCCCGGCCCCGGGCTGGACCGGTTGGGCGCGTTCCTGTTCCTCAATCATCACGGCCCGCAGACCTACAGGCCCAACAATCGCGGCCTGCCATTTGGCCCGCACCCGCATCGCGGCTTCGAGACCGTGACGTTCATTCTGGACGGCGAACTGGCGCATTCCGACAGCGGCGGGCACGAAAGCATCATCACCGCGGGCGGCGTGCAGTGGATGACGGCGGGCAGTGGGCTGGTCCATGCCGAGTTGTCGCCGGAGCGGTTCAAGCGCGCGGGCGGATCGCTGGAAATCCTGCAATTATGGGTCAACCTGCCAGCGCGGCTGAAAATGACGCCGCCGCGCTACACCGGGCTGCAACGGGCTGACATTCCCGAAATCGCAGCGGATGCGGCCAATGTACACCTGATCGCGGGCCAGTATGCGGGGCAGACCGGACCGGTGGCGTCGCTGACCGGCATTTTCATGACCACGGTCTCACTCCAGCCCGGCGGCACGGTGCGGTTCGAGGGGTTGCTGGGCCGGGACGTGTTTTTCTACGTGGTGCGCGGCGCGGTCACGGTGGGCGGCACCACGGCCCCCGCGTTCCATCTGGCCGAACTCGGCGCGGGTGATGCGGTGGACATCTCGGCGCCGGCGGACAGCGTGGTGCTGTTCGGCCATGCCGCCCCCATCGCCGAACCCGTGGTGGCGCACGGCCCGTTCGTGATGAACACCGAGGCCGAAATACGCGAAGCCTATGCCGATTACCGCGCCGGGCGGTTTGGCTAAGCCCCGGCTTCTCGCGATGAACGCAGCGGAGTATGCCGGATTGGTCTGTTTGCCGAGGAGCCGCCTGCATGAGCATCACTTATCCCGCTGACACCATGCAGGGCCTGCTGGCCCGCGGCGCGGCGGACGCGCCCGCCATCGGCGCGCCGGGCCGCCCGTGGCTGACGCATGGCGGGTTGCGGGCATTGGCCGATGCCACGGTGGCGGCACTGAACGGCATGGGCATCGGGCGCGGCGACCGGGTGGCACTTGTGCTGCCGAACGGGCCGGAGATGGCCAGCGCCTTCCTGACCATGGCCTGCGGCGTCACCACCGCGCCGCTGAACCCGGCATACAAGCTGGACGAATTCGATTTCTACCTGAACGACCTGCACGCCAGCGCGCTGGTGCTGGCGCAGGGCATGGACACCCCGGCCCGCGCCGCCGCCGAGGCGCGCGGCATTCCGGTGATCTCTCTGGTGCCGGGTGAGGCAGCGGGCAGTTTCACGCTGCACCCGGACATGCCGCTCAGCGGCACCGCAGCGCATCCCGGCATGGCCGAGGCGCAGGACGTGGCGTTGGTGCTGCACACCTCCGGCACCACGTCGCGCCCGAAAATTGTTCCGCTGCGTCAAATCAATGTGACCGCATCGGCGTATCACATAGGTGTCAGCCTCGCGCTGACGCCGGGCGATGTAAGTCTGAACATCATGCCGTTGTTCCACATCCACGGGCTTATTGCCGCCACGCTCGCCTCGGTGGCGGCGGGGGGTGCTGTATCATGCACGCCGGGGTTCAACGCGTTCCGCTTTTTTGCCTGGTTTGACGAGGTGCGCCCGACATGGGTGACGGCGGTGCCGACCATGCACCAGACGCTGCTGCAATATGCCGAGCGCAACAGGGAGATTCTGGCGCGCGGGCGGCTGCGCCTGCTGCGCTCCTCCTCCGCCTCGCTGCCGCCGCAGGTGATGACCGCGCTGGAGGAAGCGTTCGGCGTGCCGGTGCTGGAAAGCTACGGCATGACCGAGGCCGCGCACCAGATGGCGGCCAATCCGCTGCCGCCCGCGCCGCATTATCCGGGCTCGGTGGGTATCGCTGCGGGGCCTGAGGTGGCGATCATGGATGAGGCGGGCACGCTGCAGCCCCCCGGCACGCCGGGAGAGGTGGTGATCCGCGGCCGCAACGTGACGGCGGGGTACGAGGCCAACCCGGACGCCAACGCCAAGGCCTTCACCCATGGCTGGTTCCGTACCGGCGACGAAGGCTGGCTGGACGAGGCCGGATATTTGCGCCTGACCGGACGATTGAAAGAAATCATCAACCGCGGTGGCGAGAAAGTATCGCCCCTGGAAGTGGACGCGGTGCTGATGGACCATCCGGCGGTGCAGCAGGTGGTGACGTTTGCAATGCCGCACGACAAGCTGGGCGAGGAAGTGGCGGCCGCCGTGGTGTTGCGCGAAGGTTTGAGCGTGGATGAAGCCGGGCTGCGCGCCTTCGCGGGCGAACGGCTGGCCGGCTTCAAGGTGCCGCGCCGCATCGTGTTTCTGGCGGAAATTCCCAAAGGGGCCACCGGCAAGCTGCAACGCATCGGGCTGTCTGCCCGGCTGGGGCTGGGCGGATGAAGATCGGCATCTTCGGCGCCGGCGCCATTGGCGGCCTGCTCGGCGCGCGGCTGTCGCTCGCCGGGGCGGACGTAACCTTCGTGGCCCGCGGCCCGCATCTGGCGGCCATGCAGGCCAATGGCGTGACGCTGATCAGCGGTGGCGAGACCGTGGTGGCCCGCCCGCGCTGCGTGGCCAGCGCTGCGGAAGCAGGCCAACAAGATTTCGTGATCGTGACGCTGAAGGCCCACGCGCTGCCCGCCGCTGCCCCCAGCATCGCCGCGATGATGGGGCCGCACTCGGCCTTGGTGACCGGTGTGAATGGCGTGCCATACTGGTATTTCTACGGCGCGGATGGCGCGTTGGCCGGCCGGGTGGTGCAAAGCGTCGATCCCGGCGGCGTACTGTGGGCCACCCTTCCGCCCGCGCAGGCCATTGGCTGCGTGGTCTA
>CAIPHQ010000227.1 GCA_903864895.1 uncultured Rhodospirillales bacterium
CGGCCCGCGCATTTCCGGCAGCGTGATCCAGACCTGCCCGGCGGCTGTGACGTATTGCCGCTCGTCCAGACAAATCGGGCAATCTTCGCGCGGCGTGCCGCTGGGCGGGTACTGCGTGCCGCAGGTGGTGCAGATGAAGGCAGGCATCGAGGAACTCCCTGTCAGTGCAAATCGGTGGCGATGTCGTGGAACAGGCGGGCGGGCAGGCTGCCGCCGGTGACGTTCTGCATCGGGCGGTTGTCGTCGTTGCCGAGCCACACGCCCATCACGGCCCCACCGGCCTGTGAAGAGACGCAGCCGACGAACCACGCATCCCGGTAGTCCTGCGTGGTGCCGGTCTTGCCTGCCACCAGCCGCCCCGGCAGCGCGGCCGCCCGGCCACTGCCGCGCGTGACCACGGCGGTCAGCATCCGCAGCATCATCGCCGCCTGATCGGGTTGCACCACCTGCACCGGGGCCGCGTGCGGCGCAGGCTGGGACTGGCTGCCCACGTCCACGGTTTCAATGGCAAAGGGCGGCACCTGAAAACCGCCATTGCAGAACGCGGCATAGGCGGTGGTGAGTTCCAGCAGCCCCACTTCGCCGGTGCCCAGCGCCAGCGTGATGTTGTCCGGCAGTTTGCTGGCAATGCCGAGCCGCCGGGCCACCCCGGCCACCGCGCGCGGCCCGCCCGCCTGCTGCAACAGCCGTACCGACACGGTGTTCAGGCTCTCGGCCAGCGCATCCTCCATGCTCACCTCGCCATGGAATTTGCCGTCATAATTGGCCGGGCTCCAAGCGCCGATATGCAGCGGCGCATCCTGCACCGTGCTGTCCGGCGTCAGCCCGGTTTCCAGTGCCGCGAGCCACACGAACGGCTTGAACGAGGAGCCGGGCTGGCGGCGCGCCAGCACCGCGCGGTTGAAACTGCTCGCCCGCCGGTCCCGCCCGCCCGCCATCGCCCGCACCGCGCCGCTGGTCGCGTCCAGCACCACCACCGCGCCCTGCCCGGCCCCGGCGGCGGCCCCCGGCCCATCCAGCAGGGCGGCCAGCCTTGCGTCCACCACGGCCTGCAACCGGCCATCCAGCGTGGTGTGCATCACCGCATCGGCATTCTCCGGCAGCAGCGCCTCGCTCTGCCCGCCCGCCCAGTCAGAGAACCAGCTTGCCGTGTCCACGCGCGGCGGAAAGGCGATCTGCCCTGCGGCCTCGCTGGCCTGCGCCTGCGTGATCACCCCGGAATCGGCCATCGCCTGCAACACCTGCCGCCCGCGCGCAGCGGCCGCCTGCGGATCGACACGCGGCGAAAAGCGCGACGGCGCGCGCGGCAATCCCGCAATCACCGCCGACTGCCACAAATTCAGCTTGCGCGCCGAGATGCCGAAATACAGCTGTGCCGCCGCATCCACGCCCCACGCGCCGGAGCCGAGATAGACCCGGTTCAACCAGATTTCGAGAATCTCGGTCTTGGTAAAATGCTGCTCCAGCCACAGCGTCAGCAGCACTTCCTGCACCTTGCGGCGGAAGGTGCGCGCATTGGTCAGGAACAGGTTTTTCGCCACTTGCTGCGTGATAGTCGAACCGCCCTGCACCACCCGCCCGGCGCTGAGGTTCACATAGATCGCCCGCGCGATGCCAATCGGGTCCAGCCCGAAATGCGACCAGAACCGCCGGTCCTCCACCGCGACGGCAGCGGCGGGCAGGGCAGGCGGCAGGTCCGGCAGATGCAGCTTGTCGCCGACCACGTCGCCATAGGTGGCAATCACCCG
>CAIPHQ010000228.1 GCA_903864895.1 uncultured Rhodospirillales bacterium
AGCGCACCGACGCGATGGCAAACGCCTGCGACGGCACATGCGGCGTGGCCGTCAGGCTGGCCGTCAGCGCTGCCAGATTGCCGCGCTGCCGGTCGGCCACGTGGTCGGACTTGCTGGCGGCAAACGCCACCCGGCCAATGCCGCCGAACAGCGGGGCCAGCCCGGCCATCCAGTCCGGCAGGAACGGCAGACGCATCTGCCAGTGCAACGCCTGCGCCGTGCCCTGCAACGCGGCCGCCGCATCGGCGAACGCATCTGGCCCAGCGTGCAGTGCGGTCAGCAGATCGGCCAGAATCACCAGCCTGTCGATGCGCCCGAATGAGGGTGCCACAAGGTCGGCGCGGACCTGCGCGCGATAGCGGTCGTACCGGCTGCGCAGCAGTTCGGCGAGCTTGCCGCTGCCTGCCAGCGGAAAGAACGCCTGCCACGGCGGCTGCGGCCCCGGGGCGGGCATCAGGAACCGCCCCGGTTGCAGCATCGACAGCCCGGCCACGCGCAGGCGCTGCAACAATTCGGCGTACAGCGCATGTCCGGACGCGGCCAGCGCCTCATCGGCGGGCGCGGCAGCGGGCAGGCCGTGGACATAGGCCAGAAACGCCCGCGCCTCGGGCCGCTGTTCCAGCCGCCGCAGCGTGGCCGTGGACCACGCGGAGAAATCCTGTCCCAGCAACGGCAGGTCGAGCAGCCACTCGCCGGGATAGTCCAGCAATTCCAGCCGAATCTGCCGGGGCGGCAGCGCCGAGGCCAAGCCCCCCCAACCGATGGATACATCCAGCGCCAGCAATGAAACCGCACCGGTGCGTGCGGGCCAGCCCGGCGGGTCGGCGGCCAGTGCCGCCAGATGCGATTGATGATCGAACCGCGGCAGACCATCCGCGCCGGATGGCGCAAGGCTGGCGCGGAAACTGCGCCCACCCAGCTTCGCCGTCAGCGCCGGCAAGGCCGGCAGCCGGGCACCGGCGGCCAGCAGATTGGCCGCCAGCGAGGTCAACAACGCCGTCTTGCCCGCCCGGGCAAGTCCGGTGACGCCGATACGTACGACACGGCGCACGGGCACCAGCCCGCGCGCCGCCTCGACGGCGCGCAATTCAGCCGCGCTGGACGAGTTCGATCTTGTAGCCGTCCGGGTCCTCGACGAAGGCGATGATGGTGGTGCCGTGCTTCACCGGCCCCGGTTCCCGCGTGATCTTGACCCCGGCAGCGCGCATTTTTTCACAGGTGGCGTAGACGTCCGGCACACCGATGGCGAGATGGCCAAAGCCGTTACCAAGGTCGTATTTCTCCACCCCGTAATTGTAGGTGAACTCCAGCACCGTCTGCTCGGCTTCCGGGCCATAGCCGACGAAGGAATTGGTGAACTTGCCCTCCGGCACGTCCCAGCGCCGGATCTCGTGCATGCCGAACATCTCGGTATAGAACTTGATGGCACGGTCGAGGTCGCCAACGCGCATCATGGTGTGCAGGTAACGCGGTTTCGTGGTCATCGTTCGTCTCCTTCGCGAAGCAGTTGCCCAGGGTCGATCCCGAGCAGAAACAGGCCAGCCGCGTCTGCCGCCGTCAGCAGCGCGGCCCGGTCGGTGAGTAGGGTGCCCCCCGCCTCGAATGCAATGCCACGCAGTCCGGCGGCAGCGGCGGCGCGCACGGTGCCGGGGCCGATGGCGGGCAGGTCGGCGCGGCGGTCCTGCCCCGGCTTGACCAGTTTCACCAGCACGCCACCCGCGCCGGGCCGTGCCAGACCGGCGGCGCGTGCCAGCATCGCGTCTGTGCCCTCAATGGCTTCCACGCACAGCACAATGCCCTGCTGCACCACGCAGCCCTGCCCGACATCCACGCGGCCCAGCGCCTGCGCCACCGCCACGCCGCGCCGAATGTCGCCCATGGCCGCGGCATCCGGGGCCACAGCACCCAATTGGCCCTTCTGCCCCACCGCTTCGGACAGGATTTCGTGCGCACCGATCACGTTGAACCCGTCTTCGGCCAGCACCCGCACCACGGCGGCCAGCAAACCGTCATCGCCCGCGAAGGCAGCGCGGCCAATGCGGGCCAGAATGCGCGCGCCCTCGGCATCCGGGCGCAGGTCGAAGATGGATGGGCGCTTCACCGGCCCGATCAGCACCAGATCGGCGCAGCCATGCGCGCGCAACAGGCTCAGCATCCGCCCCGCCGCCCCAAGCCGCACCATCTCGTGCGGATAGGGTGCCAGCACCGTTGCCTCGGCAAAGCCCTCAAAGCCGATCAGAAACACCGGGCGGCCCGCCGCCGCCGCCGCCGCCGCCACGCGGCCCGGCAACGGCCCGCCACCGGCCAGAATGCCCAGCGGGCGCGCTGCCGCGCTCACGGCGGACTCACGGCGCGCGGAACAGGGCAAATATGCGACACGTGTTTACTGTTGGACCCCGGCGGCAACATCCGGCATACGCGGGAGCGATACAGCCACGACGCGACATGCGATGGGCGGAATTGCCGCCGTGGCCGCTGCGGAGCCTTCGCATGGACGACGACTTCAAATACGCGGAATTCTTCGAGTCCGGCGACGGAGACGGCGAGGCCACCGCGCAGGGCATCGCGCAATGTCTGCGTCTGCTGGCCGATGAGGCCGCGGCGTTGGGTCTGGCCCGCACGGTCGCGGCGCTGCAAGCCGCCCTGGCCGTCTGCACCACCGAAAGCGAAGGCGCTGCCGATATGGACCCCGACGAGGACGAGGTTGCCGACGTGTTTCTGGGCTACGCCACGGCCAGCACCAAACTGCACTAGGGCCGCGCCGCGCGGCCTGCGGCGGCGCGAAACCGCGCCGCCCGCGTCACGCATCGGCGTCGCTGCCGTGGTCCTGCAATTGGGCACGGATCAGCCCGCGCTTGCTGGGCGCGTCGATGAACGCCAGAATTTCCGCCACCATCGGGTCGCTGCCATAGTCGGCGCGCACGGCGGCAAGCCGCTCCACAAACACAGCGCCGTGGCTATGGCCATGGCCGAACAGGGCACGGAACACTGCGCGCAGCATGTGCAGGCGGGATTTTTCCATGCCCCGGCGGCGCAGGCCGATCACGTTCAGCCCGGCCAGATGCGCGCGGTTGCCCAGCACGGTGCCGAACGGAATCACGTCCGCCTCCACGCCCGAAACGCCGCCCACCATCGCACCGCGCCCGATACGGACAAACTGGTGCAATGCCGCCGCCCCGCCGATCACGGCGCTGTCGCCGATGCTGACATGGCCGCCCATCACCACATTGTTGGCGACAATTACGCCGTGCCCGATGTCGCAATCATGCGCCACATGCACCACAGCCATCAGCAGGCAGTCGGCGCCCACACGGGTGATGCCGGTGCCGGTCACGGTGCCGCGATGCACGGTGACATGCTCGCGGACATGCGTACGCGCGCCGATTTCACAGCGCGTCGGCTCACCCTTGTATTTCAGGTCCTGCGGTGCGAGCCCCACGCTGGCGAACGGCCACAGCTTGGCCCCCTCGCCCACCTTGGTATGGCCATCCACCACCACATGGCTGACCAGTTCAGCCCCCGCGCCAATCGTCACGTTCGGGCCGACACTGCACCACGGGCCGATGCGCGCGCCCTCGCCGATTGTGGCGCCGTCCGCCACAATCGCCGCCGGATGAATGAAGCTCACGCTCTGGCCTGCTCCCCTGTCCCGATGCGGTTCATGCGCCGCCCCGGTATTCGCTCTGCTTGTCGCGCGGCACCGTCATGAAGGTGAAGCGCGCTTCCGCCACAATCTGCTGGTCCACACGCGCGACCGCATAAAAGCGCCACACCGTGCCGCGATGCCGCTCGATGGTGACATGCATGTACAACTGGTCGCCCGGTATCACCGGGCGGCGGAACTTGGCACTTTCCACCGACATGAAAAACACGCCCAGCCGGGCCGTGATATGCGGGCCACCCAGCGTTTCCACGGCCAGCATTGCGCCGGTCTGCGCGAAGGCTTCCAGCATCAGCACGCCCGGCATCACCGGGTAGTGCGGGAAATGGCCCTGAAAGAACTCCTCGTTCACCGTCACGTTCTTGATGCCGGTGGCGCTCTTGCCGGGGATGATGTCGATCACCCGGTCCACCATCAGGAACGGGTAGCGCTGTGGCAGCGTGCCCAGAATCCCCATGATGTCGATATTCGTGGGGCGCGCCGGACCATTGCCCGGCTCCGCCGCGGCGTCGTCCTGTTGCACCTTGCCCGTCCCGTCCATGCTGCTCACTCCGCGCGCCCTTGATCCGCCGCCGCCGCGGTTCCGGCAGGCGAAGCGGGTGTGGCGGGCCGTGCGCCGCGGCCCCCAGCCGCCAGTTTGCGCAATACCGCCACGTTACGAAAAAATTCCTTGGTCGGCATGGCCGGGCTGCCGACGAAATCCGCCCCCGCCGGGATATCCGCCATCACGCCGGCCTGCGCGCCAACGCGCGCGCGCCGCCCGATCCGCAGATGGCCGGCAATACCGGCCTGACCGCCGATCATGACGAAATCTTCCAACACCGTTGACCCGGAAATACCGGCCAATGACACCACAACACAGCACCGGCCGAGCACCACGTTGTGGCCGATCTGCACCAGATTGTCGAGGCGGCTGCCTGCACCGATCATTGTATCCTGTGCAGAGCCGCGATCCACCGTTGTATTGGCCCCGATCTCGACATCGTCACCGATCATCACCCGGCCCAACTGCGGCACTGTCAGGAAGCCGCTTGGCGTCATCGCAAAGCCGAAGCCTTCCTGCCCGATGCGCGCGCCGGGATAGATATAAACCCGCGCGCCCAGCACCGCGTGGCTGAGCGTGGCGTTGGCGCCAATCCGGCAGCCCGGGCCCAGCACAACGCCCGCGCCGATCACAGCACCCGGCCCGATCCGGCACCCGGGGCCAATCTGCGCCCCGGCCTCGACCACGCAATGCGGGCCGAGTTCCGCCGATGCATCCACTTGTGCCGCCGGGTCAACCGCCGCCGCCGGGTGCACACCCGGCCGCACCGGCTGCGGCGGGTGGAACAGCGACGCCGCGCGGGCCCATCCGGCATAGGGCTCGCGCGTGACCAGAGCCACGCTGCCCGGCGGTACCTGCGCGGCCATGTCCGGGTGAACAATTACCGCCCCCGCACCCGTCTGCCGCAGCGCAGGCCCATAGCGCCGGTTGTCCAGGAAGCTCACATGCCACGCCGCCGCGACCTGCAACGGCGCAACACCGGAAAATGCCCCGCCAGCCCCTTCGGGCACCGGGGCATCAACCACGGCGGCCACGTCGGCCAGGCTGAATGGCCCGGCCCGTTCGAAGAACCTTGCATCGCCGCAGACCTGCTCTGCCACGCCGCCTACCCCCTGTTCCCGGCCTGATACGCCCGCGACCTGCCGCCGCCCGTGCTATTTGGCGGGCGCGGCAGGAACTGCGGCTGCCGGTGTTGCAGCAGCCGGTGCCGCAGCAGCCGGTGCTGCACCTGCGGCAGCAGCTGCCGCTGCGGCCGGTGCAGCCGCCGCCTGCGCGCGCACATCGG
>CAIPHQ010000229.1 GCA_903864895.1 uncultured Rhodospirillales bacterium
ACCCGCTCGCTGAGGATGACTGGGACGGGTTCGCCCGCTTTACCAGCGCCTTGGGCGGCAAAATTCAGATTGTGGGTGATGATCTGCTGGTCACCCACGCGGGCAAGATCGCCGAGGCGGCGGCACGCGGGGCGGCCAATTGCGTGCTGCTGAAGCCCAACCAGCGCGGCACGCTGACCGAGACCGCGCAGGCGTGGGCGGCGGCGAAGGCGCATGGCTACAACGGCATCGTCTCGGCCCGGTCGGGCGAGACGGAAGACACCACCATCGTGCATCTGGCGATTGGCTGGGGTGTCGGCCAATTGAAAGTCGGCAGTTTCGCGCGCGGCGAGCGCACCGCGAAATGGAACGAGGCGCTGCGGATTGAGGAGGCGCTGGGGCCGCTGGCAGCGTTTGCCGGGGGCGGCGCGCTGGCGAAGCGGCGCTGACGCATATACAGTGATTGACGCCCGGCGGTGCCGGACGCAGCGTTGATCTGTGACATGGAGTGGCCAGATGCCGACCACCCGCATGGGCGAAGTGATCACGCTGGCCCCGGCGCGCCGCGCGATGGCCGCCATGGTTGCCGCGTTGAACGCGATGCCGGTGCCGGGCGAGATCGAGGTACGCGAACCAATCGAGATTCCTGACCGCGACGGCAGGTGACCGTTGCCATCCCTGATCGACACCAACATCGCCATCCATGCCCGCGACGGCAACGCGCAGGTGGTTGAGCATTTTGACCGCATGATCGCGGCCCATGCCATCAGCAGCCGTTCCGGTCTCATCACCGTCAATGCCGCCGGCTTCGCCGGCATTCCCGGCCTGACCATCGAAAACTGGGCCACGCCATGAACATCGTGCTGCATTACCCCGCCGGGCCGGGACTCGCGGGCCGGTTGGCGGATCTGGCGGGCGATGGCCTGCACATCACCATTTGCCCCGGCGACCCCGCGGCAGCGCTGCGCGAAGCGGATGTGCTGTGGCATGTGCTGACGCCTTGCACGGCCGCGATGATTGCCGGTGCGCCGAAACTGCGGCTGATCCAGAAGATCGGCACCGGGGTGAACACCATCGACCTTGCCGCCGCCAAGGCGCGCGGCATTGCGGTGTGCAACCTGCCCGGCACCAACGCGCCTGCGGTGGCGGAAATGGCGCTGCTGCTGATGCTGGCTGCCCTGCGCCGCCTGCCGCTGCTGGACCGCGCCACGCGTGACGGCAGCGGCTGGGCGTTGGACCCCGGCTTGCAGGACAGTTTCGGCGAACTCGGCGGGCGCACGGTGGGGCTGGTGGGTTATGGCGCGATCCCGCAGAAACTCGCCCCGGTGCTGCGGGCGCTGGGTTGCCGGGTGTTGTATACCGCGCGCACGCCGAAGCCGGACGCGCTGGGCGAATGGCGGTCACTGCACGGCTTGCTGGCCGAGTCCGACGTGGTCAGCCTGCATCTGCCGCTGACCGCCGACACGGCGCGGTTGATTGACGCGGCGGCGCTGGCGCGCATGAAGCCGGGTGCCGTGCTGGTGAACACCGCGCGCGGCGGGCTGGTGGATCAGGCGGCGCTGACGGCGGCACTGGCGCGCGGGCATCTGGCGGCGGCGGGGCTGGACGTGTTCGCCACCGAACCGGAGAACCCTGCCGACCCCCTGTTCACCTTGCCCAACGTGGTAGTGGCCCCCCATGTGGCGTGGCTGACCACCGGCACGTTCGAGCGCAGCTTTGCACTCGCCGCCGAGAACTGCCGCCGCCTGCGCGCGGAGCAGCCGTTGCTGCATCAGGTCCAGTGACCGCGTTCCGCCTGCTGGCCGACGACCTGACCGGGGCGCTGGACAGTGCGGCGCGGTTTGCCGGACGGTTCGGACCGTTGCCGGTGGGCTGGACGGACGATCCCGGCGCTGATGTGCTGGCGCTGGACAGTGCCACGCGGGACCTGCCGCAGGCCGATGCGGTGGCGCGGGTGGCGGCGCTGGCCCCGGCGCTGGCCGGGTGCGATCTGGCGTTCAAGAAAATCGACAGCCTGCTGCGCGGCCATGTCGCCGCCGAATTGGCGGCGTGTCTTGATGCCGGGCATTTCAACGCGGTGGCCATCGCCCCGGCCTTCCCGGCGCAGGGCCGCATCATGCGGCACGGGCGGCAGCTGGCGCATGGCCATGATGTCGGCGTGGATCTGGCCGCCGAACTGGCGGCGCTGGGCGTGGCCGTCACGCTGCGCCGGGTGGGCGACACGTTGCCGCCGGGCGTGAGCCTGTGGGACGCGGAGTCCGACGCCGATCTGGCGGCGATAGCGAGGCTGGAGCGCGGGCGGGTGCTGTGGTGCGGCACCGGCGGGCTGGCGGGGGCGCTCGGTGGCACGGTACCCCGATTGGCCGCCCCCCTGCCCGCCCCGGTTCTGGCATTGAGCGGCAGCGCGCATCCGGTGGCGGCCACCCAACTCGGCCACTGCACGCTGCGGCTCAGCCTGACCGGGCCGGATGATGCCAGCGTGCCGGGCCATGGCACGGCCATTGACGTGGCACTGCCCACGGGCCTGTCCCACGCGGAAGCCGCCCCGCGCATTGCCGCCGCGTTCGCCGCCCTGCTTGCGCGCATCGCGCGCCCCGGCGCGCTGATTGTGGCCGGGGGTGAGACGCTGCACGCCATCTGTGCCGCGCTGTCCGCCGATTATCTGCGCGTGGAAGGCGAGCTTGCACCCGGCATCCCGCTGTCGCGCGTGGCTGGCGGGCGCTGGGATGGGTTGACGGTGGTGTCCAAATCCGGCGCGTTCGGCGACGCGCATCTGCTCGCCCGCCTGCTCAACGGAGACCCCGCATGACCCCCACGCTCGCCATCACCATGGGCGACCCCGCCGGGATCGGCCCCGAGATCATCATCAAGGCCGTGCGGCGCTTGCAGCCAAGGCTTGCGGCGGGCGCGCTGAAGCTGCTGGTGATCGGCCATGGCACGGCACTGGCCGCCGCCGAAACCCTGCTGGGCGGCGGCGCGCCGATTCCGGTGGTGGGTGAGGAGGATGCATGGCCCGCCGTGGCGCTGCTGCCTGCCACTGATGAGCGCGGGCCGCTGCCGCTGGGGCAGGTCAGCCCGGAAGGCGGCCGGTTTGCCTATTACGCGGTGGAACGCGCGGTGAAGCTGGCACAGTCCGGCCGTGTGGCGGGCATAGTCACGGCCCCCCTGAACAAGGAGGCGCTGAATCTCGCCGGGCACCATTTCGCCGGCCACACCGACATGCTGGCGGCGCTGACCGGGGTGAAATCCTCGGTGATGATGCTGGCGCACGGCGACATGCGGGTCAGCCACGTCACCACCCATGTCGCACTGGACAAGGTGCCGGGATTACTGACGCCGGAGCGGCTGCGCAAGACCATCGACCTGACCCACGCCGCCCTGCGCGGCATGGGCTTCGAACGCCCGCACATCGCAGTGGCGGCGCTGAACCCGCATGCAGGCGAAGGCGGGCTGTTCGGGCGGCAGGACATCGACATCACCACCCCGGTGCTGGACGCCTACCGCGCCGAGGGGATGCACATCACCGGCCCGGTGCCGGGCGATACCGTGTTCGTGAAACTGCGCGCGCGGCAGTTCGACGCGGTGGTGGCGATGTATCACGACCAGGGGCATATCCCTGTGAAACTGCTGGGCTTTCATGTCGATCCGGCGACCGGGACATGGAATTCGCTGTCCGGCGTGAACATCACGCTCGGCCTGCCGGTCATCCGCACATCAGTGGATCACGGCACGGCGTTCGACATTGCCGGGCGCGGGATTGCCAATGAGGATTCGCTGATCGAGGCGATCGAGTATGCGGAGCGGTTGGCGGGGGGGTAGGTGACCGGAAATCCGCATTGTGGGTAGGCGCAGCACCTTTCGCCGCGCCGGGCCGCTACATGGCGGATGGCGCTGCGCTTGTCCGCCCTACAATATCACCGCCCCAAGATTGACCCGGACCGCCCCATGCCCCTGCCCCACGTGCTGCAACACCTCCGCCTGCCGGTCATCGCCTCACCGCTGTTCATCGTCTCCAACCCCGATCTGGTGATCGCGCAGTGCAAGGCGGGCATTGTCGGCAGTTTTCCGGCGTTGAACGCGCGGCCGCAGGCGGTGCTGGAAGAGTGGCTGAAGCGGATTACCGGCGAACTCGGCGAGCATGACGCGCGGTATCCGGAGCGCAAGGCCGCCCCGTTCGCGGTGAACCAGATTGTCCACCGCTCCAACCCGCGCCTGATGGATGACCTTGAGACCTGCGTGAAATACAGGGTCCCGATCACGATCTCCTCGCTCGGCGCGCGGGAGGATGTGAATGCGGCGGTACATTCCTATGGCGGGATCGTGCTGCACGACGTCATCAACGCGGCGTTCGGGCGCAAGGCCATTGAAAAAGGCGCGGACGGCTTGATTGCGGTGGCCGCCGGGGCCGGGGGACATGCGGGCACATTGTCGCCGTTCGCGCTGATTGCCGAAATCCGGGCCTGGTTCGATGGGCCGCTGGTGCTGTCCGGCGCCATTGCCACCGGCGGGGCGATTCTGGCGGCGCAGGCCATGGGGGCGGATCTGGCCTATATCGGCTCGGCCTTCATCGCCACCGAGGAAGCGCGTGCCAGCGCCGAGTACAAGCAGATGGTCGTCTCCGGCAGTGCCAGCGACATCATGTACACCGATTTCTTCTCGGGCGTGTACGGCAGCTATCTGAAACCCAGCGTGCAGCAGGCCGGGTTCAACCCGGATGCGCTGCCCGCCGAAGGGCGCGGCAGTCTGGATCTGTCGCGCGAGACCAAGGTGTGGAAAGACATCTGGAGCGCGGGGCAAGGCATTGGCGCGGTGCGCGAGGTGCTGCCCGCCGCCGCGCTGGTAGACCGGCTGGACACGGAATATCGCGCGGCGCGGGCGCGGCTGCTGGGGGGCGGGGTATGAGCGACATCGCGGGCAAGATTGCGTGGGTCACCGGGGCATCATCCGGGCTGGGGCTGCGGTTCGCGCAGGTGCTGGCCGGTGAAGGCGCGATGCTGGCGCTGACCGCGCGGCGCGTGGACCGGCTGGAGGCGCTGGCCGGACAGATCACGGCGGCGGGCGGCAAGGCGCTGGTGGTGCCGGCCGATACCTCCAGCGTCGCACAAATCCGCGCAGCGGCGGCGAAGATCGAGGCCGAGCTTGGGCCGGTGGATATTCTGGTCAACAACGCCGGCATCAGCCGTCAGGCGCGGCTGGAGGACGTGACCGAGGACGATTACGACGCGGTGCTGGACACCAACCTGAAAGGCCCGTTCTTCGTGGCGCAGGCGGCCGCACGGCAGATGATCGCGCATCAGCGGGCCGGGCGGATCGTCAACATTTCCTCGGTGGCCGCGTTCCGCACGCTGGGGCAGCAGGCCGCTTACGGCATGGCCAAGGCGGCGATGGTGCACATGACTCAGGATATGGCGCGTAGCTGGAGCCGCCACGGCATCAACACCAACGCCATCTGCCCCGGCTACATCCACACTGAAATTGCGGGCGATTACTGGGACACGGATGCCGGCAAGAAGCTGATTGCCGGGCTGCCGCGCAAAAGGCTCGGCGAGCCGCG
>CAIPHQ010000230.1 GCA_903864895.1 uncultured Rhodospirillales bacterium
GCAGCGGCACCGGGCAATTTGCCAATCCGGTGCTTTGTGGTGATTTCCCACGCCGTGGCGGCGCTGACGAACACGCCGTTGCCGGTATCGGCGATGGCCTCCCGCGCTGCGGCAGACAAGGCGCCGTCACCGGCCAGCCACCAGAGCAGCGTGTGCGTGTCCAGCAACAGGCGCACGCGGCTACTCCCAGACGGTGAGTTCGTTCTCCGGCAGCGGGTCGAAGAACGACGGGCTGACACTGACGATGCCGCGCAACGCGCCAAATTGGCGTTTGTTCGGCGGCGGCTGAAACGGCACCAGTTTGGCCACCGGCTCCTTGCCGCGCGCCAGAACAATCTCCTCCCCGGCCTCGACCCGCAGCAGCAGTTGCGACAGGGTTGTCTTGGCGACGTGGATGGTGACGGTTTCCATGGTGGCGCTCCTAGCTAAATGAAATTAGCTAAGGTCATGTGACCTGTCTACGCTTGCATGACGCCCGCCGCGCAATCCGGTATTCTGTGCGGCATGACCGCCCCCGACCCTCGCGCCAACCCGTTGCTGCTCGGCCACGCCGGACCCGAGGCCATGCTGGCCGAGGCGATGCGGTCTGGCCGGATGCACCATGCGTGGCTGCTGACCGGGCCAGAGGGGGTGGGCAAGGCGACACTCGCGTTCCGCTTCGCCCGCCGCCTGTTCGCCGGCCCCGCGCCGGGGGCCTCCCTGGCTCTCGATGAGCAGCACAAGGTGTTCCGCCGCGTCGCCGTGGGCGCGCATGCCGACCTGCTGACGGTGGAGCGTGAATACGACGCCAAGAAAAAGAAATTCCGCCGCGAGATCGTGGTGGATGACGTGCGGAAGGTCTCCGAGTTCCTGCACCTGACCCCGGCCGAGGGTGGCTGGCGCGTGGTGGTGGTGGACGGGGCGGAGGACATGAACCGCAACGCCGCCAACGCGCTGCTGAAAGTGCTGGAGGAGCCGCCGCCGCGCGCCATTCTGCTGCTGGTGTGCTCGGCGGCCGGGCGGCTGTTGCCCACCATCCGCAGCCGCTGCCGCCGCCTGCGGCTGGCAGCCCTTGATGATGCGGTGATGGCGGACCTGATGCAGCGCTATCTGCCCGACGCCCCGCCGGCCGAGCGGGAACGGCTGGCAGCGTTGGGCGAAGGCTCCATCGGCCGCGCCCTGCAACTTGCCTCCGGCGGGGCCATCGGCGTGTCGGACCTTGTAGGGCAGGTGCTGGATGCGGTGCCGGAGCTTGGGGCCGAGCGCGCCCATGCGGTGGCCGATGCGTTGGGCCGGGACGAGGATGCCTTCGCCACGTTCATGGATTTGCTGCGCGCGGGTGTCGCCGCCGCCGTGCGCGGGGTGGCAAGCGGGCGGGCGGACCCGGAACAGGCAAGGCTGATCGGCGCGCGGCCTCTTGATGCGTGGGTGGACGTGTGGCAGGGCCTTGCGCGGCTACAGGACGAGACCGAGGGGCTGCATCTGGACAAGCGGCAGGCCATCCTCGCCGGGTTCGCGCTGCTCGCCGGACGCTGACCGCCCGACGCTATCGAGAGAACCATGAAACCAACGTATTACGTGACCACGCCGATTTACTACGTGAACGGCGCGCCGCATATCGGCCACGCCTACACCTCGATTGCCGCCGACGTGCTGGCCCGCTTCAAGCGGCTGGACGGCTTCGACGTGTTCTTTCTGACCGGCACGGATGAGCATGGGCAGAAAGTGGAGAAGGCGGCGGCCGCCGCAGGCAAGGACCCGCAGCAGTTTGTGGACGATGTGGCGGCGGATTTCCGCGACATGGCCGACAAGATGGGCATCTCCTACGACGATTTCATTCGCACCACGGAGCCGCGCCACAAGGCCTCCTGCGCCGAACTGTGGAAGCGCATTGCCGCCAACGGGCACATCTATCTGGGCCATTACGAGGGCTGGTACGCGGTCCGCGACGAGGCGTTTTACGATGAGGGCGAACTGACCACGCGGCCGGATGGCAGCAAGGTCGCCCCCTCCGGCGCGCCGGTGGAGTGGGTGCGGGAGCCTTCGTATTTCTTCGACCTGTCGAAGTGGCAGGAGCCGCTGCTGGCGTTCTACGAGGCGAACCCTGAGTTCATCGCACCGTCGAGCCGCCGCAATGAGGTGGTGAGCTTCGTGAAGGGCGGGCTGAACGACCTGTCGATCAGCCGGACCACATTCAACTGGGGCATTCCGGTGCCGGATGCGCCGGGGCATGTGATGTATGTGTGGCTGGACGCGCTGACCAACTACATCACTGCCGCCGGGTTTCCCGATGAAGCGGCGGATCGCTGGCGGTTCTGGCCCGCCGATGTGCATCTGATCGGCAAGGACATCGTGCGCTTCCACGCGGTGTACTGGCCCGCCTTCCTGATGGCCGCCGGCGTGAAGGTGCCAAAGCGCGTGTCCTCGAACGGGTGGTGGACCGTCGAGGGCGAGAAGATGAGCAAGTCGCTCGGCAACGTCATCGAACCGCGCAAGCTGGTGGAGACGTACGGGCTGGATCAGGTGCGCTACTTCTTTTTGCGCGAGAAGCCGTTCGGGGCGGATGGCAGCATGAGCCATCAGGCGCTGGTGATGCGCGCCAACGTGGAACTGGCCAATGATCTGGGCAATCTGGCGCAGCGGTCGCTGTCATTGATCGCCAGGAATCTCGGCGGCGTGCTGCCCGCGCGCGGTGACGCCACCGAGGATGATACAGCCCTGCTGGACGCGGCCAACGCGCTGCCGGGCCTGTTGCGGGACAAGATCGACCGGCAGGTGTTTCATGAGGGGCTGGAGGACGTGTGGAAAGTGATCCGCGCGGCCAACGGCTATATCGACCGGCAGGCGCCGTGGGCGCTGCGCAAGACCGATCCGGCGCGCATGGCCGTGGTGCTGCGGGTGCTGGTGGACACGATGCGCCCGGTGGCCACCGTGTTGCAGCCGTTCATGCCCACGAGCATGGCCAAGATGCTGGACCAATTGGGCGTGCCGGCCGATGCGCGGCAACTGGCCGATCTGGCAACGCCGCTGGCCGATGGCACCCAACTGCCGCCGCCCGCCGGGGTATTCCCCCGCTATGTTGACGAAACGGCGTAACCATCTGATGTTGATAGATTCACACTGCCATCTGGACTATTACAAGCCCGAGGAACTGCCGGACGTGCTGGCACGTGCGGCGGCCCAAGGCGTGGGTGAGATGGTGACCATCGGCACGCGCTGGCAGCAGTCGCTGGACATGCGCGAGCTTGCTGCACGCACGCCGAACCTGTGGTGCACGGTGGGTATCCACCCGCACAACGCCGCCGAGTTCCCTGTTTTATCTGCCGAAACGCTGGCCGAGGCGGCGCAGCACCCCAAGGTGATCGGCATCGGGGAGTCGGGGCTGGATTATTTCTACGACAAGGCGCCGCGCGACATTCAGGCGGAGAATTTCCGCCAGCACATCCGCGCTGCCCGCCTGGCCGATGTGCCGCTGGCCATCCATGCCCGCGATGCCGACGCCGATATTGCGGCCATCCTGCAAGAAGAATGGGATACCGGCGGGCCGTTCCTGTTCCTGCTGCACTGCTTCTCCTCAGGGCGCGGTCTGGCCGAGGCGGCGATCAGGCTCGGCGGCTATTGCAGTTTCTCGGGTATCCTGACCTTCCCGAAATCGCAGGAAAACCGCGACATCGCGCGCGATCTTCCCGCCGACCGGCTGCTGGTGGAGACCGATTCGCCGTATCTGGCCCCGGTGCCGTACCGCGGCAAGCGTAACGAGCCGGGCTGGGTGGCCTATACCGCAGCGGTGCTGGCGCAGTTGCGCGGCATGGAGCCGGAGGCGATGGCTGATCTGACCACGGCGAATTTCCGCCGCCTGTTCCGCAAGGCGGCCTGACCCGCGTATGCGTGTGACCCTGCTTGGCACCGGCGGGTCGGCAGGGGTGCCGATGCTGGGCGGCGCCGATGGGCGCGGCGACTGGGGGGCCTGCGACCCCGCCGAACCGCGCAACCTGCGCAGCCGCGCCAGTATCCTGATCGACGGCGGGCAGGGCGGGTTGCTGGTAGATACCAGCCCCGATCTGCGCCAGCAGATGCTGGCCAGCAGCGTGCGCGACGTGTCCGCCATTCTGTTCACCCATGCCCATGCCGACCATATTCTGGGCGTGGACGATGTGCGCGGCCTGAACCGGATGATGGGCCGCCCGCTGGAGGCATTCGGGCGGGCCAAGGTGCTGGCCGAAATACAGGGCCGTTTCAGCTACGCCTTCCTGCCATGGCAACCGCCAGGCTTCTTCCGCCCGGTGCTGCTGCCAATGCCCGCCGAACCGGGCGACACGCTGACGGCTGCCGGGATGCAGGTGCGGGTGTTTGACCAGGACCACGGGTTTTCCCGCACACTGGGCCTGCGCACCGGCGCGTTCGGCTATTCCACCGATGCGGTGGAACTGGACGAGACGGCGCTGGCGGTGTTGCAGGGCGTCGATACCTGGGTGGTGGGCTGTTTCCAGCGCCAGACCCACCACACCCATGCCTGGCTGGGCCGGGTGTATGAATGGGTGGCCCGCCTGCGCCCGCGCCGCACCGTGCTGACACATATGGGCGTTGACATGGACTACGGCTGGCTGCAGGCGAACCTGCCTCCGGGGATTGAGGCGGGATTTGACGGGATGGTGCTGGAGGTTCCCGTATAGATGAGACTAAAAATATGGTGTTCACGAATATTTAATAGAGGAAAATTCATTAAATTCACAGGTCAAAGCCAAATAAATTCTAATCTATCGTGGGCGTGATGGAATTATTTTTATATTAATATCTAGCGAGCAATGGCGGTTGCGGTTTGCGCTATCGATATTTGGTCCTTCCTTTCGCTGCGCCACTTTTCCTCAAGATGACTAAATAGTTTCATTGTCTCAATCCGCCGCTCTTCTGCAAGTTTGATCACCGCAAAGAAGCTATTGCAAGCAGTCACCCATGGTGATTGTTGTGCAGCAACAACTGGAGCGGCTGTTCGCATTCGGCAAATTTTTGTCAATTCATGGGATTGGCTGACTAAATCACCAGCGGATCTATCAAAATCTTGGCGTGCATTTACTACATCCGAATGAAATGAGTCAATATTAAATGCCATGTCATCAATTTTATACGCAATATTGTCTCGTTGATATTGCGTATCGTTGCCTCCAATAAGTGATCGTTCTTTTGCAAGCAAGGCTCTCATATTCTCAGTGAATTTCTGAAATTTCTGTTCTATTTCTGGGTATTTTAATGTCGATATTCTTGTATTTTTGGAATATGAATTA
>CAIPHQ010000231.1 GCA_903864895.1 uncultured Rhodospirillales bacterium
GAAGCGGGCGGACAGCGCCTTCATGAGTTGCGGCAGCGGCGCGCTGGCGAAGCGGAACAGCCCCAGCGGCTCGGCGCCGTTGCCGCGCTGCACCAGCCCGAACTCGCAGTTTTCGCCCAGGCTTTCGAATTGCAGCATCAGCTTGTCGAGCGGAATCGCGGGTGCGCGGGGGCGTGCGGCGGCGCGGCGCGATGCGGCCCGTCCGGGCGCAGGTGCGTCCGCTGCCTCTGGGGCGGAGGCCTGTGGTTCGCTGGCGGGCTCGGCGGCAGGTGCGGAGGGTGCCGCCAGCATCTGCAGGGCCGGCACCGGCGGGGCCAATGGCGGCAGCTTGCCGATCAGCCACAGCCGCTGGACCGCAATGCCGAGCAGGCGGCCATCGTTGGCGTGCCCGGCAATCTCGGTGGGCCGCGCGGCATCCGGCATGTGGAACGTCACCACCATCGGGTCCTGCAACCCCAGCACGTCCCAACTGGCCCGGCAGTCCAGCACGGCCAGACCGTTGACCCGTGCCTCACCGATCCGCACACCGTTGATCGTCACCGCCACGCGCTGCGACGTGAGGCGGCCGGTGACGGTGAACGGGCGGATATGGGCGCGCAGCATGTAGCGGCCGGGCTCCGCCGGGCGCGGCAGCCGCACCTCGCTGTCGGCCGCATTGGTCCAGGTGAAGCCGTGCTCGCCGCGCGACCAGCCGGCGCCCTGATGCGGCTCGGCATCGCCGTTATGGCCGAAGGTCAGACCGGCCAGCGGTGTATCCGTCCCCTGCTCCTCCACGCCTGCCGCGCCGGGCACGTCCAGATACGGTGCGCGGTCGTAGGCCACCACGCCATCGGGGTCGATCAGCGACAGCGCCTCGCCCGCTTCGGTGCCGCCATAGCGCACCAGCCGCACCGTTTCGAAGAAACAGCCCAGATGGCGCGGGTCGTGCGCGCGGTCGGGCGCCTCGCGGGAGCGTGCCGCATCCGGCAGCGTGAAGGCGATTTCCAGCGCCGTCTGGCCGCGCAGCGCTTCGGGCGGAATGGCGCAGTCGATGGCCGTGACATCGGAGACCGTCACCTCGCCCGCCGCCACGCCATTGAAGGCGATGCCGACGCGCTGCTGGGTGACCACGCCGGGCGCGGTGAACGGCCGCAGCCGTGCCTGCAACACCAGCAACCCGTCACCGCGCGGCAGCGGGAAGTTCAGCGTGGCACGCCCGCTCTCGGTCCAGGTGCCGCCCTTGCCCGGCGGCGACCAGCCCTCACCCTGTACCAGCCGGGCGCTGCCGCCCTGGCCGAACACGGCGGCGGCGGCCACTTCCACGCTACAGCCGGTCAGCCGCTCGGGCAGCGGCTCCAGATAGAGTTCCGACGGGCGATCACCGCGAACGCTCCACAGGGTTTTCTGCCCGCCCTGCCGGTTGCGCTCCACCAGTTCGTCGGCAAAGCCGCTCAGCAGCCGGGGCCCGGCGCGCTCGGCAATCTGGCTGCCGGTGATGGCGCAGGCGTCGCTGCTGCCGAACGCCCATTCCACCACGGCGTGGAATTTTTCGTCCTCGGCCATCTGCTCGGCCAGCTTCGGGCGCAGGAAGCGGTTGATTTCATTGGTATCCAGCAGGCGGCTGGAGGCGTTGTGGCGCGTGGCGCTGGCAATGCCCCAGCGCTCGGCCATCCAGCGCGAATAACGCGTGGTGGTGGTGAGTTCGACGTTGTAGGCAACGACGTTGGACATCGCCGCCTCGTACGTCACCGCGCCGGAGTGCGACAGGAAGCGGCAGATGTTGTTCGGTTCGGCGATTTTCGGGTTCAGCAGCGCGGACGCCCACAGATCCTTCATCTGGCGCGGGGTCAGGTCGGTTGGAACCCGGTCGAGATTCATGAAACCCAGCCAGCGGCGGGTGTAGTCCTGCGTCGCCTCCCGGTCGCGCAGAAACTGGCCCAGCAGATCGCTGACCTGCGAGATCAGCAAATCCACCGGCTCACGCACCGTCGAATAGAACCGGTCACCCAGCCGCGCCCCGGCCACGGCGATGTATTTGCCGAACTCCATGTGGCCATGGACGAAAATATCGTCCGTGGCAGGCATGTGGCGGGCGATCTGGGCGCAGTATTTCAACGCTTCGGCGTTGCTGCCGCGCGTGTCGATGGACACCGGGAACGACACCCGGCGCGGCCACAGATTCAGCGTCAGATCGGTGCCGGCGGTTTTCGGCACATGGATGAACACGTCGCGGCGGATTTCCGGGAACGCGGCCAGAAAACTGCCCAGCAATCCGGCGCGGAATTGGTCGGACAGCAGCGTGTCGCACAGATGCTGCCGCGCATCGTAGTTCGGGCGCGGGAATGACTGCGTCGCGTCGGCCGGCACCCGGCCATAGACGATGCGATACACGTCGGCGGGCAGCAGGCTGGCGCAGTCCAGCCGGGACAGGAACTCGGCCAGGCTGTGCTGCGGGTCGTACAGCGCCAGCAGATCGAACAATTCGCGCTGGGAGCGCGGCAGGCGCAGCGGCGGGCGCGGAATGGTGCCCGTCCAGTCGTCCTTGCCGCGCAGCGCCGGCAGATCCGTCGCGCTCTTGCCCGCTGCCGCTTCGCCGTCCATCGCCACCACCGCCGTCATTGCACTGCGGACCCGGCGGCCGGTGCAGAACCGAGGCACAGCCGGGCCGCACACGCCGTATCCATTGACCGATCCTTAAATGTTGTCCGCGCTCCGGTCCAATCTCCCGAAGTGATACCGGCGTTTCCCTTAAGCATCACGCTACGATCCTGCCACTGGCAAATTGTTACAAATCGGGCGGAGGCTATTCCCGGCCTGTGCGCCCGGCAATCGCCCGCGCATGCAGACAGCAGTGACCTTACAGCGCGCCGCACCCTGCAGCGTTCGCGGTTGTCGTTCCGGCAGGCGGTGAAATCTTACCAATCACGACACCTTGTTGCAGGCTCGTGTGCTTCTGTGTGGCCGCGACAGACAAAGACCGGAGGCCGCAATTGCCCCTGCCATCAGCAATCCGCGATCCGGCACCTCGCCGGCGTGTGCTGCGGCCATTGACCTACGCACTTCCCGCCGCAGCGGTGATGCGGCTCCGGTCAGAGGTGCCGGAACCGGCCGAGCGCAATCATGCCGCGCGGATCATCAACACCAGCCGTTACCGCAGCAAACCGCCGGCCGTTGCCCTGCTGGAAAAGCTGGTGCTGCTGCTCTGCGCCGGTGTGGCGCTGTACCTGGCCACGCGGCTGTAGCGCCGCTTACAGATAGGCCGCTCCCGCCTCGGCGGCGAAGCGCGCCGGGCTGCCCTCCCACACGATGCGGGCGTGTTCCAGCACATAGACCCGGTCGGCGTGCGGCAGCGCGAACGTGACATTCTGCTCGCCCAGCAGCACCGTGATGTCGGTGGTCAGCCGCAGCCGCTCCAGCGCCTTGGACAATTGCTCCAGGATCACCGGGGCCAGCCCCAGCGTGGGCTCGTCCAGAATCAGCAGTTTGGGCTGCATCATCAGCGCGCGGGCAATGGCCAGCATCTGCTGCTCGCCGCCTGACAGCGTGCGTGCCGCCTGCCCCTGCCGCTCGCGCAGGATGGGGAACAGCTCGAACAGCCAGTCCAGCTGCCGCGCACACTCCGCCGGGCTGAGGTGCTGGCCGCCGAGATCGAGGTTCTCGCGCACCGACATGTCGCCGAACAACTCGCGGCTTTCCGGGCACTGCACCAGCCCGCCGCGCGCCACCTGTGCCGCCGTCCGGCCACCCAGCGCCGCGCCGCCGAAGCGCACGGTGCCGGTGCTGGGCACAAGCTGGCAGATGGCGTTGAACAGCGTGGTCTTGCCCGCCCCGTTCAGCCCGACCACCGAGACGAATTCGCTGGGGGCGACATGCAGCGACACGTCCTCCAGCGCCTGCGCCTTGCCGTAGCTGACACTCAGCTTGTCCACGCTCAGCAGCGGTGCGGCACCTTCCGCTGCCTTGGCCGGGCGGGCGGCCACCTCGATGCCGCCGCCGAGATACACCTGCCGCACCTTCGGGTCGGACATCACCTGCGCGGCGCTACCCGCGGCAATGCGCTCACCCAGATACATGGCGAACACCCGGTCCACCAACGCGGCGACACTTTTGACGTTGTGGTCCACCAGCAGCACCGCATGGCCCTCGGCGCGGAAACTGGCGATCAAGGCCGAGAAATCGGCGACCTCGCCCGAGGTCAGCCCGGCGAACGGCTCGTCCACCAGCACCACTTCGGGGTTGCGGGCAATTGCCTTGGCCAGTTCCAGCCGCCGCAGGTCGGCGAACGGCAGCGTGCGCGGCAGCCGGTGCATGACCTTGTCCAGCCCGACGCGGGCGGCAATCGCCCGCGCCCGCTCGGCCACATGCCGGTCGGCGGCCAGTTTCAGCAGGCTATCGGGCAGCAGCGCGATTTCGATATGTTCCAGCACCGTCTGGCGCGGCAGCGGGTGCGAGTGCTGGAACACGATGCCCACGCCCTGCCGCGCAATGCGGTGCGTGGGCCAGCCTGCCACCTCCACACCGCCGATGCGCACGCTGCCCGCGTTGGGGCGCACGATGCCCATGATGCATTTCATCACGGTGGACTTGCCCGAGCCGTTCGGCCCGATCAGGCCAAGGATCTCGCCCGGTGCGACCGACAGCGAGATATCCTTCACGGCGACCAGCCCGCCGAAGCGCTTCACCAGCCCGGTGACTTCCAGCAGGTTCTGCGTCATCCCTGTCCCCGCGGACGCAACGCCCCCAGAAAACCGCCGGGGAAGAACAGGATCACCAGCAACGCCACGGCCGAAACCACGAACGTCGACAACTCGCCCAGCGGCCGCAGGATTTCACCGGCGACGATCAGGAAAATCGAGCCGATGGCCGCCCCCAGAATGGTCCGCCGGCCGCCCAGAACGGCGGCGATGATGAACTGCACGCCGATGGCGATATCCACCACCGTGCCCACCGAGACCGTGCCGAGATAGAACACCAGCATCCCGCCCGCGAGGCCGGAGAACAGCGCGCTGATGCAGAACGCCGCCAGCTTGTGCTTGGCCACATTGAAGCCCAGCGCCGCCGCCTCGGTGGCGTCCTGCCCGCTGGCCTGCAGGATCAGCCCGGCGGAGGATTTCGACAGGCCCCAGAGCAGGCCGCCGCTGATGGTCATGAACCCCAGCGCGTACCAGTAATTGGTGTGGTCATCGATCGACAGCACCTCGGGGATGTCGAGCCCGATCTCGCCGCCGGTCAGGCCGGAAAACAGCACGATCATGTTCTGCAGCAGCAGCACCGCCACCAGCGTGACCAGCCCGAAATATGGCCCGCGCAACCGCAGCGCGGGCACTGCCAGCACCACGCCGCCCACCACGGCCGCCGCAGCACCCGCGATCAGGCACAGCCAGATCGGCGTGCCCGCGTAGTGGTTCAGCATCGCCGCCGTATAGGCGCCCAGCCCCACCAGAAAACTCGGGCCGAAATTCACCTCACCGGCGAAGCCGAACAGCAGGTCCCACGCCATCGCCGCGACGGCGTAGTAGTAGGCCACCGTCAGCAGGCCCAGCACGTAGCCGGACACGCCCAGCGGCAGCAGGTACAGGACGATCAGCGCGATGATCGCCAGCCAGAAGTTGCGGGATTTCAGCATGGGGCGCTGCCCCATACCCCGCCAAAGGCCGCAGGCCTCTGGAAACCCATCGCATTTCTCATCGGCGCCCCAGCAGGCCCTGCGGCCGCAAATACACCACCAGCACCAGCAGCAGCAGGACGGGAACCGTGCGCACCGAAGGGGCGACCAGATACGCGGTCAGCGTTTCCAGATAGCCCACCACATAGGCCGCCAGCAGTGAGCCCCAGATGCTGCCCAGACCGCCCAGCACGACGATGGAAAACGCGCTCGCGGTCAGCGTGCCGATATTGTCCGAACTCACGCCCAGAAACGCGCCCAGTAACACGCCCGCGATGCCGGCCAGCACGCCATAGATGGCCCATACCTTGCGGTGGATGCTGGTCATCTCGAAGCCCAGCAACGTCAGGCCACGCGGGTTCATCGACGCTGCCAGCAGCGCCTTGCCGCCGCGCGTGCGGTTGACCAGCAGCCACAGCAGCCCGATGGCCACCCACGACACCACCGCCGTCAGCACCTCGTTCACCGGCGTGCGCACGCCCAGAATGTTCATCACACCCGGCGCCAGCGGCAGCACGGTCTTCGGCGTGTTGGAGAAACAGTAGGCAATCGCCTCCTGAATCATGATCCCCCACAGCAGCGTGCCGGTGAGCACGAAGATCTCCTTCTCCTCGCGCGGGATGGCCTTCGAGCCCTGAATCGGCCGCACCACCAGCAGATAGGTGGCGAAACTCAGCACGAACCCGGCCACCACGCCTGCCGCCGCCCCGCCGTAGCGCCCGAAGCCAAGGCCGCCCGCCGTGGCCCATGCGGTCACGGCGGCCACCACCATGATCGCGCCATGCGACAGGTTCAGCACGCCGGACACGCCGAAGATCAGCGTGAAGCCCACTGCCCCCACGCCGTACAAGGCACTGACCGCGAAGCCATCGACCAGAATTTGCAGGGCCAGCATTGACTGGCCCTCCTAGGCCGGTGCCCTCACTGCGGCAGCTTGATGAACTCGGGGAACGCCATCTGGCCCACGGCCACTTCTTTCGGCCACACCGTGACCTGCTTGCCGTCCTTCCACTGCACCATCAGGCCCGAGATCAGGCCGGGGCCGATCTTCATGCCGTGGGTGAACGGATCGTCCTTGCCCAGATACTGGATGCGCCCGATGGTGCCGACCCAGTCGGTCTGCTCCATGGCGGCCACGATCTTGTCGCCGTCGGTGCTGCCCGCCTTCTTGATCGCCTCGGCGAAGATGTAGACGTCATCATAGGCCGTGTACCCGGCATAGGACGGGGTCACGCCGTATTTCGCCTGATAGGCCTTGGCAAACGGAATGGTCTTGGGCGTCACCGCCACGTCCGGTGCCGAGAACATGTTGAACACCACGCCGTTGGCCGCCCCGTTGGTGTCCTTCCAGAACGTGCTGCTGGTGGCCTGGCTGGACACGCCATACATCGGAATCGGCACGTGCTGCTCGGCCCATTGCACCGTGGGCTGCACGCCGACATGGCTGATGCCGGTGATGATCACGTCGGGCTTCTCGCCCTCGATCTTGTTGTACAGCGGCGTGAAATCGGTGGTGTCCGGCGACAGGCGGATATGGTCCAGCACCTGAATGCCGATCTTGGGCAGGCATTGCAGGTACTCGGCGTCCAGCGGAATGGTCCACGCCGCGTCCTCGCTGAGCACCACGGCGGTCTTGGCCTTCATCACCCCGATCAGCAGTTCCTTGCCCGATTCGCAGACCGCATCGGCGATCTGGGTGGACGCGAGATAGCCATGGAACACGTATTTCAGATGCTCGTAGTCGTCGTGGATGCGGTGCGTGATCAGGTCGCTGGCCGCCCCCGGCGTGATCATCGGCGTCTTCAGCCGTCCCGCCCACGGTTCCAGCGCCAGCACCACCTCGCTGGTGTAGCTGGCAATCACCGCCACCGCATGGTCCTGCTGCACCGCGCGCTGGAAGGCGCGCACGCTGTCGGCGGCCGAGCTTTTGTTGTCGTAATCGACAATCTCGATCATCCGGCCATCGATGCCGCCCGCCGCATTGATCTCGGCGGCAGCGAGTTTCGCGCCGTTCGGAATGGCGGCACCGGGAATGGTCGCGGCCTCGGCGATCACGCCTATGCGGATCGGGTCGGCGGCTAACGCAGGCAACGCGGCCAGTATGGCAAGCGGCAAGGCAAGGGCCACGGCAGCGCCGCGGCGCGGCGGGACAGCGCGCATCCTGGATCCTCCGGCAATTTTGCCGGAGTGTGACGTGGCCCGCGGCGGAAATCCACCGCCCCCGGCCAGAAATTACACGCGCGCCGCCGCGCGCACCGCAACCGGGCTGGCGGCAGCCTCCAGAATATCGGCGAACACCCGGTCCATCCGGTCCCACGCGAAATCGCGCAGCAACTGGTCCAGCCGGTGCTCGGTCAGGTGCAGGTTGTTATAGTGGCGGAACCGTGACAGCCGCTTGGCGGCGATGCGGGGCTGCGCCGGGTCGATCTCCCACGGATGGGTGTAGAACACGCCCGGCGCCTGCTGGGCGGTGTTGCAGCGGCGCAGCGCGGCGCGGAACAGCCGGTACGGCAGCAGCCGGAAATAACCGCCACCCGAGCAGGGCATGTTCTGCGAGCCGATGCGCAGCGTGGTCATCGGGATTTCCAGCAGCGTGGTGCCGGGATGGTAATGCGCGCTGCGCGGCGCATCCGGCGCGCCGTACAGATCGTGCCGCACCGGATAGATGCTGCTGCTGTAGCGGTGGCCGAGGTCAGCCAGCATGGCGAAGGCCCACGGCGTGCGCGGCCCCACCGAGAACGTGGGCGCACGGTAGCCCAGCACCGCCACGCCGCCGGTATCTTCCAGCACGCCCTTGGCACGCACGATGTCCGCCTTGAATTCCCCCGGCGTCTGGCGGTCCACCCGTTCGTGCCAGTAGCCGTGGCTGGCCAGTTCGTGCCCGGCGGCGACGATGCGGCGGATCAGCGCCGGGTGCCGGTCGGCCACCCAGCCGAGCGTGAAGAACGTGCCGCGCACGCCGTGGCGGGCGAATTGCGCCAGCAGCCGGTCGGTATTGGCCTCCACCCGGCGTTCCATGGTCTCCCACGCCGTGCGCGGCACCACGTCGGCGAAGGCCTGGACCTGGAAATAGTCCTCCACATCCACCGTCAGCGCGTTGCGGACCGGGCCGGTGCGCGCGGCGGTGTGGCGCTTGTCGTGCGGGGGCATCATCCGCCCTGGCCCTCCTGGCCCAGCAATGCGACCAGACGTTGAAACACCCGCTCGCGCCGTGCCACACGGGCCTCCAGCACGTCCAGCCGTTGGCGCAATTCGGCGAGTTGCCCCGCCCCATTGGACATGCCGTTGGGGGCGCCGTACAGGCCCGCTTCCTCGTAGGGCTGCGGCCCCAGCCGCGCGAGTTCGCGCGGACTGGCCGCACGCGGGCTGGTGCCGTTGGGCGCAGCGCCACCGCTTTCCAGATCCTGTGCCAGTTCATCGGCGGCGGTTTCCACCATCTCGCCGGTGATGTCGGCCGTTTCCTCCAGCGCGCCATACACCAGCACGCGCGCGCATAGCCGGTTGATGCGGCGCGGGATGCCGCCCGAATGGTCAAACACGGCGGCAAACGCGGCATCATGCCAGCGCGGGTTGCCCTGCCAGCCCGCCATGGTCAGCCGGTGCTGAATATATTGCCGGGTTTCGTCGCGGGTCAGCGGGCCAAGGTGGTAAGAGGCCAGCACGCGCTGGCGCAGCTGGTCGAGTTCGGGGCTGGCGAGGATGCGGCGGAACTGCGGCTGGCCCAGCAGAATGGTTTGCAGGCTGGCCCGCCCGCCTTCGGTGATGTTGGAGAGCATGCGCAACTCCTCCAGGGCCGCCAGCGACAGATTCTGCACCTCGTCCACGATCAGCAGGCAGCGCTGACCGGTCATCCGGTACTCGCGCAGCGCCTCCTCGAAGCGCAGCAGCAGCGTCGACTTGCTGGCGTCGCGCGTGTCCACGCCGAAGCCTGCCATGGCCAGACGGAACAGGTCGTCGCCCGAGACCTGCGTGGTGTTGATGCGGGCGATGGCGTAGGTGCCGCGATCCAGCTGCGACAGCAGCCGCTCCATCAGCGTGGTCTTGCCCGCGCCGACTTCGCCGGTCACCACCACGAAGCCTTCGCCCTGCGCCAGGCCGAAGGTCAGATGCGCGATGGCGCGGGCATGCGCCCGGCTTTCGAAAAAGAAACGGCTGTCCGGCGTCAGCTGGAACGGCGGCGCGGTCAGGTCATAGTATTTTTCATACATCGCCGGTTCTTCGCATCACCATCCTGGCCATACGCCCTCATCCGGCGGGCCGAACCTTGCCGTCAGAACGATTTCTGCAGCCCGATCAGGAACAGGTTGACCGCCTGCGTGGGCTGCCCGGCCTGCGCCAGACCATAGCTGTTGTTCGTGTAGCTGTACTGCGCCGTTCCGGTCAGCGAATCCGAGAGCGCGTAGGTCAACCCGGCGCTAAACACGGCAGAGCGGGTATTCTGCTGGGCCGCACCCGCCGAAGCGCCGGTTCCCAGGCCATCGACGCCGTATTGCACGAACACGTTCGAACTCAGCGCCTCGCTCAACTGGTGCTGCCATGCCAGCGAACCGTAAGTGCCGGTGCTGGTGCCGGTGGGCACGGTTTGCGGCCCCACCGGGGTTTGCTGCTGCTGGTTGATGGTGGCCTGAAAACTGTCGCGCGGCAGTTGCCACGCAAACGTGATCGACGCGCTGCGGAGCTGATAGACGGAGGTGCTGGTGCCGAAGAAATTGTTGGTCAGTTGCAGCGGCGCGCCGCTGGTGGCGTCCACCGGGTTGCCCATCGGGTCCAGCACCGCGCTGGCCAGACTGTTCTGCAACTGCTGCAGCCCGGTGGTGATGCCGTCCGAATAGCGCACATACAGCCGTGTCCGCGGGGTCGGCGCGTAGCTGGCGTCCAGATACGCTGCGGTCACGCCATCCTGATGGCCGTATTGCAGCGTGATGGTGCTTTCCGGCGTGGGCGTCAGCCGGGTGCCGATGCTCCATGTGCCATCATTGATGTGCAGCGGGCTGGTGCCGCCATAGATGATGTTCTCGTAGCCGATGCTGGCGGTGGCGGCGATGCTGTGAGTGAAAGCATAGGCGAACTGATAGCTGGCGGTGTCGCGGGACGACCCGGCCAGCGGGCCGTTGCCATTCTGCTGCGCGGCCAGCAGTTGCACGCTGTGCTGGGTGCGGCCGAACGCGTCGCCCGTCGTGAAGCTGGCGGTTTCCTGCACCGAGCCGAAATTCTGGTTGCTGCTGCCCAGACCCGGCAACTGGCCAGTCAGCGTGGACTGGATGGTCTGCGACAGCGCGGCGCCGATCTGCGCCGTGCCGATATCGCCGAAGCGGTGCGTGGCATACGGCGTGACCGAAAAACTGTAGGTCTGAACCTGATTCTGCTTGTTCAGTGACGTGGTGCCGGTGGGCCCGGTGCCGGAGTTCAGCGCCTGCTGTGCGGCGAAACCGCGCACGTCCATGAACAGCGCATCCGGCACCAGCGTGGAATGGCCGTACGCGGTCAGGTTCTGCCCGACATAGTTCTGCCCCTTGACCGATTCATACAGATAGATATTCGGCGCGTAGTTCAGCGATCCGGTCAGCCGGGCGCTGTCGGCGCTGATGTTCAGCCCCGGCGTGACAACCGTGATGAAGCTGGGTTGCGCCGTCGCACCGCCCGGAAAGGCATTGCTGCTCCATTCCTGATCGACCGCGATCGAGGCGGATGTGCGGTAGGCCGGCGCGGTAGAGGGCGGTGGCGCGGCCGGTACCAGAGCGGGCCGCACCGTGATATCGCGGCCGCCACCGGTCTCCGGCAACACCTGTGCACTCGCCAGCCGCCCGCTCCCGGCGGTGCCGGCCAGAACCAGAGCCACTGTCAACGGCGCCCGCGCGCGCAGCAGGCGGTGCATGGGCGTGCGCGTCCTCAGGACGGATAGCCGAAGTAGTAGTACGACCCGAACGAATGCCGGTGCGTCAGGCGCACCTTGTTCAGCACCATCGTGATGTTCGGGCAGGCCCGCACCAGTTCCAGCGCCGCGCCAAGCTCACTGCGCTGGGTGCGCCCGGCTTCCACCACCATCACCACCATGTCCACCGAGGGGGCCAGCGTGCTGGGGTCGCTGGTGGACAGGCAGGGCGCGGTGTCGAGCATGATCACATGGCGCGGCAGGCGGCGGCGCACCCGGTCGATGGCGCCCATCACCGCGCGGGTCACGCCGCCTTCGGCGGTGGCGGAGCGGTTCAGGCCGAGCGGCAGCACCGAGAAGCCGGGGATGGCGGTGCGCACCACCAGTTCCTCCGGCCGCAACGCCGGGTTGCCGACCAGATCCAGCAGGCCCTGCCGCTCCCGCAAGCCCAGCAGCGTGGTCAGTGAGCGCGGCTTGCCGTCCACATCCACCAGCAGCACGTCGGACAGGCCGTTCTGCGCGATGCTGGCGGCCAGATTGAGCGTGGAGAAGCTTTTGCCCTCACCCGGCCGCGCGCTGGTCACCATCACCAGACTGGCCAGCGCCTGTCCCGGAACGGCCTGGCTGGCCAGTCCGGGCGTGGAGCGGTTGCCGCCGTGCAGCGAGCGCAGGATGCGCCCGACGGTGATGCGGTATTCCTCGGTGGTGCGGCTGCGCATGCCGGCCAGCGCAAGGCCGGCGCGCTTGAGCACCGCCATGTCGAGCGCGATGCCATCCGGAATTTCCGCCTCACCCGGATCGGCCGGCAACGGAGCGGGGATGGGGGCACCCGGCGTGAGGAGACCGGTGGGAAACGGCGCGGGCGGCGGCGCGAAATCGGCAGTGGCCGGGCGCGGTGGCGGCATGGCCGGGGCGGCGGGCCGATCCTCCGGCACCACCACCGCAGCCTCAGGCGGCGGTGCGGCAGGTGAGGCCTCGGCGGCTGGGGCAGCCGGGGGTGGCGGTGCGGCGGGTGGCCCATCGGCCAGCCCGGCCGAGCCGCGCAACTGCGCGGCGACCCGTTCGACGAGATGGACGGTGCGTTCTGCCATGTCAGGCCACGCCTGCGCGCATGATTTTCAGGATCAGTCCGCCCCAGACCGCACACAGCAGCACCAGCGCCATCACCAGCCCGCCGATGCCCAGCATCCGCCGGTGCAGCGGCACCACGGCGGCGATCAGTGAAATACTGCCCGCCACCGGCAATTCCAGCTTGCGCAGTTCATCGGTGGTTTCGAACGAACTGTCGAATTGCAGCAGCATCAGCACCGCGCCGATGCCGCCGGCGATGCCCAGCAGCAGCACCACGCTGTCCAGCAGCACGCGCTTCGGCGCCACCGGAATCTGCGGCACCTGTGGCGGGTCCACCACGTCCAGCTTGACCTTTTCGGCATCGGTGTCCGCGGCTGAGGAAATCCGCATCGCCTCGCGCCGCGCGATCAGCTGCTCGTGGTTCTTGCGCAGCACGTCGTAGTCGCGGTTCAGGTCGGTGTACTCCGCCACCAGCCCCGGCGCGCCGCGGGCGATGGCGGCCAGCCGGTCGCGCTCCTTGGTCTCGTCAGCGATCTGACGTTGCAGCGAGGCGATGGCGCCTTCGTTTTCAAACAGCTGCAGCTTCAGCTGCTCGTGCACCGGATTGGAGATCACCCGCCCGCGCGGGCCGGTGGGTGTGGCGGCCGGGCGCGGGGCAGATGGCTCGGCAATCGGATTGGCCTTCATCGATTCGATCAGTTTTTTCTGCGCCACCACGTCGGGGTAGCTGTCGGTAAAGCGCAGCCGCAATTCCCTCAGCCGCGCCTCCGCCGCCGCGATGGCTGCAGCATTGGCTCCACCCCCGCCCCCGCCGCCACCGGACGCGGCATAGGCCAGCTCGGACTCCATGGTGAGGGTTTCCGGCGTCGAATCCAGTTGCTGCTTCAGCATCCCGTTGCGCAGCGTGGCATCCTTCAGCCGCTCCTCCATCTGCGAGATGGCGGCGCGGGCCCCTTCCAGGCGGCTGACGCCGGTCGAGTCGGATGGCAGCACGTCCAGATACTTGGTGCGGAACTCGGCGCGCTTGGTTTCGGCCAGCCGCAGTTTCTGCTCGTACTGGGTGATCTGCTGCTCCAGGAACTGGCGCGCGTTTTCCATGTCCGAGCGGTTGTTGCCCGCCTTGCTCTCCATGAAGATGGTCAGGAACTGCTGCACCACGTCATAGGCCAGCTTGGGGCTGCTGTTGCGGTAGCTGATCTTGAACAGGTTGCGGGTCTGTGCGCCGATCTTGATGGTCTCGGCCAGATTCAGCACCATGCGCTCAAGGTCGGTCGAGGCCGAGATCTGCAGCTCAAGGTCGGTCTTGGAGATCAGCTTCTCGAGGTTGGGGCGGCTGAGCGCGATGTGCTGCAGCATGTCCAGCTCGGAGATGCCGGTGTTTTCCAGCGCGATGCCGCGCAGCAACGGTGTCAGCACCGCGTCCGAATCGATGTAGATGCGCGCTGTGGCTTCGTATTCGTTCGGGATGGCGGCCACACCGAACCAGCCGGCGATGCACAGCAGCCAGGCGACGATGATGGCAATCCAGCGCTTGCGCCACAGGCCGAAGCTGAAGCGGCGCAGCAGTGTTTGCAGATCCTCCATCGCCCTGCCCCGTCAGAACCAGCTTTGCGGAATGATCAGCGTGTCACCCGGCAGCACCGGCATGTTCTGACTGATGTCGCCATCCTTCATCAGGTCGCTGAGGCGCACGTGGATGGTCTCCTGCGTGTCATGCCCGTCCTTGCCGCGCACATGGCGCACCAGCACGGCGCGGTTGCCTGCGGCGTATTTGGTCAGGCCCTTGGTGACGATCATCACGTCCAGCACCGTCATGCCGTCGCGGTACGGAATGGCCTGCGGGTCGGCGGCTTCACCGATCACCCGGACCTGCCGGTCGAGCGGGCCGACGAAGCTGCGCACGATGATGGTCACGTGCGGGTCCTTGACGAATTCCTTCAGCCGCTCGGCCATCTCCTCGCCGAGCTTGGCCGGAGTCTTGCCGGCGGCGACGATGTCCTGAATCAGCGGGGTGGAAATCCGCCCGTCCGGGCGCACCGGCACCTCGGTGGACAGCTGCGGCGAATCGTAGACGAACACGCTGATCTGATCGCCCGGCCCGATGATGTAGTCCTCGGCCACCCGCGGCGTGGCCGGAGCGGAGGGGGCGGGAACCGACGTGGTGGCCGGGCCCGACCCGGAGGGCTGGCTGCCGGTCAGCGAACACCCGCCCAGCGCCAGCACGGCGAGGAGTGGGGCGGCGAGCAACAGCGAGGCCGCGTGGCGCACTGTCCATCTGGTTCGGATCATGTCGGTCCTGATGTCAACAAACGCTGCGGGGAACGGCGACGAATGATAGGCGCGGAAGGAGTCGAACCCCCGGCCCCTGCCATGTAATGACAGTGCTCTGCCACCGAGCTACACGCCTGCATCAAACAAATCCAGCAAATCGCGCGCCCGCCGCGAAAGCGCCCTCGCCTTCGCATCGTGCCGTGCGTCTCATTTGCCGAACATCAGGTATCACGTTGATTATTACACCGTAAAGCCGTCAGCCGCGCTGCCGGGCGTTCATGCACCGCCGCCGGCGCTGTGGCCCTGCCTCCGGCACTGCGTATATATACCTATCCGTACTTGACGCACCACCAAAATCGTTAATGTGAGCGGCAGATTGCTTGACCGAATTCGTGAAGTCATCTATTGTAAAGAAAGGGTTTACCGCCGCTGAGCGGTCCTAGAGGGGCCATTGCACATCTTCAAGCCATCCGCCGCGCGCTACGCGATGTACCGTCTGGAATGGCGTCTGCCGGACCGGGTGGCGCAGGCGGACGAGGCTGCGTATGTGGCCCCGCGCAAATATCCCCGCCTGCAGGCCACCGCCATCGGTGCGCCGCCGCCCGACCACGATGAGGGCCTGCTCGCCCGCCTGCTGGGCCAGTATATCGCGCCGGAAATGCTCGGGCTGTGGCTGATCGAAGTCACGCTCTGCGCGGCGCTGTTCTTTGTGATGATGGGCACCGGCGGCAGCCTGCTGAGTGCCGAAGCGCTGCGCGCGGTCAACCGCGCCGTGGCGCTGGCGCTGACCTTCGGGCTGACCTCGGCGGCAGTAGGGCTGTACAGCTCCGATACCTACATGCGCACCCGCGGGCTGCTGATCAACACCGGGGTGGGCGCGCTGCTGGCGTTTCCGGCGTTCTGGCTGGTGGGCCATGCCGTCGGGCTCGATCTGGCGGGGCTGCCGGGCGAAGTGTCGCAACTGGCCATCAAGGTGCTGCTGGCGTGGATTCTGCTGCTGTTCGGGCTGCGGCTGACCTTCAGTTATGCGTTGCGCGCCAACATGTTTCTGCGCCGGGTGGTGATTGTCGGCGCGGATCGCGGTGCCAGCCGGATGCAGTCGGCCATTGCGGCCGAGCGCGGTGGTGCATTCAAGGTGATCTCGGTACTGCCGCCCGATGACGCCGCGGCGCTGGAGCCGCAGGCGCTGCGGCAGGGCAAGGTCTGGGCGGTGATTCTGACCGCTTCCGCCTTCGAGGCGCTGCCGGGGCGGGAATTGTTGCGCGCGCGGGAACGCGGCGTGCGGCTGTATTCCGATACCGATTTCTGGGAACGGCGGCTGCGCCGCATCGACATCGACCAGCCGGGCAGCGACTGGCGGCATGGCGAGGCCGCCGCCAGCGAGAGCGGCACGTCTGCCGCAGTGCGCCGTGCCGCCGATATCGGACTCAGCCTGTTCATGGTGACCATCACGCTGCCGCTGATGTTGATCACGGCGGCCGCCATCGCCTGCGAGAGCCGCGGCCCGGTGCTGTACAAGCAGGAGCGTGTGGGCCTGCACGGGCGCTGCTTCACCGTGCTGAAATTCCGCAGCATGCGCCGCGATGCCGAGGCGCGCGGCCCAGTCTGGGCGTCGCAGCGCGATCCGCGCGTCACCCGCGTGGGTGCCTTCATCCGCCTGACCCGCATCGACGAACTGCCGCAGCTGTTCAACATCCTGCGCGGTCAGATGAGCTTCATCGGCCCGCGCCCCGAGCGGCCGCATTTCGTCGCCCAGCTTGAACAATCCGTGCCGTTCTACAGCGACCGCCATCTGGCCAAGCCCGGCCTGACCGGCTGGGCGCAGGTGAACTATCCGTACGGGGCTTCGGTCGAGGATGCCCGGGCCAAGCTGTCCTACGATCTGTACTACGTCAAACATCGGGGCCTGCTGCTGGATCTGATGATCCTGCTGGCGACCGTCCGGGTGGTGCTGTTCCAGCGCGGCGCGCGCTGACGCGGGCGGCCAACCGATACCCAACCGTTCCCTCTGTCGTGCCGCAGCGAAGTCTCGTATGAGGGCGCGGCGGGCCGGGGCATAACCGAATCACCGGCAGTTGGTGCAGCAGCGGGTCAGGATCGAAGATGCGAAAGCTTATCATCGCAGTGGCCGTGGTGCTGGTGGTGGCCGTTGCCGCCGTGGGCGGCTGGTGGGGCTACCGCCATGTGCTGCACGACCCGGTGGCAACCGCGCGTGACCTGCTGGCGCATGGCGACCTGCGCGGCGCACAGCTGGAACTGCGCAACGCCATCCTGAAGGACCCCAACAACGCCGAGGCGCATTACGAACTTGGCCGCCTGCAATTGCGCGTCGGCGATGCGGTCGCCGCCGAGAAGGAGCTCAAGGCCGCCCGCGCGCATGGCTCCAAGAACGCCGCCATCGTGCCGATGCTGGCCAAGGCGTATCTGCAACAGCAGAAATTCCTGCCGCTGCTGAAGGAATTCACCCCCGCCGGGCTGCCGCCCGCCGATGCGGCCTCGTTGCTGGTCAGCCGCAGCCTTGCCCAGTTGTCCTTGCAGGACGTGCAGGCGGCCCGCGCCTCCGCCACCATTGCCGAGCGTCTGGCCCCCACCCTGCCCGATGCGCCGCTGGCCATCGCGCGCGTGGCCGCCACCATCGGCGACCGGGCGCAGGCGCTGCTGAAGGTGGACGAGGCCCTGAAGCTCGACCCGAAACTGCTGGAAGCACTCGGCCTGAAGGCCGATCTGCAACGCGGTCAGGGTGATCTGGCCGGTTCGCTGCTGACGCTGGATGCCGCCGTCGCTGCCGCACCATACCTGCCGCAGGTGCGGCTGGCCCGCGCCCGCGCGCTGCTGATCGCAGGCGAGGACACCAAGGCGCGTGAGGATATCGAAGCGGCGCTGAAGGTCGATCCGAAAAGCACGCTGGGCCTGTTTCTGGACGCGCTGCTGCAAGTCCGGCTGAAGGAGTGGCAGAACGCCAATGTCAGCCTGCAGAAAATCCAGCCGGTGCTGGGCCAGTTGCCGCGCGGCGAATATTATTACGCGCTGGCCAAGGCCAACGTGAACCAGACCGAGCAGGCGCTGGAAGCGATCACGCACTACATCGCGCGCACCAAGGGCGACGTGGACGCCTACCGGTTGCTGGCGCGGATTCAGCTGGAAATGGGACACCGCAGCGAGGCCACCGAGGCGCTGCGCCGCGCCGACGACCTCAGCGGCAATCAGGCGCAGGCCGCGCAAGGCTCGGTCATGGCAGCCACCAGCCCGGACGAAGTGGATGCCACCAACCCCGAATCGCTGACCCGAATGGCCGAGCAACAGCTCGATTCCGGCGATACCAGCGGTGCGGTGAAGGATCTGGAGCAGTCGCTGGAAGTGCAGCCGAGCCGCGCCGAAACGGGCGCGGCGCAGGTGCTGTCGGCGCTGGCGGCAGGTGATGCCGAGCAGGCGCAGCAGGCGTTGGACCGTCTGGCCCGCCAGCCGCGCGCCAAGCCGGAAGTGGTCGGTAACCTGACCGGTCTGGTGAAGATGGCCGAACTGGATTTCGCCGGCGCACAGGCTGCGTGGGAAAAAGCCGTGGAGGCGGTGCCAACGGCCGTGCCGGCGCGGGTTAATCTGGCGCGCGCGATGGCGATGGGCGGCAAGTTCGATGCGGCCGAGAAGGTGCTGACCGATATTCTGGCCACCCAGCCGGCCAACCGCGCCGCGCTGCGCGCTGCCGTCGAGATTTTTCTGGCCGACGGCAAGACCGATCAGGCGATCCAGCTGGTTCGCGCTGCCCGCAAGACTTCACCGAACACGGTCGGTCTGGCGGTGACCGAAGCAGCACTTCAGGCCCGCAAGGCCGACTTCGCCGCTGCCTACAACGTGCTGGATGCGGTGCCGCTGGAACAGGCGCTGTCGCCGCTGGTGCTGAACGCCCGGGCGCAGTTTCAGGTGTCGCAGGACAAGAAGCAGGACGCCATCGACACCTACCGGCAGTTGCTGCTCAACGCGCCATCCGACATCAACGCCCGCCGGCGGCTGATCGACCTGATGATGGAGCAGGACAAGTCGGAAGCCGCCCAGAAAGTGGCCGATGACGGGCTGGCGATGTACCCCGGCAATGCGGCCCTGCTGCAATTGTCGGTGGTGCTGACCTATCGTGCCAAGGGGCTGGATGCGGCGCTGGCCAGCATCGACAAACTGGTGCAGGAACCGATCAACAACCCCACGGCACGGTTGCTGCGCGGCGGGCTGTACATGCTGGCCAAGAAATATCCCGAGGCGGTGACCGCCTACGCTTCAGAAATGAAGGACATGCCGTTCAGCACGCTTGTGATCAGCTACGCCGCCGCGTTGCGTGCCGCAGGCAAGGCCGATGAGGCCACGCAGGTGCTGCGCGACTGGCTGGCCAAGCAGCCGGACCCGATCGTCGCAGAAAACCTCGCATCGCTTGATATCGAATCCGGGCGGCTGGACGACGCCGAAAAGAACCTGCTGACCGTGCTGGCCGTCCGGCCAACCGATCCAGTGGCGCTGAACAACCTTGCCTGGATCTACTCCAAGCGGAACGACAAGCGGGGCCTGCTGCTGGCGCAACGCGCCTATCTGCTGTCACCCACCGGACAGAGCGCCGATACGCTTGGCTGGATCCTGTCGCAGGACAAGGCCAAGCGCGACACCGCGCTGATGCTGCTGCGCCGCGCGGCCATGCAACTGCCCAGTGACGCGACCGTGCATTACCATCTGGCCGCCGTGATGAAGGATGCCGGCGAGACCGCCGATGCGGCCAAGCTGATCGACCTGGTGATCGAGAAGGGCGGCAATTTCAGCGACCGGGACGCGGCACTGAAACTGCAGGCAGAATTGGGCGGCAAGCCGAAGTGAGCCGCCGCCTGCTGGCCGCCGGACTGGCCGCCGCCCTGCTGGGCGGCACCGTCCCGGCAGCGGCGGGCTGGGACCGCTTCGAGATCATCCTGTGGCATGACCACGGCCCGGCGGCGCTGGCAGGCGCGCAGCGGCTGGGCGTTACGGCTGGGCTGGCCTTCGGCGTGCGCGACGATGCTGCGACCGGCCCGGCGGACGAACTGGCCCGCCGCACGGCCCCGCTGCGTGCGGCCGGACTTGGTTTTTACGTCGAGAACATCGCCACCGATTTCTACGCCGCCTATCACCGCTGGCGCCCGGACCATCCGGTGACGTGGCTGTTCGACCTCGCGCAGGCCCGCCACGCGGCGGACCCGGCGGATCCGTCGGTGTTCATCCGCACGCCCGGTCTGTCCGATCCGGCGGCACAGGATGCCATCCGCCGGCGGCTGGCCGCGCATGTTCACGCCCTCGGCGCCGCGCCGTTGTACTACAATCTGGCCGATGAGGCCGGAATCGCCGATCTGACGGCGGCGTGGGATTTCGATGTGTCGGAGACCTCGCTGGCCGGGCTGCGCGGCTGGCTGCGCGAGCAGTACGGCACACTCGGCGCGCTGAACGCCGAATGGGGCAGCGATTTCGCCACGTGGGAGCAAGTGCGGCCGCTGTCCACCGATGCCGCACTGCGGGTGCAGGACGGCAATTTCGCGGCGTGGTGCGACTTCAAGGCGTGGATGGACATCGCCTTTGCCCGCGCCGTGCGGGCCGGCACCGAGGCCATTCACGCCGCCAACCCGGCCGCACGCAGCGGGCTGGAGGGCGGGCAGGCCCCGGGCTGGGGCGGCTACGACTACACGGTGCTGGCACACGCGGTGGACGTGATGGAACTGGGCGGCAGCGAGAGTTCGCAGGCCATCGCGCTGGCGATGAACCCGGCGCTGATCACGCTGACCACGCTGGGCGGCGATGGTGCGGCGGATGCACAACGGCTCTGGCTGGCCGCGTTGCAGGGCTATCGCGGCGCAGTGCTGTGGGATCCCGAGGCCGAAGTCGTTCGCCCGGACGGCACGCCGGGTCCGCGCGGGCAGGCGCTGGCCCCGGTGCTGGCAGATCTGGCCGGCCCCGCCGGGCAGGCGCTGCTGGCCGCGCGGCCGCACGCGGACAAGGTGGCGATCCTGTATTCCCCGGCCAGTTTCCGGCTGCGCTGGATCCTCGACCGCCAGCGCGATGCCGCCGCCGGGCAGGACTGGTCGCGCCGCCGCTCGGAGACCGAACTGGAGGACAACGCGCTGCGGGCCGGCACCCGCAACGCGGTGGCGGCGCTGTCCGGGCTGTTCCTGCAGCCGCGCTTCCTGTCACCCGCGATGCTGGAAGGCGGCGCGCTGATGCGTGAGGGGATGCGCGTGCTGATCCTGCCGCAGGGGCTGGCGCTGTCTGACGCCGGGATTGCCGCCGTGCGCGGCTTCGCCGCTGCGGGGGGCGTGGTGCTGGCCGATGCACCGCCCGGTGACTACGACGCACATGGCCGTGCCCGCCCGGCCCCGCCGTTGGGTGACGTGGCGCAGGTGGTGCCCGGGCTGGCCCCCGCCGTGCTGGCGCAGCGCCTGCGTGACGCCGGGATGACGGCAGATTTCACCTTGCACCGTCCGGATGGTGCGGCTGCCACCGGGATCGCGGTGCACACGCTGGACACCGCAAGCACCCGTCTGCTGGGCGTGCTGGACAGCAGCGGCCTGAAGCTGGAACTCGACCTGACGCACCCTGCGCGCTGGCGTAATCTGCGCGCGCCCCCAGGGTCACCCGCGTCCGGCTGGCAGACCGGCACACGAATCACGCTGCCGCCCGCCAGCGGCCCGGCGTTGCTGGAACTGGCCGATTGACCACTCCGATCAGAAAGGACCGCTCCATGACGATGCGC
>CAIPHQ010000232.1 GCA_903864895.1 uncultured Rhodospirillales bacterium
TGCTGCTGGTGCTGGGGCCTGCGGCGCTGCTGCCCGATGCGGCTGCAGTGGAAGCGGCGGCCGAGGCGTGCGGCTGTTACGCCGGCGCGTCGGCGGCGCCGTCCGGGCTGGGGCTTGCGGTGCGGTTGCTCGGGCCGGATGGCGGCACGCTGGGGCGGTGTATCGCGGCCTTGGCAGCGGAGGCGGCCGTGTCCATGGCCGGGTGCCGCCTGATCGCGCGCGGCAAATAGGCTCAGCGGCGCGACAGCCGGAAATACAGGTCGGACAGCCGCGCAGGCAAATCCTCCAGCCGGCGCAGCGCCACGTAGCCGGACCGGCCGAACATGCGCGCGGCGTTTTCGGCCCCGCCGGTGCCCAGCACCACGCCGAACGCGTCGATGCCGCGTGCGCGCAGGCCCAACACGGCGCGGCGGCTGTCTTCCACGAGATCGCGCGGGTCGGGCACATCGATGTCGGACGGCTCGCCATCGGTCAGCACCAGCACCAGCCTGCGAAAACTGCGCACCCCCGCCAGTTCGGCGCCCGCATGGCGTAACGCGGCACCCAGTCTTGTGGACAGGCCCGGCGTGAGCCCCGCGAGCCTCGCGCGGGCAGGGGGTGCGAACGGTTCGGCAAAATCCTTGATGCGGGTCAGGCGCACCTGATCGCGCCCGTCGGACGCAAAGGCCATCAGCGCGAACGGGTCGCCCAGCCCGGCCATGGCCTCGGCCAGCAGCGTTACTGCCACGCGTTCGATGTCCAGCACGCCGCCGGTGCGGGTGGATTCCGATACGTCCACCAGGACCACGGCGGCCAGATCGCGGGTTTGCAGCGCGGTGCTGCGATACACGCGCTCGCCCTGCATCTCCCCGGCTTCGCGGGCGATCTCGGCGTCCAACACGGCGTCGATGTCCAGATCCATGCCGTCCGGCTGGCGCTTGAGGCGCTGCGGGCGGCCGGGTTTGGCGGCGCGGACAAGCCGGGCGACGCGGCGGCGCAGGTCGGGCACGCTATCCAGCGCAGCGTCCAGCCGCCGTATGTCGCCCATCACGGCGGGCACGGCGCGCACCGCGGTCCAGTCGGGGCGGTCGATACCCTGCGTGCGGTCCCATTCCGGGTAGCGGGCCAGCAGCACGCTGTCCGGCTGCGGGGCGGCCACGGCGCGCGCACGGGCGGCGGTCTCGGGCGGGCCTTGTTCGGTCCTGCCGTCGTCCCCCGCTTCCTGCCGCACGCGGGCGGCTTCCACCATCAGGTCGATCATCTCGGTGGGCGCCTCGGCCTTGTCGCCGAAATCCCACAAACCGAGCCCATCGTCGCGATAGGCCGGTTCCACCACATGCGTGCGCGCGTTGAACTGCACCCGCGCCTGCCCCAGATCGTTGCCCAGCAATCCGCCGATGCGGCGGCAGGCCTCGGGGTCGAACGGGTCGGCGGCGGCCACCAGCGCGCGGCCTTTGGCGATGAAGCCGTGGTTGTCCTCGTAAGCCGGGTCGAACAGCGCGCGCGACAGGCGGGCCAGCAGGGCCGGGGCAGTGCCGCCCTCGGGTTGCGCCACATGATACGGGGCCCACAGGTGGCGCAGGCCTGGAAAGCGGCGCAGCATCAGCGCCTCAACCCGCGCATCCTCGATGACACCCGCCAGCGCCAGTTGCAGCGGTTTCAGCGTGCCGATCTTCTGACGTGGCGCGCCTGCCATCAGATGCGCCAGCGCGTGCGCCACGGCGGCGCGATACAGCGCGGCCTGTGCGGCGGGCGGCACGCCCGGATAGGTATCCGGCAACAGCACCACGCCGTCGGACATGCTTGTGCGGCGCGGCGGCGGGCGGCCTTCGGCGGCGGGCAGCGGGCGCAGGGCCGGGATGCGGCCCCACAGTGCGGTGCCAAACAGCTTCAGCCGCCGTTCCTGGATGGCGAAGCCGCTGCCCTCGCCCTGCGCCAGCGCGCGGCGGGCCAGCGGATCATTCAGCGCGAAGAACGCGGCGCGGCGGGCCTTGTCACGCCCGGCGGCTTTCAGGCCGAGTGCGGCAAAATCGGCAAACCCGCCGCCGCCCACCGCCTGCACCACGGCGGCAGCGTTGGCGGCGAGGCCGGCCACGCACTCGGGGGCGCACTGTGCCACCAGCACGAAGCCCGGCCATAGCCCCGCCACGCGCAGCCGGTCCCATGTCTCAAGGCACGTCACCGCTGCCGCGGCTCCGGCATGGCGGCAGATATCGGTGGTGAAGGCTGCAGTTTGCGCCAGTACGGCGGCGGGGGCGCGCAGGCGCAGCAGCGTGGTCAGGCAGGTGGCCCCGGCATTGGCGTTCAGCAGCACCAGCACATGGCCCGCCCATGCCTCTGCCGCGTTCTCGTCCTCCATCGCCGACCAGGCCTGCTGATACAGCGCCGCCAGCGCCGGGCGCGGGCGCAGCGCGGCGGCGAGGCGCCCGGCGGCGGAGGTGTCAGCCAGCATCAGCCGAGGCAGGCGGCAATCGCAGCCCCCAGCGCCTCACGCAGGTCGGCGTCATCGGTCAGCGGCAGCACGATGGCGGCCTGCGCGGCGGCGGACAGTGCCAGCCCCGCCAGCGTCAGCCGGCCGGCATGGATCAGCATGCGGGTGGAGGCGCCTTCTTCCAGCCCTTGCCCGCGCAAATGGCGGGAGCGTTGGCCGATCTGCACCAGCGTTGCCGCAGTCGCGGCATCCACGCCGCTTTCGCGCGCCACAATCTCGGCTTCGATGGCGGCGGAGGGATAGAAGAAATCGATGCCCACGAAGCGCTGCTTGGTGGATTCCTTCAAGTCCTTCACCGCGCTCTGGTAGCCGGGGTTGTAGGAGATGGCGAGCTGGAAGTCCGCGTGCGCGGGCACCAGTTCGTTCTTCTTTTCCAGCGGCAGCATGCGCCGTGCGTCGGTCAGCGGATGGATCACCACGGTGGTGTCCTGCCGCGCCTCAACAATCTCGTCGATGTAGCAGATGCCGCCGCCACGCACGGCCAGCGTCAGCGGCCCGTCGTGCCACACGGTCTGGCCGGGGGCGAGCAGGAAGCGGCCGACCAGATCGGCGGCCGTCATGTCCTCATGCGCGGCCACCGTGATCAGCGGGCGTTGCAGCTTCCACGCCATGTATTCCAGAAACCGCGTCTTGCCGCAGCCGGTGGGGCCTTTCAGCATCACCGGCAGGCGGTGCTTGTACGCGGCGTCGAACACCTGCACTTCATCGCCGACGGGCCGGTAATACGGCTCGCCAGCGATCAGATAGGCGCGCAGATCGGTCATTGCGCCAGCGTGGGCCATGCATCGGCCCACGGCTTGGCCGCTTCAAACGCGGCGGCGGCTTGCAGCACGGAGGCGTCGGCCAGATGGCGGCCGATGATCTGCAATCCCACCGGCAGGCCCGTCTTGGTGAACCCGGCGGGCACCGAGGCCGCAGGCTGGCCGGTCATGTTCAGCGGGAAGGTAAAGGCGAGCCACTGGAACGGCTGCACCATGCGGCCATCGATCTTCTCGATGCCCTGAATGTGCAGCGCGAACGGCGGCACTGCCAGCGTGGGCGTCAGCAGGATGTCGTAGCCCTGCATGAAGCGCCACATCTTGTTGGTGACAGCCTTGCGCGTCATCAGCGAATTGGTGAAGTCCTCGGCCTTCCAGTCGCGGGTGATGAAGTCCACCAGATGGGGTGTCATCTTGTGGCCGTGCTTGTCCACGATGGCGCGCATGCCCTTCAGGTCGGTTTCCATCGCCACCAGACCCCAGAACGCGCCGTACGGGTCATCGAAACCGGGGTGGGCTTCTTCGACGATGCAGCCCAGATCCTGTTCAAACACCTTCACCGCTTCGCCTACCACGCGGCGCACTTCCGGGTCCACGGCGGCATAGCCCCAGTCCGGGCTGTAGGCGACGCGCAGGCCCTTCAGGTCGCGCACCTGTCCGGCGGCAACCCAGTCGATGTCAGACGTTGGAATTGACAGGCGGTCGCGGGAGTCCGGCCCCGCGATCACCGACAGCATCAGCGCCGCATCACGCACGGTGCGCGTCATCGGGCCGATATGTTCCAGCGATTCCCATGAGGAGACGCCGGGGTACCGCTCATCCTTGGTGCCGGGATACAGCGGCACCCGGCCCATGGAGGCCTTCACGCCGACCAACCCGCAGAACGAGGACGGAATGCGCACCGACCCGCCGCCATCGCTGCCCAGTGCGATGGGGCACATGCCCGAGGCCACGGCGGCGCCCGACCCGGCGGACGAACCGCCCGGCGTGCGCTCGATATTCCACGGGTTCACTGTGGTTTCGCACACCGGGTTATGGCCCACACCGCTGTAGCCGTATTCCGGCACGTTGGTCTTGCCGAGTGACACGGCGCCTGCGGCGCGCATGCGCTCGACCACCACATCGTCTTCATCGGGTATGAAATCGGCGTAGGCGACGGCGCCCGACATGGTGCGCACGTCTTTGGAGCAGATCAGATCCTTGATGCCATAGGGCACACCGGCCAGTGGCCCGACCGGCGCGCCGGATGCGATGGCCGCGTCCACGGCGGCGGCTTCGCGCAGCGCCAGTTCGGGGGTGGGCGTGCAGAACGCGTGCAAGGTGCTGTCCAGCGCGTCAACGCGCGCCAGGGCTGCCTTTGCGAGTTCAACGGCGGAAACCTGTTTGGCCTGCACGGCGGCGGCCATGGCGGCGGCGTCGCTTTTCCACGTAATGCTCATCGGGTGCCCCTGATCTGTCGCGGCGTGTGGTGGCATCCCCTCCGCCCGCCGGGGCGGGCGAAGGGGCTTGTGCGTGTGCCTAGCTGGCCAGCAGTTCCTTCAACTTGTCATCGAGGAACTTCACGTCCACCGGGTTGGTGCCCGGCCCGCCAGCGAAATGGCCCCAGATCGACGGGATCGGGATGAACTTGGCGTTCGGCATGTGCGCCACCTCGAACTCGCTGTCCGCAGGCGGGAAATACAGGTCGGTTGCCCCCGGCATCACATAGGCCTTGGCCTTGATGGCCCCCAGCGCCTTGACGAAGTCGCCGCCGTAGATCTCGTTGGCGCTGATGTCGCCGCGCTGCCAAGTCCACAGCATGGTCAGCAGGTTGTTGGCATCCTTCGGCAGGAAGAAGCCTTCCCAGAACGCCACAAGGAAGTCTTCCAGTGACGAGAAGCCGAGCGTCTTGATGTCGAGTTCCGCGCGGTAGAAATCCTGGCTGAAGCCCCAGCCGGCATACACGCGGGCCATGGCGCGCAGGCCGATGGCGGGCTTGGTGTCATACCAGCCGCCCTTGAACGCGGCATCAGCGGTCAGCGCGGCCTTTACGCCTTCGAGGAACACGAAGTTGTGGCGCGAGCATTTCGCCGAACCGCAGAACGGCGCGATGCGCTCCACCATATCGGGGAACATGGCACCCCAGTGAAAGGTTTGCAGTGCCCCCATGGACCAGCCAGTGACCAGCGGCAGCTTGCTGATGCCGAACTTCTCGGTCACCAGACGGTGCTGCACCTTCACATTGTCGTAGGCGGTCACGTTGGGGAAGCGCGGGCCGTTATACGGCTCCGGCGTGTTGCTGGGTGAGGACGACAGCCCGTTGCCCAGCATGTTCGGAATGATGATGAAATACTTGGCCGGGTCCAGCGCCATGCCGGGGCCGACCAGCCACTCATTGGCGTCGTGCTGGCCAGAATACCATGTGGGATACACGATGGCGTTGTCCTTGGCGGCGTTCAGGGTGCCGAAGGTCTTGTACGCCAGTTTGCAGTCGCGGATGGTGGCACCGCCTTGCAGCGTCACATTGCCGAGGTCGTAGATCTCGTAGTCCATAGCGGCTCCTCCAGGATGCCGCGCGGCTTGGCACCGCGCGGCGTTAGGTCACGGCGTTATTCGGCAGGCTGAACCGCCGGTTTGGCAATGGCCGACAGCGCCCAGTAAGCGATGCCGCCGATGACCATCGAGCAGATGGCGGTCGAGAACTGCGGCGCGCCCTTTTCCACGATCAGGCCCACGGCGGACCCGATGGCCCATGCCCCGAACGCGGTCGGGCGCCAGTCAGCCGACATCTTGGCGTCCGGGCGCACCATATACTGGTCCACCAGAATGATCGCGCCAATCGGCGGCACCAGCACGCCCAGCAGGCTGAGCCACTGGATGAAGAACGCCCAGATGTTGCCTGCGGCCACGGCAATGCCGATGACGCCCAGGATCACGGCGGCCAGACGCATATGCGTGCCCACAATGCGCGACCAGCCGGTGGCCGAGTTGTACAGGCAGTGCGAGCAGACCGAGCCGAGGTTCAGATACAGGAACACGAATGCCAGCACGCTCAGCCAGCCAAGCTGCAGGTGGTTCATGTAGCCGAACATGTTGTCGGCCCCGAACGGGTTGGCGTTCGGCACAGCGAGCGCGGCCGTCATCACGCCGCCGACCAGCATGGCGACCATGTTGGCGAACGGGAAGGCGCTGAAGGTGGACAGGAACGAGTCGGTGGAGTTCTTGGCCCAGCGGTTGAAGTCCGCTGTCACGGTGCCCGCGTCGATGAACAACGCCACCACAACGGTCAGGCCCACGCCCATCGGCATGCTGGCCGCGCCATTGTTGCCCGGATAGGCCATGATGGCCGCCCACGACGTGGTGCCCGCTGCATCGAACGCCACCCACAGGCCGAGAATGACGAACAGCGGGATGGACACCAGGCCGATATAGTGCAGGCCCCGCACGCCGACGAAGGTGATGCCGATGTAGAGCAACCCGGCAATCACGGTCATCCACACGTAGCTCAGCCCGTACGTGCCACTCACCAGCGCGCCGGTGATGCCGGTTTGCACCGCGTACCAGCCCAGCAGCAGCGTGGACAGCAGTCCGGACGCCAGCACATAGCCCTTCTTGCCGAACACCACGCTGGCCAGCAGTGCGAAGTTCACGCCGCGCTTGGTGCCCAGAATGCCCAGCGCGCCCACGTAGCCCAGCATGATCAGGTTGCCGATGATCATTGCGATCAGCGCATTGGTGAAGCCCATGCCCAGCACGAGGATCGACCCGGTCATCGCGCCGGTGATGATCATGGGGAATCCGGCCCAGACCAGCGTGACGGAGAACAGGCTGCGGCGTGCCTTGGCGGGCACGGGTTCATGTTCGTATTCGTTGCCGAGCAGGTGATCCACCTGCTCCTCGGCGTTTTCCAGCGCGGAATGGTGTTGCGTTGGCCCGGCCATCAGAAGGTCCCCCTGGTTGCAGTGCAGGCACGCGGCTGGGCAGCAGGCACAAAAAAAGCCCTCGAATCCGCAGCCCGGCGAACGGGTTGCGGATTCGAGGGCTGCGCTGCCCAGACAGCCACGGCAGCAATGCCATGGCGTGGGAGGCGACGCTATGCGGGCCGAATGCGCGCATCAAGAGGAAAACTGAGGTCGCGGAAGGAAAAATTTGGCGCTGCGCGGCGTGCGCCGAAAGAAGGGGTGCAGGTGTCCGCCCGCTCCGGCCTGTGAGGCCAGCGTTAGACATTTTGATAGAAATTTTCCTATATTAAGTATAATTACTCATATTTTGATAGCCATATTTCCGATTGTTATTATTGAAATCGGAAAATGTGCGGCCATATCTAATGTGGGTCTGGGTATAAGCATTTTTATACTCTGCCCACATAAAGCATGCGGCTGCCGCCGCAGTTCAAAAGGTTTCCCGCGATGCGCGCAATTCACGCTGCCCTGCCAGTGTTGCTGGCCGGTTCCTGCCTGATGTGTGCCAATCCAGCCTCGGCGCAACTGATGATTGGTTTGAATATTGTTATCGCCCCGCCGGCACTGCTGGTGTACGAGCAACCCGAAATTCCCGGCGAGGGCTATATCTGGACGCCGGGATACTGGAGCTACGGCGACGATGGTTATTTCTGGGTGGCCGGACTTTGGGTGCGCCCGCCGCAGATCGGGTTCTTGTGGACGCCGGGGTACTGGGGCTGGCGCAACGGATACTATGCCTTCAATTCCGGATACTGGGGACCGCATGTCGGCTTTTATGGGGGCATAAATTATGGCTTCGGCTATGGCGGCTCCGGCTATGACGGAGGGCGTTGGGAGCACGGCGCCTTTGCGTATAACCGGAACGCCAATAATTTTGGCAGCCGCAATGTCGAGCATGTCTATAACTCGACGGTCATCATCAACAACACCACCATCAACCGCGTCAGCTACAATGGCGGCACGGGTATAGCCACGCGCCCCTCGCGCGCGGAACTCGGAGTGGCGCAGGAACGTCATGTGCCTGCCACCGAGGTGCAAACCCAGCATCTGCAAACCATGCGCGCCAACGCCCCGGCGCGCGGGGCAGCCCCGCCCTCTGACACCGGGCACGGGCAGCCCCAAGCTGCCGCGCCGCGCGGGCCAGACGCGGGCGGCCATGCGGCACCGCAGCCGCAGCGCGGCAACAGCCTGCCCGCAGTGCCACAAGCCAACCGGCCGCCCGCGCCCGGCCCGGCGGTGCAACCGCGTGCCCAAGCGCCGGAACAGCATGCCCAACCCCCGCAATCCCGCCCGCAAGCACCGGTTCAACAGCCGCTCGGAAAACCGCAGGACCAGGCGCCGCAGCCTCGCCCGCAAACGCAGCCGCAGCAGCCACGCCCGCAGCCGCAGGCCCAACCGCCGCAACAGCGCGCCCAGCCTCAGCCGCAGCAGCCCCGCCCGCAGCCGCAGGCGCCGCAAACACGCCAGCAATCCCAGCCGCACGGCGCGGCACCCGCGCAGCGCCCGCCATTCCAGAAGTGGGAAGAAGCCCATTGACGCAAGCCGGGGCAGACCATCAAGGCGCCGGCCGCAAGTAACCGGCCAAATTCATTCCGCATGGCCAGGCCGGCAACCGCGAGGGCAGTGGCAAGCAGGGTCACCAGCGGCGCAACGACGGCAACTGATCTCTGCACATCCCGCACACAGGACACCACCACCATGAAACCGTTCCCGTCGTGGCTTGCCGGCGCGTTGGCGCTGGCCGGCGCCACCGCATTTTCCGCCTCCAGCCCGGCCTCGGCCGGTTCGCCGTCCCCGGCTGAATTGACCTCCGAATCCAATGCGGCTCTCAGCCATCTGTACCGCGTCAATTCCGTGGCCGAGTCACTGTCGCACAGTGCAGTGGCCATTCTGATCTTCCCGAGCATCGTCAAGGCTGGCCTGATCTTCGGTGGCGCGTTTGGTGAAGGTGAATTGCAAAAGGGCGGCGCTGTCGATGGCTACTACAACTCCTTCACCGGTTCGTGGGGTTTGCAGGCCGGCGCGCAGTCGTACGGCTATGCCGTGTTTCTGATGAATCAGGGTGCCCTGAATTATCTGCGCAACTCCGAGGGCTGGGAACTCGGCGTTGGCCCCACCGTGGTGCTGGTGGATGAAGGCGTGGCCAAGAACCTCTCCACTTCCACGATGAAGGGGGATGCCTATGCCTTCATCTTCGATCAGCGCGGGCTGATGGCGGGCATCAGCATCGAAGGCACCAAGATTTCGCACATTCGTCCGTAAGGCGGCGGCGCGGCCGGGGGGCGTTGCCGCCTCTCTGGCCCGCTATCCGCTTGGTGCCCCGGCTGCACGCGGCCGGCAAAACAACAACGCCGCGCTGCCGTCACGGTGTTTCCCCCGGGACGGCAGCGCGGCGCAATGTGGCGTACTAGTTGTGCCAGGTGTGCCCGCGGTCGCCATAGCGATCAGGGCCGCCATTCCAGCCGCCCCGGTGATCGCCATCACCACGTCTGCCGCCGCCATCCACCACACACCCGCACACGCTAACCGCCAGCAGCAACAGGCAGGCGATCCGGCAGATCACGCATCCAGGTCTGGGCATGGCGATCAGCTGGCGTAGCTGAAGGGCAGCAGCGCCATCAATGACGCCTTGGTGGCGCCATGCATCACCATGCGCTTGTCCTTCACCTCAAGCGCGTCGATGGGCACCACGGCGAGCCGCGTGCCAATGCCAAGGAAGCCGCCGATGGACAGTACGGCATAGGTCACCTTGTCGGCGGGTGTCACAATCAGATCGTCGATGGTGCCAACTTCAACATTGGCATCATTGTATACCGTGCTGCCAACCACCTTGGAGGTGCGGTAGCCGGTCGTTTGCGACGCGGGAACGGCCTTCATCATTTCCAGCGTCTGCGGAGCCCCCTGGGCGAGGGCAGGGAGGCTGAGCGTGGCAGCAATCGCTGCGGCACTGGACAGCATGAGAAAACGGTTGAACATGGCTATTCCTTTTAAAACCAAATCTGCCCCGGTGCAGCCGTACGGCGGCACCGGGGCAGGGCGTTCGGATGCTATTGCTTCAGGGAATCCTTCAGACCGCCCAGAGCGTTCTGCAGCTTGCCGGAAGCCTCGTCATGCTTGCCATCGGCAACCAGCTTGGCGTCACCCAGCAATTTGCCGGTGGCAGCTTCCACGGCGCCCTTGGCCTGCTTGGCCGCGCCGTCGATGCGATCCTTGTTCATGGCATCGGACCTCCTGTGTCAGCGCAGCCGGTCACTTGTGCGATGCGCCGGAGGCAGCCGCACTTTGCTTCACCGCCGCCTCGCTGTGGTTCACGGCCATCGCTGCGTGCTTCTTGGCATCGTCATGCTTGCCCATCGCGTGCTGCTCAGCCGCCTGGTGGTGGCTGTGCGCTGCAGCGGAATGATCGCCCGCGGCCTTGGTGTGTTCGGCGGCGGCGGGGTGCTTTACGGTAGCTGTCATGATGAAAACGCCTTCGGTTTATTTGCAGAACCGCCTGCATTCGGGTCCAGACGTATAAAAAGCTATCAGGACAATTGCAGTCTAAGCCTGCCATCCGAAGCATACAGGATCGGAAATCACTCAGAGATTGGTGGACGAACTGCGCGGTTGCTGCCATTGCAGGTGACATCTACAGCAATCGGATTGCCATGGCGCATGCGTGTGGTCTCGTTGAACATCCGTGCAATGTCGCCGTAGGTCACGCCGGTGTCGATGTCGCGGGAATGCACAGAATTGCCGAACACGAAGCGAAGCTGGTCGCGTGATGAATCACGATGCAGATCGATGTACATGGCTTGTCTCCCATCGCTCACGGGCGGCCGGAATGGCGGGCCGGATGTGGCAGAATTCAGACTAGCCGCTGGGCGGCGGGCTCGTCAGGACCGGGAAACACCTAGCATCGGAATCGTGCCCGGCAGGGCCGAGATGGCGATGCGTGCCAGCGCGGGCAGCGATTTCGCGCCGGTTCGCCGCATGATTTCCGCACGGTGATTTTCCACAGTGCGCTGGCTGATATCAAGATCGGCGGCGATGTTTTTGCTGGGGTGGCCGGCCAGCACCATGTCCATGATCTCGCGCTGGCGCGGCGTGAGGCTGGCGATATGGCTGGCGGCCTCATCCTGCCGTGCGGCGAGTTTGCCTGCATCACGCGACAGCCCCAGCGCGCGTTCGACGGAGCCGACAAGGTCATCGCGCCCGACTGGCTTTTCGATGAAATCAACCGCCCCGGCCTTCATGGCCTGCACCACCATCTGCACATCGCTGTGCCCGGTGATCATGACAGCCGGCGGCGGCTGTTTGACGTCATGCAAACGCTGCAGCAGGTCCAGACCGCTAAGTCCGGGCAGGTACGCATCCACCAGCAGACAACCCGGCCGGCCAGGCTGGTAGGCAAGCAGAAACGCCTCGGCCGTGGCATAGACCTCCACCGCCTGTCCGTTGTCCTCGAACACCGTGCGCATGGCTTCGCAGATCTGCGGATCATCATCGACCACAAAAATGGTCGCCTGCTGTGTCTCTTTGCCCCCTGCGCCGGGGTGGAGCATGTTGGCCGATCGCTCCGGCAGGAATGCCTCGATTGCCTGGCTGAGTTCCCTGACCTTGACCGGCTTGTTGAGCTGGCTGCAGTTCTGCCGCGCAATGTCGCGCATCGTGCCAGCGGTCATGTCGCCGGTCAGTATGATCACCGGCAATTCCCGCTGCAGCCGCAACCGGACCTTGGCTGCCAGTTGCAGGCCGTTGATGCCGTTGGGCAGATTGAAGTCGGCCAGCAACAGATCCGGGCGGATCATGCCGCGCTCCAGCAGCGTCAGGGCCGCATTGCCGTCGGGCGCCATGGTGATGTGATGGCCTTTGCCTTTCAGCAACATGCCCAGCAGTTCGCGTACTTCGGGGTCATCCTCGACGATCAGAATGGCGCCGGTGTTGCGGTGATGGCTCTGGCCGGACTCCACGGCCGCGACCGGCTTGGCTGGCGGCGGCACTTCGGCCGGCACTCTGATATCGATGCTGAACACCGAGCCGCGGCCTATCTGGGAGCGAACGCGCACGTGCAGCCCCAGCACGCGCGCCAGGCGCTGCACGATGGAAAGCCCGAGCCCGAGGCCCCGGTTGCGCTCACGCACGCCGTTGTCGATCTGGTGGTATTCCTCGAAAATCGCATCAAGTTCGCCGGCGGGAATACCGATTCCGGTATCCCAGACTTCGATGGACACGCTGCCCGCACGGTGGCGGCAGCCGATCAGCACCTTGCCAAGCCGGGTGTATTTCAATGCATTCGCCACGATGTTGCGAATCATCTGGCCCAGCATGTGCCGGTCGGTCTGCAGCATCTGGCTGCTGGGGACATGGCGCAGGGATATGCCCTGCGCATCTGCCTGTTCGGCAAATTCGGTGTGCAGGCGCTGGAACAATTCTCCCAAACTGAACGTGGTGATCTCGGGAGCCACCGTGCCGCCGTCGATCTGCGTGATGTCGAGCAGTGCGTTCAACATGCTCGACATGGCGGCCGATGTCTCGTCCATGCGTCCAACCAGCGCCAGCGCCTCGTCATAGCGATGGTCGCGGATATTGCGGGCGAGCACACCGCTGAGCAGACTGAGCGACTGCAAAGGCTGGCGCAGATCATGGCTGGCGGCCGCCAGAAAGCGTGACTTCGCCACGCTGGACAGTTCCGCATCTCGCTTTGCGGCCACCAGCGCATCGGCTGCCCTGCGGCGCTCGGTGCTGTCCACGAACGTTATCACTACACCTTCCACCCCGAGATCCTCGGTGCGGTAGGGCAGGACGCGGCGGATATACCACTGCCCGCCAACGGATTCGATCTCGCGCTCGACCGGCTCAAGTGACTGCAACACGGTGCGCGCGTCCGTCAATAACGCGCCGTCTGCCGACAGCGATGTCAGGTCGGCGAGTGGCCTGCCGATATCGCCCGGAATGACATGAAACAGCGAGCGGGTGGACGGCGTGAAAAACCGGATTTTCAGATCTGTATCCAGAAACACCGTGGCCACATTGGTGCTGTTCAGCACGTTCTGCAGATCGTTGGACGTCGTGCGCTGCCGCTCCAGCGCTTCATGCAACTGGGTATTCAGTGCGGTCAGTTCCTCATTCAGCGACTGCAACTCCTCCTTGGAAGTCAGCAGCTCCTCATTGGTGGATTGCAGTTCCTCATTGAGCGAGGAGGCCTCGTCGTTGATCGACTTCTGGTCCTCTGCAGAGATCTTCAAATCGTGGATCGCGGACTGCAAATCTGCCCGCGCCGCCTCAAGCTCCCGCTCCAGCGTGATGTCGTGGGTCGCGTCATGCACGGCCTTGCCACGCGCCGGTTCGGAGCGAACCGCTTCGATGAAGCAAACGAGCAGCAGGTCACGGCCTTCGGATGTGACCGGCTGAATGTCGATGGAAAATGGCAGGAAGTGCCCGTCCCGCTCGATTTCGCCGCCCGGTGCTATGATGCGGGTGCTGCCCTGCATGGCGCGCAGGATGGTGGCGCGAAGCCGTGCCCGAATGGCTGGAAGCGCCATGGCCAGCAAGTCAAACGTCGGGTGTCCGGGGGCGACATGCAAGAAGCGCTCGGTTGGCCCGAGCAAGTACAGGCACTCGAACTTGCGATTGATCAATACGGCAGCGGGGGAATGCGCATCGATCACCAGTTTGCGAACCAGATCCGCCAGCAGGCTTTGCCGTGAAACAACCGGGGTGGTGGCATTGCGGGCGGTGCCCCATGCGGTTTCGCGCGGATTGACCGAGAAGCGGTGCTCGCCGGGCCGGTGGCGCCCGACGTGGCGGAACAGGTGTGCCGATTTGGAGATCGTCTCAAAATGCTGGTCACTCTCCGGCACGTTTTCGGCGTTGCCCAGCAGCAACACGCCATTCTTGCGCAGCGCAAAATGGAACAGCGAGAACACGCGCTGTTGCGCTTCCGGCAGCAGATAGATCAGCAGGTTGCGGCATGACACCATATCAAGCCGGGAAAACGGCGGGTCGGCCAGCACGTCCTGCACGGTGAATACCACCGACGCACGCAGATCCGGCATGATGCGATAGCCGCGGCCTTCCTTGGTAAAGAACCGCTTCAGCCGCTGCGCCGACACATCGGCGGAAATCGCGTCCGGGTACAGGCCTTCGCGCGCGCTGGCCACCGCGTCGGCGTCAACGTCCGAGGCGAAGAACTGCAGCTTCGCTGAATGCTGCGTCTTGTCCATGAATTCATGAAACAGCATCACCAGCGAATAGGTTTCCTCACCGGTGCTGCATCCCGCGATCCAGATGCGCACCGGCTGACCTTCAGGCTGTGCCCGCATCAACTCGGGAATGATGTCCATGGCCAGCAATTCGAACACTTCCGGATCACGGAAGAAACTGGTCACGTTGATCAGCAGATCTTTCGCCAGAAGATCCAGTTCACCGGGCGAATCGCGCAGCAGAGCCAGATACGCGCCCAGCGCGCCGGCTTCGATTCTGGCCCTCACCATGCGCCGTTCAATCCGCCGGACCAATGTGCCAGATTTGTACAACGTGAAATCGTGGGCGGTCCGCGCGCGCAGCAATTCGATGATGTCACTCAGGCCGCTCGGCATGGCCGGGTCCGGGGCAATCGGATTTGGTACAACGGCACCCTTGCCTGCATATAGCCGCAACGCTTCCGGCATCGCTTCAAGTGGCAGAACCAGGCTGACATGTCCGGTGCGGATGGCGCTGCGCGGCATCCCGTCGTAACCAGCCTCCTCGGGGTCTTGGGCGATGACCAGTCCGCCGTGCTGCTTGATGGAGTTCAGTCCCAGGCTGCCGTCGGCGCCGGTGCCTGACAGGATCAGGCACGCGGCCTGATGCCCATAGGCTGCAGCCAGCGAATGCAGAAAGAAGTCTACCGGCAGCCGGGCACCATGTTTGGCCAGTGGAGCAGACAGATGCAACGTGCCGTCACGCACGGCCAGATAGGTGCCAGGCGGAATCACATACAGGTGCTCCCGCAGCACTTTCATGCCGTCCTCGGCTTGCCGCACGGTCAGGCTGGAACTTCCGGAGAGCAGATCGGCCATCAGACTTTCATGCCCGGGGTCGAGGTGCTGTATCAGCACGAAGGCCATGCCGGTGATCGGCGGCAACGCGCGAATCAGCCGCCGGCACGCCTCCAGCCCTCCGGCAGACGATCCGATGCCCACGACAAGAAAGGACTCAGCGCCGTCCGATGCCGGCGGCAGACCTGTGGGTTGCGCGGCAGCCTTGTTTGCGTCGGCAGGCCTGGGGTCTGGGGGCATTAAATGCGGCTTTCAACAACAGCA
>CAIPHQ010000233.1 GCA_903864895.1 uncultured Rhodospirillales bacterium
GAGACCACCATGTCGCCCGCCAGCAACAGATCGGCATGGCCGCCGCCGATATGCAGGCCGTGCAGCGCATCGGCATCGGCGGCGATGCGGATATTGCTCCAGACCCCGCCGCCCTTCTGCGCCATGCCGGTCACATCCAGCACGCTGACGTGTTTTTCTTCCAGATGCGCCGCCATGCCCAAAAGCGCACCGACGGTGACAATACCGGTGCCGCCGATGCCGGTGACCAGCAGCGACCACGGCTTGTCCAGCGCCCGCAGCGCAGGCTCACGCAATCCCGCATCATCCGGGGCCACACGCGCACGCTTGCGCGGCTTGCCGCCATGCACGGTGACGAAGCTGGGGCAGAAGCCCTCGATGCAGGAAAAATCCTTGTTGCAACTGGATTGATCGATCTGCCGCTTGGTGCCCAGCGGCGTTTCCAGCGGCATGACCGACATGCAGTTGGACGCCTTGGAGCAGTCGCCGCAGCCTTCACACACCGCCTGATTGATGAAGGCGCGGCGCGGCGGGTCTGCGAAGGTGCCGCGCTTGCGGCGGCGGCGCTTCTCAGAGGCGCAGGTCTGGTCGTAGACAATCGCCGTCAGGCCCGGTGTGTCGCGCATGGCCTTCATCACATCGTCCAGATCGCGGCGGTGGCGCACTTCGGTGCCGGGCGCGAAATCCGTGACGCCATCATGCTTTTCCGGCTCGTCGGTCACCACCGCAATCCGCACCACGCCCTCGGCAGCCAATTGCCTTGTGATCTGCGGCACGTTCAACTGGCCTTCCACAGGCTGGCCGCCGGTCATCGCCACCGCATCGTTGAACAGCAGCTTGTAGGTCATGTTGACCTTGGCCGCCGCCGCCGCGCGCACCGCCATGATGCCGGAATGGAAGTAGGTGCCATCACCGATGTTGGCGAACACGTGGTTTTCTTCGCTGAACGGCGACTGGCCGATCCACACCGCGCCCTCGCCGCCCATCTGGCTGTAGAATGACGTGTTGCGGTCCATCCATTGCGACATGTAATGGCAGCCAATACCCGCAAGTGCGCGGCTGCCATCGATCATTTTGGTCGATGTGTTGTGCGGGCAGCCGGAACAGAAATACGGTTTGCGCGCGGCAGCGACCTGCGCGCGCGTAAGCTGGTCCGCCTGCGCCTGCAAATAACTGCGCCGCGCCACAAGCTGTTCGGTCTGCGGCAGCCGGCGGGCAAGGGCGAGGGCGATGTCATCGGCGGACAATTCGCCGCCCGCGCGCAGCAACTCCGCGCCCGTGTCGTCCTGCCGCCCCAACACCAATGGCCGGTTGGGCATGTTGTACAGCACGTCGCGGATCTGGCGTTCCACGAACGCCGATTTTTCCTCAACCACGATAATCTCGGACAAGCCTTCGGCGAACTGCCGCACGATGCGCGGTTCCACCGGCCAGGTCAGCGCCAGTTTCAGCAGACGCACCGGCGCGCCGCCCAGATCGGCCAGCGCCTGCCGCGTGTCGTGATACGACTTGCCGTAGGTTATGATGCCCAGCGCCGGGTTCGGCGCATCCAGCATGATGCGGTCAAGCCCGTTGGCGCGCACATAATCCAGCGCCGCCGGAAGCCCGATGTTGAACACGCGCGCTTCCTGATCCATCGGCGGATCGTTCGGGCGGATATGCACATCCGGCCACGGACCATCCGGCAGCACGCTGCGGAACTGCTCCAGCGCGAAGGCCACGCTGGCCGAGGTGTCCACAACGTCGCCCACCGTCTTGAAGCCGATATAGCGGCCCGACCAGCGCGACATCGCCCAGCCATGCAGGCCGAGTTCCAGAATCTCCTGCACGTCGGCGGGCACCAGCACCGGCACCAGTGAGGCGCTGAACGCCGGTTCGCTTTGATGCGGCACGGTGGAAGATTTGCAGGCGTGGTCATCACCGGCGGCCAGCAGCACGCCGCCGCTGCGCGAGGTGCCGGCGAAATTGGCGTGCTTGAACACGTCGCCGCTGCGGTCCACGCCGGGGCCCTTGCCGTACCACAGCGAGAACACGCCTTCATACTTCGCACTTTGCAGCAGCGGCACCTGCTGCGTGCCCCAGATGGCGGTGGCGGCCAGATCCTCGTTCACGCCGGGGCGGAACACGATGTGGCTGGCCTGCAACTGCTCACGCGCCGCCCAGGCCTGAATGTCCACCGTGCCCAGCGGTGATCCGCGATAGCCGGTGACATAGCCTGCGGTGTTGCGCCCCGCCGCCATGTCCAGCGCCTTCTGCAACAGCGGCAGGCGCACCACCGCCTGCGTGCCGGTCAGATACACCCGTTCGGCATCGACGCGGTATTTGTCGTCAAGCGAGACTGAGCCGTGTTTCATACGCCCTGCTCCGGTTCAGCGGCGGACAAATCCACCAGTTCGCGCCCCTCATCGACCATGTCGCCCACCGCGCAGCGCAGCGCGGTCACGACGCCATCGGCGGCGGCAGATAATGTCAGTTCCATCTTCATCGCTTCCATCACCACCAGCGCCTGCCCGCGTACCACCGCATCGCCCACGCCCACCAACACGTCGGCGATGCGGCCCGGAATGGGCGACAGCACGCGCCCCGCGCCTGCCGCCGCCGCTGCGGGCGGGGCCAAGAGGTCGATCAGATCCATGGTGTGCGTTTGCCCCGCCGCAAGCAGGGTCAAGCGCGATTCATGGCGCAGCACCAGCACCGTATGCCGCGCGCCATCCAGTTCCAGCATCAGGCGCGGTGCCGTGCCCAGCACAGCGCACTGCGTCTCTACCCCGGCCACGCGCAGGGCAAAGCCGTGGCCGCCGGGCCGCAGTTGCACATCACAGCGCCCGCCCGCGCCGTGCAGCGCCAAACTCCGCCAGCCCTCCAGATTCATCCGCCAGCTATCGCCCGCGTCCCACGGATCGGCGGGCGGGGCCACCTGCGCGCCATGCACGGCAATCGCGGCGGCGGCCAGCAGGAACAGCGGCGCATCGGGCGGCGGTGGTTGCAGCACGTCCGCATGGCGGGCGATGAAGCCGGTGTCGAATGTGCCAGCCGCGAAATCCGCGTGCCCGGCGACGGCACGCAGCAGGCCAAGATTGGTCTGCACACCGGCCACTTCGTATTCCGCCAGGGCGGCGGCCAAGCGCCGCACCGCCTCGGCGCGGTCCGCACCGTGCACGATCAGCTTGGCGATCATCGGGTCGTAATACGGCGTGATGGCATCGCCCGTCACAACGCCGGTGTCGATGCGCACGCCGTCAGCCGCCACGGGCGCTTGCAGATGCGTGAGTGTGCCGATGGAGGGCAGGAAATCCCGCGCCGGGTCTTCAGCGTAGATCCGTGCCTCGATGGCGTGGCCATGCAGCGCAATCTGCTCCTGCCGCAACGGCAGCGCCTCACCGGCGGCCACGCGCAACTGCCATTCCACGAGGTCGAGGCCGGTGATGGCCTCCGTCACCGGATGCTCCACCTGCAAGCGGGTGTTCATTTCCATGAAATGAAAACGCCCGTCTTCGACGATGAATTCCACCGTGCCCGCGCCCACATAGCCCACCGCCCGCGCCGCCGCCACGCCCGCAGCCCCCATTTCGGCGCGCAACGCTTCGGTCATGCCCGGGGCTGGCGCTTCTTCCAGCACTTTCTGATGGCGGCGCTGGATGGAGCAGTCGCGTTCGGCCAGATGCAGAATATTGCCGTGCGTGTCGGCAAACACCTGAATTTCCACATGGCGCGGGCGTTGCAGATAACGCTCGATCAGCACGCGGTCATCGCCGAACGACGCCAGTGCCTCCCGCTGCGCGGAGGCCAGTGCGGCGGCGAACGCGCCTGCCTCCGTCACGACCCGCATCCCCTTGCCGCCGCCGCCCGCCGAGGCCTTGATGAGCACCGGAAAGCCGATCTGTTCGGCTGCCGCCTGCAAGGTTGGCACATCCTGCGCCGCGCCATGATAGCCCGGGACCAGCGGCACGCCCGCCTGCGCCATCAGCGCCTTGGATTGCGACTTGCCGCCCATGGCGCGAATGGCCGCAGGCGGCGGGCCGATGAACACCACGCCTGCCGCCGCACAGGCCTCGGCAAATCCGGCATTTTCCGACAGGAACCCGTAACCGGGGTGGATGGCCTGCGCGCCACTGCGCCGCGCCACATCCAGAATGGCCGCCGCGTTCAGATAGCTCTCCCGCGCCGGGGCCGGGCCAATGCGAAACGCTTCACCGGCCAGTGCCACATGCCGCGCGGTGGCGTCGGCATCGGAATACACGGCGACCGTGCGGATGCCCATGCGGTGCGCGGTGGCCATCACACGGCAGGCGATCTCGCCGCGATTGGCGACCAGGATTTTGGAAAACATCGCCATCACATGCGGAACACGCCGAAGCGCGTGCGGTCGATGGGTGCATTCAGCGCCGCCGACAAGCCCAGCGCCAGCACGCGGCGCGTGTCGGCAGGGTCGATAATGCCATCGTCCCACAGGCGCGCGGTGGCGTAGTACGGATGGCCCTGGGTTTCATATTGCGCGCGGATCGGGCGCTTGAATGCCTCCTCCTCCTCGGCAGGCCACGCCTCGCCGCGCGCTTCCAACCCGTCGCGCCGCACCGTGGCCAGCACGCTGGCGGCCTGCTCACCGCCCATCACCGAAATGCGCGCGTTGGGCCACATCCACAGAAAGCGCGGGCTGAAGGCGCGCCCGCACATGCCGTAATTGCCTGCGCCGAAACTGCCGCCGATGATCACGGTCAGTTTCGGCACCGCAGCGGTGGCCACGGCGGTGACCAGTTTCGCGCCGTCCTTGGCAATGCCGCCCGCTTCATATTTGCGGCCCACCATGAAGCCGGTGATGTTCTGCAGGAACACCAAGGGGATGCCACGGCTGGCGCACAGTTCAATGAAATGGGC
>CAIPHQ010000234.1 GCA_903864895.1 uncultured Rhodospirillales bacterium
CCGGGCGGCGAATTTCTGCCGCCCGGCCCGCCGTTTGGGGCCTCAGCCGTGCATCTTGCGCCCGGCCACCCAGGTCTCACTGACCTTGATGCCCATCAGCGCGCCCGGATCGACCTTGTACGGGTCGCTTTCCAGAATGGTGATGTCGGCTTCCTTGCCGGTCTCCAGCGAGCCGATGCGCTCGGCCATGCCGATCTGCCCGGCGGCGTTGATGGTGACGGCCTTCAGCGCCTCGGTCAGTGACACCGCCTGTTCGGGGCCGACAATCGAGCCATCGACGATGCAGCGCCGCGTGACCGCCGCCTGCACCAGTTGCAGCGTGCCGATGTTGGAGCACGGCGCGTCCGTGTGCAGCGTGAACGGCACCCCGGCCTTCACATAATCTGCCGCCGCGTCCATCCGGCTGGCCCGCGCCGGGCCGAACAGCGAGTCGCGATAGGCGGCACCGTAGTAATGCACGTGGTTCATCAGGAAACTCGGCTGCACGCCAAGCCGCTGCATCCGCGCCACCTGATCGGTGCGGGCCAGCGTGCAATGCTCGATGCGGTTCACCCCGGTCGGCGGGTTGGCGCCGTAATTGGCCTCGATGGCGTCCAGCGCAATGTCCAGCGCCGCGTCGCCGTTGCAATGCACCGACACCGGCCAGCCCTGCGCCTTCACCTCGGCCACCATCTTGTGCATGTCGGCGGCATTGAAGTTCGGCCCGCCCTTATCGGTGCCGCCCAGATACGGCTCGGTCTGCGCTGCCGTCCTGGTCTGGTTGGAGCCGTCACCCACGATCTTGATGGCGTACAAGGACATCAGCGTGCCCGGCACCTGGCTGGCGCGCGCGCCGCGCGGCAGATCCTTGTAGCGGTTGCCGCTGACCATCGAATCGAACATCAGGCTGATGCTGGTCCGGCAGGGGGAGACGGCGGCCACCCGCTCATAGCCTTCCAGCAGATTGCCGAACACCATCACGCCCGGTTCATGCAGCGTGGTGTTGCCCACCGCCGCATTGGCCTTCAGCCAGTCCATCATCGCCCGCCCGGCGAATTCCGGGGTGATCTTGGGCATGCCGACCAGCATTTTCTTCACGGCGTCTTCTTCATAGACCATGCCGTCCAGCTTGCCCGCCGCATCGCGCCCGAAGCGGGCGCCGCCGGGCAGCGGGCCGATATCCTGCCCCACGCCGGCCGCCTTCAGGGCGGCGCTGTTCACCACCGCCGTGTGCAGGTTGATGTAGTACAGCATCACCGGATGCGCCGGCGCCAGCGCGTCCAGTTCGGCCAGCGCCGGGTCGCCGCCCTGCAACAGATTGTCGAAGTTGTTGAAATACAGGAACGTGCCCGGCGGCGTGCTGTCCACCTTGGCCTTCACGGCGGCGAACACCTCGGCGCGGGACTTGTAGGCCGGATAGCCGACATCAATGCACACGGCGGTGATCAGCGCGCCGGTGACGGTATGGGTGTGCGGGTCGATGAAGCCCGGCAGCGCGGTGCGCCCGCCGAGATCGATGATCTTCGTCGCCCCGCCCTTCAACGCCATCACATCGGCATCGCTGCCGACCGCGACAATCTTGCCGCCCGCCACCGCCATCGCCTCGGCATAGCGGCTGGACCCGGCCATCGGAATGACCGGCCCGCCGCGGAAAATCGTGTCCGCCGCGCCGGTGGCGGCCCATGCGGCCCCCGGCAGCGCCATGGCGGCAGCGGCAGCCCCGGCCACCATCACGGAATCAGCCAGAAACGCCCGGCGCGTGCGGCCCGGTTGCAGGTTGCTGATGGGTCCGAAAATCTGGCCGACACACCCGTAACACATCTGGCGATTCCCTGTTCGTTGCTGCTGCGGCCCAAGTCTGCGGGTCCGCAACCTTTGGCTGCCATAGGCGCCGGGGCGGCCTTCGGCATTGATTCAATCCAGCCCCAGTTCAGAAATTATTTCCAGATTTACCGCCCGGGCGCCATGGGCAGGGGGGGCTGCCCGGCAATTCACGACAAATTGCAGCAACGGGGCGGCGCTTGCGGGTGCGGCGTCAGGGCGATGGCGTGACCATTGTGGTCACCGGAGTGGGCTATGCACGAACTTCAGTTGCGGGACGCCAAAGCCACGCTGCCGGCCGTCATCGATCAGGCCCGGCAGGGGGAGCCGTGCGTCATCACCCGCCACGGCAAACCGGCCGCCGTGGTGCCGGGGTTCGAGGACTGGCAGCGCCTCGCCAACGTGCCCTCGTTCGGCCGTCTGCTGATCGAAGCCGGGCTGGAGCCGGACGGCCTGCCTGCCATCACCATCGCCGAGGTGCAGGACGGCATTGCCAAGGCCCGGCGTGAGGGGGCGCTCAAAACCCGCTGCGCTGCAAGTCGATGATCCGCACCGCCATGCTGCGCTGCGGCGCGCCCGGCAGATCCTCGAAGCCGAAGCGCCGGTAGAAGGCGCGCACCCCGTCATCCAGCGGATGGGTCAGCACGCCAAAGCATCCCACGTCGCGTGACAGGCGCACCGCCGTGGTCAGCGCGAACCACAGCAGCGTGCGGGCGCAGCCCTGCCCTTGAAACCGCACATCGGTGGCAAGCTGTCCGAGCAGGATGGCGGGCACC
>CAIPHQ010000235.1 GCA_903864895.1 uncultured Rhodospirillales bacterium
TCGACCAGCACCCGCATTGCGTGCTGCTGCTGGATGAAATCGAAAAGGCCCATCCGGACCTGTTCAACATCCTGCTGCAGGTGATGGACCACGGCAAACTCACCGACCACAACGGCAAGATCGTCGATTTCCGCAACGTCATCCTGATCATGACCACCAACGCCGGCGCGTCCGACATGGCCAAGGAAGCCATCGGGTTTGCCCGCGAAGGCCGGGAAGGTGAGGACGAGGACGCGATCAAGCGGATGTTCACCCCGGAATTCCGCAACCGTCTGGATGCGGTGATCGCGTTTGCCGGGCTGACGCCGGAAATCGTCGGCCGCGTGGTGGAAAAGTTCGTCATGCAACTGGAAGCCCAGTTGGCAGACCGCAACGTGACCATCGAATTGTCGTCCGGCGCCAAGGAGTGGCTGGCCGAGCGCGGGTATGAGCGGCTGTATGGCGCCCGCCCGCTGGCGCGCGTGATTCAGGAATACATCAAGAAGCCGCTGGCCGAGGAACTGCTGTTCGGCAAGCTCACCAAGGGCGGCGCGGTGAAGGTGACGCTGAAGGACAAGAAGCTCGACTTCGAATACATCCCGGCCAACGTGGCCGCGCTGCCGAAGCCGGAAGGCGACGAGGGCGGCAGCGAGAAGGAGCCGGAAACGGCGGAATAGCGCTGTTTCGGCTGGATGACGTGAAAATGCCCGGGCAAAATTCCGGGCATTTTTTTGCGGGCCTGGCGCAGGCGTATGAGCGGCGCTGGCGGCGCGCGGTGCGTCTGTGCAACGAATGATGACCAGCGGCACATAATGACCGTTCGTGGCTTAACAAAAACTTCTTCCGCGCGTGAAAAAATTTCGCAAACTGACATTGCGCGCCATGCGGCCATCTTGCAACGTAATGTTGCGCAATGAACGTCTCCCGTGCGCATTTCACCGCTGAAGAACGGAAACCCCATGAACTTCAAATTCGTTGCCACTGCCGCGTTCGCTTTCGGCCTCGCGCTGACCGGCCTGAGTGCAGCCGCCTCCGCCGCGACCGTCGACACCGCCTATATCGGCGCAGACGGCACCGTTCAGGCCGGCAATGCCGTCAGCGCCACGCTGACTGGCGTGCAATATGACGTGAAGTTCACCCGCATCGCGCCGGGCTTCTGCGCCCCGCACGTGCAGCCGAACATCGGCCAGCCCGCCATGGCCACCGCCCGCGTGGTCAGCGGCGCGCCGCTGACGGTCAGCGTCATTCTCACCGATGGCAGCGGCGCCGCCATCGTCGGCCCGGATTTCTATCTGACCGTGGTTTGCACCGCGAAGTAATTGCGGCGCGGTGACGCGCGCCTCACCCGGCGCGCGTCACTCGCAACGTTACCACCAGCCCCGCCAGCATCAGCACCGCCGACAGCCAGAACGGCGCGCCCGGCAGTGCGGCTGACACGCCCCACGCGAACACGGCCGTGTGCAGTCCCGGGCCGATCAGTCCGGCAATACTCACCACACTGCTGTTGGCCCCTTGCAGGCGGCCCTGTTCGCCGGGCGGCACCAGACGGGTCTGAATGGCCTGCGCTGCCGGACCCACCAGCCCCATCAGCGACAGCACCGGCAGGCCGATCCATGCCAGCAACGGCGTGCTGGCCGCACCGAACGCGGCGAAGCCGAGGGCGGCACAGGCGAACCCGGCCAGCATGGTCCGCCGTTCGCCCAGCAGGCGCACCACCGGGCGGATCAGGCCACCGCCCACCACGGCGGCGCACACGCCAAAGCCTGCCAGCGCCAGGCCGACCATCGCGCTCGACCACTGGTAGCGAAACGTGCCGTGCAGCACGAACACCTGCAGCAGCGATTGCTGCGCCAGATTGAACAGCAGCATCGCCGCCGCCACACCCAGCAATTGCCGCTGCCGCGCCAGCAGCGTGAACGCGCCGAACGGGTTGGCCTTGCGCCACGAAAATGCCGCGCGGCGGTCACGCGGCAGCGATTCGGGCAGCACGAACAGCCCGTACAGCCCGTTCGCCCCGCTCAGCCCCGCCGCCACCCAGAACGGCAGGCGCGGGTCCATGCCGCCCAGCAGGCCGCCGATGGCAGGCCCCAGAATGAAGCCCAGCCCGAACGCCACGCTCACCATGCCAAACGCGGCGGCCCGGCGCTCGGGCGGGGTAATGTCGGCAATATAGGCCGACGCGGTGGACCACGTGGCCGCCGCAACCCCGGCAATCAGCCGCCCGGCGAACAGCAGCGCAAGGCCGGGGGCCAGCGCCATCAGCACGTAGTCCAGCCCCAGCCCGAAATTGGACAGCAGAATCACCGGCCGCCGCCCCACCCGGTCGGACAGCGCGCCCATCACCGGCGAGAAGAAGAACTGCATCAGGTTGAACGCGGTGCCGAACACGCCGATGGCCCCGGCGGCAGCGGCAGTGTCACCGCCCGAGAAATCCAGCACGAGGCGTGGCAGCACCGGAATCACGATGGACATCGCCAGCATGTCCAGCAGCACGGTGACCAGCACGAAGGTAATGGCGGCGCGCTGGCGCGGCACGGTTTCGCTCACGGCGTGTTCCAGACGGGGTGACCGGTTTTACCGCCCGTCCTCGTCCGCCAGCAACCGCCGCGCCGCCGCAAGTTCCTCGGCTTGCGCCGGATGAATGACCGGGCGGTGCAGGCCGAGCGCTTCGAGGGCGGCGATCATCGCCTCCACCACCACAAGGCGCGCGAACCATTTGTGATCGGCGGGCACCACGTACCACGGCGCATGCGGGGCGGCGGTGGCGCGGATCGCCTTCTCGTAAGCGCGCTGATAGCCGTCCCAGTATTGCCGCTCGGCGAGGTCGGCGGCGCTGAATTTCCACGCCTTGTCCGGGTCATCCAGCCGCGCCAGCAGGCGGCGGCGCTGTTCGTCTTTCGACAGATGCAGGAAGAATTTCAGCAGCACGATGCCCTGCCGGGCCAGGTAAAGCTCCCACGCCGCAATGTCTGCCAGACGGTGCTTCCAGACGTGCTTGCCCGCGAGGGATGCGGGCAGGTGCTGGCGCTCCAGCAATTCGGGATGCACCCGCACCACCAGCACGTCCTCGTAATGGCTGCGGTTGAAAATGCCGATCTGCCCGCGCTTCGGCAGCGCGCGGGACACGCGCCACAGGAAGTCATGCGCCAGTTCCTCGGGGCCGGGGGCCTGAAAACTGGTCACACTCACGCCCTGCGGGTTCACGCCGGACATCACATGGCCGATGGCACCGTCCTTGCCTGCCGCGTCCATGCCCTGAAACACGCACAGCAGCGCCCATGCGTGCTGCGGATACAGCAGGGTTTGCAGCGCCGACAGCCGCGCCACCCCATCGGCCAGCAGCGCAGCACCCGCCACCGGGTCAACCCCGCCATGATCGGCGGGGTCGTGATGCTTCAGGCGAAAACCGGCACCGGCCTCAATGCGGTAGCGCGCGAGCCGGTGGCCGAATCCCGGCATCGCGCCGCCCGTTCAGTTCGCCCCGTAATTCTCCGTCAGATACTTCTGGATCACCGCCGCATCGGCATCGGCAATCGGGGCGCCGAACGCGTTGCGCATCTTGCCCACTTCGGCCTTCCAGCCATCGGCGGACAGGAACGGCGCGTTCATCCGCACATAGTCAAGGCTGTGGCAGCCGCCGCAATTGGCGTTGACCGCTTCGAGGCCGGGTGCCGGCTTCAAATCCACCGGCTGTTCGTCCGCAAACGCGGGGGCGGCAAAGGCGAGCAGGGTGGTGGCGAGCAGGTATTTCATGTCCGTTCCCCTCAACCCGCCGCGACCGTGACGGTGGAAATCACGTTGTGGTGGTAGCCCGCCGGGTTGGCCACCAGCTTGGCCGGCTGGGTGGCGCCGTTGGTGGCGGTGGCGCGGGCCAGCACGGTGATGCTGCCGCTGCCGGCCGGCACCGCGAAGCTCCAGGGGCGGAAGGCGAACCGGCCCAGATCCTCGCCCAGCGTGGCCGCCTGCCACGTTGCCCCGGCGTCGAGCGAGACCTCGACCCTGGCGATCCCGTGCCCGCCATCCCACGCCAGACCCTGCACGGCAAAGCCCGCGCCGCCCACCTTGGCCCCGTCCAGCGGGGCCGTGATCAGCGAGTTCACCACCAGTTCCGTCACCGGGCTGGTTTTCTCGTTGTCCTGGCTGGTGAACGGGCGGTCGGTGCCGAACACGCCTTTCGGCACCCGGTAGCCCTTGGCCATCCAGAACCCGTCGAACGGCTTGGACACCACTTCGATGCGGGTGACGTGCTTCATCCAGTAGGTGCCGGTCCAGCCGGGCACGATCAGGCGCACCGGGTAGCCGTTCAGCAGCGGCAGATCCTCGCCGTTCATCGCGTAGGCCAGCAACACGGTGTCATCCATCGCGCGGTCCAGCGGGATGGATTTCTTGAAGATGGGCGTGGCTTCCACCACGGCGGAATCAGCCCCGCGCACCGTGACTTCCACGGCCCCCGGCTTCACCCCGGCCTTCGCCAGCACGTCCTTCAGGCGCACGCCGCGCCACACCGCGTTGCCCATGGCACCGATGCCCCATTCCACGCCCGGCACATGCGGGGTGAACAGGCCGCGCCGGTTACCCGCGCATTGGCAGATGGCGGTGATCTCGGTGGCGGGCAGGGCTTTCAGGTCTGCCAGCGACAGCTTCACCTCCTGCTCCGCCGCATCGCCGCCGATGGACAGCGACCAGTTGGCCAGTTCCGCCTTGGTGGGGATGTTGGCCAGATGGTAGCGCACGAAAAAGCGGTCATTGGCGGTGATGGGCGTGGTGAACCCGTCCAGCGGGGTTTCGTAATTCGGCGGCCGCCACGTCAGCTTCAGCAGGTCGCGCTTGCCCGCGGGCGACTCGATCACCGCCTCCTCCCGCAGACCGGCGGGCAGCGCCGGGTTCAGGGCGGCGGCGAAGGCGCGCGGCCCGGCGAGTGCGGCAGCGGCACTGCCCAGCAGAACAGACCGGCGCGTGGTGGCGGCAAGCATGGCGTCCTCCGTAGGGCGTGGTCCGCCCGGTTTATTTCACAGGGGGACGCCAGGCAATTCAGCCGATGCGATCCGCCCGCGCGGCATAACAGCCGCGCCGTGCATAGTGCAGATGCACATAAGCCGTGTCCATGCGGGCCAGATAGGGCAGCAGCACCGCTTCCAGCGCCGCCCCCGGCGTGACCTCGGCGGCCAGAATCATGCCCTCGGCGTCATAGGCGCGCACGGCGAGCAGCGAATCACGAAACCCTTCCGGCACCTCGCCCGGGGCCAGATGCGCCTCGGCGGCGGCTTCGCGCACGAACAGCGGGCCGCGGGCGCGGTACGGGGTGTCGGCAGGCTGGTGCAGGTAATTGGCCAGAACCACCGTCTCACCGGGGCGCGGGTTGGTCAGGCTGACGCGGCAGGGAAAATCATCGCCCGCACGCACCGTGATGCGGCGGGCCTGCACGGCGGCAAGCCCGGCCGCATCCAGCGCGAACAGCGGGGCGAACGCGGCCAGTGGCAGGCCGGACAGGCGGAAGGACATGGGATGTGCTCCTGACAGATGCCGCTGCGTATCGCCTGCCCCCGCCGCCCGCCATCCGCCGGTTGCGCTGGCCCGGCTTCGTTGGCCCGGTTTCGTTGACGCCGCGCGCACGCTGCTGATACGCCCCGGTGACACGCTGGAGCCCCCATGACCGCCATGTCCGCCACGCGGCCGATGCGCGACCGCATTGCCACGCATATCCTGTTTCTGGGCAATGGGCTGGTGTTCGGCACCTGGGCGGCCAACCTGCCGCGCATCAAGGAAGCCAAGGCGCTGTCAGACGCGAATCTGGGCGTGCTGCTGTTTCTGGTCAGCGTCGGCGCGGTGGCGGCCATGCCGGGCACCGGCATTCTGGCGGCGCGCTGGGGGGCGGCGCGGCTGTCCGCGATGGCCGGGCTGTGCGCCGGGGTGGCGATTTGTCTGCCCAGCCTGATGCCCACCGGCCCGGTGCTGCTGGCCAGCGCGGCGCTGATGGGCGTGATGCTGGGCAGCATGGATGTGGCGATGAACGCCCATGCCTCGGCGGTGGAAATCGCCTGGGGCAAGCCGATCATGTCCTCGTTCCACGCGTTCTGGAGCCTCGGCGGGCTGGCCGGGTCGGGGCTGGCCGGGCTGTGCGCGGCGCTGGGGCTGGCGCTGGTGCCGTCGTACATCGTGCCCGGCGTGATCGTGGCCGCCTGCTCGGTGCCCGCGCTGTTTCTGGCCCGCCTGAGCCCGCGCGGCGGCGGGGCCAGGCTGGCCTTGCCGGGGCGTCTGGTGCTGGGCGTGTCGCTGATGACCGGGCTGTGTTTCGCGGTCGAGGGCGGGGCGGCGGAATGGACCGGGGTGTATCTGCGCATCGACCTGCACACCGGCGAGGACGTGGCGGCCACCGCGTTCGGTGCGTTTTCGCTGGCCATGGCCGCCGGGCGGCTGACCGGGGACGCGGTGGTGCGCCGCTTCGGCGCGATGCAGGTGGCGGTGGTGGGGTGCCTCGTGGCCGCCGTGGGGCAGGGGCTGGTGCTGCTGGCTTCCGGGCCGTTGCTGGTCTCGGCGGGCATGGCGCTGATTGGCGCGGGCATGGCCAATGTGGTCCCGGTGGCGTTCAGCGCGGCGGGGCGGCTGCAAGGCCCGCAGGGTGTCGCCGCCGCTGCGACCACCGGCTATGCCGGGCTGCTGGTGGCCCCGCCGCTGCTGGGCGGGGTGGCCGAGTATTTCGGCCTGCCCGCCGCCCTCGCCGTGGTGCTGGCCAGCCTGCTGGTGCTGGCGGCGATGTCGGCCACGCTGCGCGGCTTGAAGCCGGCGAACTGAATGCGCAACTCTGCGGCTTGCGCGACGGTTAGCGCAGACGCATATCCTACTACATGGTAGGAAAATAGGGGGAGGCTTCAATGTCGCTTCGCATCAACTCCGTCGCACCGGACTTCACGGCCCAGACCAGCCAGGGGCCGATCAACTTCCATGAGTGGATTGGCGATGGCTGGGCCATCCTGTTCAGCCACCCGAAAGACTTCACCCCGGTCTGCACCACCGAACTGGGCTACATGGCCGGTCTGGTGCCCGAGTTCACCAAGCGCAACACCAAGATCATCGGCCTGTCCGTCGATCCGGTGGACCGCCACCATCTGTGGGCCAAGGACATCGAGGAGACGCAGGGCCACGCCGTCACCTACCCGATGATCGGCGACCCGGAACTGAAAGTGGCCAAGGCCTACGACATGCTGCCGGAGGCTGCGGATGGAACGGCCGAGGCGCGCACCGCCGCGGACAACGCCACCGTGCGCTCGGTGTTCGTGATCGGGCCGGACAAGAAGGTCAAGGCGATGCTGACCTACCCGATGACCACCGGGCGCAATTTCGACGAGGTGCTGCGCCTGCTCGACTCGATTCAGTTGACCGCCAAGCACACCGTGGCGACCCCGGTGAACTGGCGTCCGGGTGAGGACGTGATCATCCCGCCTTCGGTGTCCAACGAGGCGGCGGCGGCGAAGTATCCGAACGGCTGGAAGACCTTGAAGCCGTATCTGCGGGTTGTCGCCCAGCCCACCTGACGCCGCCTGACTGACCAAGCATGGCAGCCATCGGGCAATCCGATGGCTGCCGGGCGCTTTGCCGCCGTTTCCGCCCCGCGCCGCGGCGGGCGAACCCCTACCTTCCGGTATCAAATGTTGGCATAGTCACCGGCAAAGCCGCAGTGGCCAAGCCGCGCGGAATGGGAAGGAATACGCCTTGCAGTCCACCGACGTCCGGACTCCGGACTACTTCCACAAGGTTGTTGACTGCCAATGGGCCTGCCCGGCCCATACCCCGGTTCCCGACTATATCAGGCTGATCGCCGCCGGGCGGTATGCCGATGCCTACATGGTCAACTGGAAGTCCAACGTGTTCCCCGGCGTGCTGGGCCGCACCTGCGACCGGCCGTGTGAACCGGCCTGCCGCCGTGGCCGGGTGGAGGAAGAACCGGTTGCCATCTGCCGCCTGAAGCGCGTGGCCGCCGACTACAAGGGCGATGTGAGCGGCCGGATGCCGGTGCCGCCCGCCGAGCGCAGCGGCAAGCGCGTGGCCTGCATCGGCGCCGGACCTGCCTCATTGAGCGTGGCGCGTGACCTGGCCGCAGGCGGGCACGAGGTGACGGTGTTTGACAGCGCCCATCGCGGCGGCGGGTTCATTCGCAGCCAGATCCCCAAATTCCGCCTGCCGGAAAGCGTGATCGACGAGGAAGTGGGCTACGTGCTCGGCCTTGGCGTGAAGACCCGCTTCGGCGAACGGGTGGAAAGCCTGAAGGGCCTGCTGGCCGAGGGCTACGACGCGGTGTTCATCGGCAGCGGCGCGCCGCGCGGGCGCGACCTGCGTATTCCCGGCCGCACCGAAGCCGCCGCCAATATCCATATCGGCATCGACTGGCTGTCGTCGGTGTCATTCGGCCACATCAAGACCATCGGCCGCCGCGTGCTGGTGCTGGGCGGCGGCAACACGGCGATGGATTGCTGCCGCTCCGCCCGCCGCCTTGGCGGGGCGGAGGTGCGGGTGGTGGTGCGCAGCGGCTTCGAGGAGATGAAGGCCTCGCCGTGGGAAAAACAGGACGCGATGGCCGAGGACATCCCGATCCTGAACTACATGGTGCCGGTGGCCTTCATCCACGGCAACGGCATTTTGCAGGGCATGACGTTCCAGAAGGTCCGCCCGGAATACGACGCCGCAGGCAACCGCAGTCTGGTGCCCACCGGCGAGCCGGACATCTTTCTGGAAGCCGATGACGTGCTGGTGGCGGTCGGGCAGGAAAACGCCTTCCCGTGGATCGAGCGCGATGCGGGCGTGGCGTTCGACCGGCACGGCTTGCCGGTGCTGAACAAGGACACGCTGCAAAGCACGCACCCCGGCGTGTTCTTCGGCGGTGATGCGGCGTTCGGGCCGAAGAACATCATCTGGGCGGTGGCGCACGGCCATCAGGCGGCGATTTCCATCGATCTGTTCCTGCGCGGCGCGGACGTGGCGCAGCGCCCGGACCCGCGCGTGGAACTGGTCAGCCAGAAGATGGGCATTCATGAATGGAGCTACGACAACAGCGTCTCCATCGACCTGCGCTTCAAGGTGCCGCATCTGGAGAAGTCCCGCGCGCTGTCGGACATCACCGAGGAAGTGGAACTCGGCTTCGACATCGAACTGGCCTTCAAGGAAGCCCAGCGCTGCCTGAACTGCGACGTGCAGACGGTGTTCGCCCCCAAGCTGTGCATTGAATGCGATGCCTGCGTGGACATCTGCCCGGTGGATTGCATCACCTTCACCGCCGATGGCGAGGAAGCCGAGTTGCGCGCCCGGCTGAACGCGCCGGCCGTCAATGTGGAACAGGCGCTGTACGTGTCGCACGGGCTGAAGACCGGGCGCATCATGGCCAAGGATGAAGACGTGTGCCTGCATTGCGGCATGTGCGCCGAACGCTGCCCGACCGGCGCGTGGGACATGCAGCGCTTCCTGATTGATCTGGCGCAGGTCGGCGCCCGCGGGGTTGTTCACGCATGAGCCTGCACGCCATCAACGACTTCGTCGTCCGTTTCGCCAACGTCAACGGCTCGGGTTCGGCCAGCGCCAACCAGTTATTCGCAAAATCCATCCTGCGCATGGGCGTGCCCGCCACGCCGCGCAACATCTTTCCCAGCAACATCCAGGGCCTGCCCACCTGGTATGAAGTGCGCGTGTCCGAAGCCGGGCACATGGGCGCGCGTGGCGGCACCGACCTGATGGTGGCGATGAACCCGCAGACCTGGGACAAGGATGTGGACAGCATCGAGCCGGGCGGCTTCCTGTTCTACGACTCCACCAAACCGGCCCGCGACCTGCGCAGCGACATCACCGTGCTGGGCATGCCGCTGACCGATATCTGCAACCGCGCCTATTCGGATGCGCGGCAGCGGCAGTTGTTCAAGAACATCATCTATGTCGGCGCGCTGTCCGCGCTGCTGGGCATCGAGTCCGAGGTGGTGGAGACGCTGCTGGCCGAGCAGTTCAAGGCCAAGGAAAAACTCATCGCGCCCAACGTTGCCGCCTTCCGGCTGGGCCGGGACTATGCGCTGGAACACCTGCCGTGCCCGATTGGCCTGCAAGTGCAGCGCCGCGACAAGGTGGGCGACCGCATCTTCATCGACGGCAATTCCGCGGCCGGGCTTGGCAGCGTGTATGGCGGGGCCACGGTGTGCGCGTGGTATCCGATCACGCCGTCCACCTCGCTGGCCGAGGCGTTCATGCGCTACTGCAAGCGCTACCGCACCGATGCCGATACCGGGCTGGGCCGCCACGCCATCATTCAGGCGGAAGACGAACTCGCCTCCATCGGCATGGTGATCGGCGCGTCGTGGAACGGTGCGCGGGCGTTTACCGCCACCTCCGGCCCCGGCATCTCGCTGATGCAGGAGTTTCTCGGGCTGGCGTATTTCGCCGAAATCCCCGCCGTGATCTTCGATGTGCAGCGCGCCGGCCCGTCCACCGGCATGCCCACGCGCACGCAGCAATGCGACGTGATGGCCTGCGCCTATGCCAGCCACGGCGACACCAAGCAGATTGTGCTGTTCCCGGAAGACCCGCACGAGTGCTTCGAGTTCGCTGCGCAGTCCTTCGACCTCGCCGACCGGCTGCAAACCCCGGTGTTCGTGCTGCTGGATCTGGACATCGGCATGAACGAGCGCCTGTCCGCCCCGTTCGCGTGGGATGACGCACGCACGCTGGATCGCGGCAAGGTGATGACCGCCGAGGATCTGGACAGCGGCCGCCCGTTCGGCCGCTACATGGACGTGGACGGCGACGGCATCGCCTACCGCACCTATCCCGGCACGCATCCCAGCAAGGGCGCGTTCTTCACGCGCGGCACCAGCCGTGACGAATACGCCAAATATACCGAGGACGGCGCGGTCTATCAGCGCAACATGGAACGCCTGCTGCGCAAGTTTGAAACCGCCAAACAGCATGTGCCGCGCCCGGTGCGCCGCGATGCGCCGGAAGGGGCGCGCTACGGTGCCATCTATTACGGCTCCACCGCGCCCGCGATGGATGAGGCGGTGGAGATGCTGGCGGCGGACGGCATTGCGCTCGATCTGATGCGGGTGCGCGCGTTTCCGTTCCATGACGACATCAACGCCTTCATCGCCAGCCACGACCGCGTGTTCGTGGTGGAACAGAACCGCGACGCGCAGTTGCGCACGCTGCTGATCAATGAGGGCGACATCGACCCGGCCAGACTGATCCGCGTGCTGCACTACGACGGCACGCCCATCACCGCCCGGCTGATCTCCACCGCCATCGCCCAGACCATCAACGCCGCCAAGATCGTTCCGTTGCGAAAGGCCGTGCCATGACCTTCCTCGCCAAGCCCAAGCTGCACCACCCGTCCGCCCCCACCAATGCGCTGGGGCTGACACGGCGCGACTATGAAGGGGCGATTTCCACGCTGTGCGCCGGGTGCGGGCACGATTCGATCAGTGCGGCGATCATCCACGCGGTGTACGAACTCGGCCTGCCACCGCACCGCATCGCCAAGCTGTCCGGCATCGGCTGCTCGTCCAAGACGCCCACCTACTTCCTCGGCACCGCGCACGGCTTCAACTCGGTGCATGGCCGGATGCCGAGCGTGCTCACCGGGGCCAATCTGGCCAACCGCGACCTGATCTATCTGGGCGTGTCGGGCGACGGCGACAGCGCCTCCATCGGCCTCGGCCAGTTCGCCCACGCCATGCGGCGCGGCGTGAACATGGTCTATATCGTGGAGAACAACGGCGTGTACGGCCTCACCAAGGGCCAGTTTTCCGCCACCTCCGACCGTGGGTCGAAGAACAAGAAGGGCGGCGAGAACGTCGATTCGGCCATCGACCTCGCGGCCATGGCCATGCAGATCGGCGCCACCTTCGTCGGCCGCAGTTTCTCGGGCGACAAGGCGCAGTTGGTGCCGCTGATCAAGGCGGCGCTGAACCACAAGGGGGCGGCGTTCATCGACTGCATCTCGCCATGCGTGCAGTTCAACAACCACGTGGGCAGCACCAAAAGCTTCGACTATGTGCGTGAGCACAATGAAGCCGTGAACATGCTGGACTTCCTGCCCGACCGGCGGGAGATCACCGCCGACTACGCGCCCGGCACCGTGGAAGTGGTCAAGCAGCACGATGGCTCATTGCTGAAGCTGCGCAAGATCCATCAGGAATACGACCCGCACGACCGGGTTTCCGCGCTGGGCTATCTGCAACAGCACACGGCGGCGGGCGAAATTGTCACCGGGTTGCTGTATGTGGACCCGGATGCGCAGGATCTGCACGATCATATGCAGACCGTATCAACGCCCTTGAATGCGCTGGATGACGCGGCACTTATTCCGGGCTCGGCGGCGCTGGCCAAGTTGAACGCGGCGTTGCGCTAGCGGATTTTCTGCTACACCTCCGCCGCGAAACGGCGGAGGTAGCATTGTTGACCCGGTTGAAATCCTTCGCCACTGGCGGCGGCGCGCTGATGGTTTCGGCGCTGGTGGCGCTGGTGCTGGCCAATTCGCCGACGGCAGACGCCTATCACGCGGTGCTGCACCTGCCGATGGGCCTGTCGGCGGGCGCGCTGTCCTACGTGCTGCCGCTGGAGGCGTGGGTCAATGACGGGCTGATGGCCATCTTCTTCCTGCTGGTCGGGCTGGAAATCCGCCGCGAGATGATGGAGGGCCAGCTTGCGTCCTTGCAGCGCGCGGCCGCCCCGGCCATTGCCGCGTTCGGCGGCATGGTGGTTCCGGCGGCGGTGTTTTTCCTGTTCGCGTGGGGTGATGCGGGGGCCATGCGCGGCTGGGCGGTGCCGGTGGCCACCGACATCGCGTTCTCGCTGGCGGTGCTGCGCGTGCTGGGCAGCCGGGTGCCGGTGGGGCTGCGGGTGTTTCTGACCGCGCTGGCCATTCTGGACGATCTGGCCGCGATTGTGATCATCGCGGTGTTCTACACCGACAATCTGGACGTGGCCGCCCTGGCCGCAGGCGGGCTGGTGATCGCCGGGCTTGCGGTGCTGAACCGCACCGGCGTGCGCGCCTTGTGGCCGTATATGGCGGGTTTCGTGGTGCTGTGGGCCTGCTTCGCGCGCTCCGGCATTCACCCCACGCTGGCGGGCGTGGCGGTGGCGTTCGTGGTGCCGATGCAGGAGCAGGACGGCCACAGCCCGGCGCATGAGCTGGAACACTGGCTGACCGACGTGGTGGCGCTGTACGTGCTGCCGCTGTTTGGCCTTGCCAATGCCGGGCTGCATTTCGGCGTGATGTCGTGGAAGGTGCTGATTCAGGACCCGGTGCTGCCGGGCATTTTCTTCGGCCTCGCCGTGGGCAAGCCGCTGGGCGTGTTCGGCTTCACGTGGCTGGGTGTGAAAGCCGGGCTGACGCGGCTGCCCGCGCAGCTGAACAACCGCCTGCTGCTGGGCGCGGCCGTGCTGTGCGGCATCGGCTTCACCATGAGCCTGTTCATCGGCCATCTGGCCTTCGCGGGCGACCCGCGCAGCACCGAACTGAAACTGTCGGTATTCGCCGCCTCGCTGGTCTCCGCCCTGCTCGGGCTGGTGATTCTGGGCGCCAGGCGCTCCCCCGCGCCGTAGCTAGCCGAAGCCCATCAGGTCGAGCGACAGGAACAGCGTCAGCACCACGGCGTTCAGGATGTCGATGAAGAACGCGCCCACGATGGGCACGATCAGGAACGCCTCCGGCGCCGGGCCGTGGCGGCGGGCGAGCGACTGCATGTTGGCAATCGCGGTGGCCGTGGCCCCCATCGCGAAGCCGCAGAACGCGGCTGACATCACGGCCCCTTCATAGTCCCGCCCCAGCGCGCGGAAGGTCACGAAACTCGCCCACAACCACACCAGCGCCACCTGTGCGGCCAGAATCACCAAAAGCGGCCCCGCCGCGCCGAACACAGTGGCCAGATCCAGCGCCATCATCGTCCACGCCAGAAACAACGACAGGCAGACCGAGCCGAGCAGGTCTGCCGCCGCCTCGTGCAACCGCAGCCCCAGCGCGCCGCCCGCGTTGCGCAGCGCCAGCCCCAGCAGCAGCGCCAGCAGGAAATCCGGCACCGTCACCGGCGCGCCAGCCAGCAATCCGCCGAGCCATTGCGCGGCAATCACCGCCACCAGCGCCACGCTCAGCGCGCCGATCAGCGGCACGGTGGTCACCGGCGTGCTGCCCGGCCCGAGGATGACGTCGTGGATGCCTGCCTTGATGTCCGGGGCCAGGCCATGCTTGCGGATCAACCGCGCCGCCACCGGCCCGCCCACCACGCCGCCGAACACCAGCCCCAGCGTGGCCGAGGTCATGGTAAGCGCCATGATGCCCGCAATGCCGCTGGCAGCGCCGAACTTGTCCACATACGCGGCCCCGGTGCCGTGCCCGCCCACCAGCGTGATGGACCCGGCCACCAGCCCCATGAACGGGTGCATCCCCAGCAGCTTGGCCAACCCCACACCCAGCGCATCCTGCACCAGCAGGAACGGCACCAGCGCGGCCAGAAACCGCAGCAGGCGCGGGCCGCCGCCCAGCAGGCGGCGCAGGTCGCTGGTCAGGCCCAGACAGGCAAAGAACAGCAGCAGCAGGTCGGATTTGGCCTCGGTGGCCATGGCGATGCTGTGCCCGGTGCCGCGTGCCAGCACGGCTGCGGCAATGGCGAACAGGATGCCGCCGATCACCGGGGCCGGAATGCTGTAGCGCGCCAGCACCGCCACGCGCTGCCCCACCAGCGTGCCCAGCAGCAGCACGAGGCACGCGGCCAGCAGCGAGGGCAGGGCGGCCAGGCTGATCAGGCTGTCAGTCACGCTCATGCCGGTTCCATTCCGCTCGCCGAAGCTGCACCCAAGGGTGTCAGGTTCGGACGGAACGAAACGCCGGGCAATGCACCGGGCGGGCCGGGCGGCGAA
>CAIPHQ010000236.1 GCA_903864895.1 uncultured Rhodospirillales bacterium
CTGCTTATTCCCTCTCCCGCACCGCGGGAGAGGGTGGCGAGCGAAAGCGAGCCGGGTGAGGGTCTCTCCGGCGACGGGTCTGCGGCACCACCCTCACCCTCCCGCCCCTTCGGGCCGGGCCCCTCCCTCTCCCGCGATGCGGGAGAGGGGCTCTCCGCCTGCCCGGCCCAGCCCCTCTCCCGCTTGCGGGAGAGGGAGGGGCCCAGCCCGCTGGGCTGGGAGGGTGAGGGTGCCGTGCCCAACCATCGCGCCCGCCAGTTACGCCGCGACCAGACCGATGCCGAACGCCGCCTTTGGTCTGCCCTGCGCAGCCGCCGTCTGGCGGGCTACAAGTTCCGCCGCCAGTATCCACTGAATGGTGCCATTCTTGACTTCGCCTGCATCGCCCATCGCCTTGCCGTTGAAGCCGACGGCGGGCAGCACAACCCTGAAGCCGATGCTGCCCGGACGGCCCGCATCGAAGTGTGCGGCTGGCGTATCCAGCGCTTCTGGAACAACGATATCCTCGCCAACACTGAAGGCGTGATCCTGACCATCATCGCCGCCTTGGAGACCGACCCATGTCCCCCCCGATCATGATCCGCCTGCACCCCGATGACAGCGTGGTGATCGCCCGCACCACCCTGCTGCCGGGCACGCCGGTTGCCGATGGTGTTGTCACCACCGGCCGCGTGCCCGCCGGGCACAAGGCCGCCATCCGCGCCCACGCGGTGGGCGATGCGGTGATCCGCTACGGCCAGATCATCGGCTTCGCCACCCAGTCCATCGCGGCCGGTGAGCATATCCATGTCCACAACATCGGCATGGGCGACTTCGCCAAGGACTATGCCTACAGCGAGGGCGTGACGCAGACGCAGTTCTTCGACCCGCCCGCCACCTTCATGGGCATCCGCCGCCCGGATGGCCGGGTCGCGACGCGCAACTACATCGGCATCCTGACCAGCGTGAACTGCTCGGCGCACGTGGCCGACGTGGTGGCCGACTACTTCAAGAAGAACCCGTATTCCGGCCACAACCCGCTGGCCGATTACCCCAACGTCGATGGTGTGGTCGCACTGACCCACAAGACCGGCTGCGGCATGACGGCGGGTGAGCCGCTGACGCTGCTGCGCCGCACGCTGGGCGGCTTTGCCCGGCACGTTAACTTCTCGGCGGTCGTGGTGCTGGGGCTGGGCTGCGAAGTGAACCAGATCGGCGGGTTGCTGGACGAACAGCGCCTGTCCGGCCGCCTGCGCAACATGGACATCCAGCAGATGGGCGGCAGCCGCAAGACGGTGGCGGCCAGCATCGACTTCGTGAAGGAAGCCCTGCAGGACGCCAACCGCGCCACGCGCACCGCCGTGCCGGTCAGCGAACTGACCGTGGCCCTGCAATGCGGCGGCTCGGACGGCTATTCCGGCATCACCGCCAACCCGGCCCTGGGTGCTGCCAGCGACCTGATCGTGCGCCACGGCGGCAGCGTGATCCTGTCCGAAACGCCGGAGACGTATGGCGCCGAGCATCTGCTGACCCGCCGCGCCACCAGCCGTGAGGTGGGCGAGAAACTGGTCGGCCTGATGCGCTGGTGGGAGGAATACACCGCCCGCGAGGGTGCCGAGATGAACGCCAACCCCTCGCCCGGCAACAAGGCGGGCGGGCTGACCACCATTCTGGAAAAATCGCTGGGCGCCATGGCGAAGGGCGGCAGCACCAATCTGGTGGACGTGCTGCGCTATGCCGAGCCGGTGGTGACCAAGGGCTTCAACTTCATGGACACGCCGGGCTACGACCCGGTGGCGGCCACCGGGCAAGTGGCGGGCGGGGCGAACCTCGTGTGCTTCACCACCGGGCGCGGCAGCGTGTTCGGCTGCAAGCCGGCACCCTCCATCAAACTCGCCACCAACACCCCGATGTTCGAGCGCATGGAAGAGGACATGGACATCAACTGCGGCACCATCGCCGATGGCGATGAGACGGTGCAGCAGTGCGGCGCGCGGATTTTCGACCTGATCATCCGCACTGCATCCGGTGAGCCGACCAAGAGCGAGGCGTTCGACTTCGGCGGTGCCGAATTCGCCCCGTGGGTGCTCGGCGCCACCATGTAATCCGGCAGGGCGGCATCCGGGTGCCACCCGGGTTGCCGCCCGTCCTGACAATCCAACGAAAGTTTCGACCATGAGCAGCCGCACGCCGGATGGGCTGGACGTTGAGTTCTGCCGTTCGCAATTCCCCGAAATCGGCAATGGCTGGGCCTATCTGGACAATGCCGGCGGTTCCTACGTGCCCAGCAGCGTGGTCAGCCGGATGGTGGCGTTCCTGACCGAGAGCAAGAACCAGCCTTGGCGGCACACCGCCCCCGGCAAGCTCTCGGGCGAGCGGATGGATGCGGCCCATGCCGCCATTGCAGAGCTTATCAATGCCGAGCGCGACGAGGTCATTCTCGGCCCGTCCACCACCGCCAACATGTTTACGCTGGCGCAGGCGCTGCGGCCGATGTTGCAGCCGGGCGATGAGATCATCGTCAGCCAGCAGGACCACGAGGCCAATCGTGGCGCATGGGTGCGGCTGGCGGAATTCGGCATCACCATCGTCGAATGGCCGATCGACCCCGTCACCGGCCTGCTCAGCACCGAGGTGCTGCAAGGTTTGCTCAACGCGCGCACCAGACTGGTGTGCTTCACCCATGCGTCCAACATCGTCGCCGCCATCAACCCGGCCGCCGAAATTGCCCGCATGGCGCACGGCGTGGGGGCCATGGTGGTGGTGGATGGCGTGGCCTATGCCGGGCATGCGCTGGTGGATGTGAAGGCGCTGGACGCAGACTTCTATCTGTTCAGCCTGTACAAGGTGTACGGCCCGCATCAGGGCGTGCTGTACGCAAGCCGCGCGGCGCTGCGGCACACGCGCAACCAGAGGCATTTCTTCTACGACGGCAATTTCACCGCAACCCGGCTGCATCCGGCGGGCAACCAGTATGAATCGGTGGCCGCGTCACAGGGTGTCGCGGACTACTTCGATGCCGTCTACGCGCATCATTTCGGCGGCAATGAGCCGAGCCTGCATGAGCGCGCCAAACAGGTGTTCTCGCTGTTTGCGGATCAGGAACAGGCGCTGGGCAACGCATTGATCGACGGCCTGCGCGCGCTGCCCGGCGTGCGCGTGCTGGGGCCACAAACCGGCGACCGCAATGTGCGGATGCCGACGGTGGCGTTTCACGTGCCGGGGCGCACCTCGAAGTCGATTGCGGAGGCGCTGGGGTCGGCCAAATGCCTTGCCGGGAGCGGCCATTTCTACGCGCCGCACTGCGTGGCGGCACAAGGCATAGCCGATGTGGATGACGGCGTCGTGCGGATTTCGATGCTGCATTACAACACGCTGGCCGAAGTGCAGGGCGTGCTGACGGCGTTGCGGGGGATCTTGGGGTAGGTTTGCCGGTGGCAGCCCCCTTCACCCTGCGCGCCGCAGCGCTGCACACCCCGGCACCGGACACGCTGGAACACTGGCCCGATGCGCTGATCGCCGTGGATGCATCGGGCAGTATCCAGTCCGTGCAGCCGTACAATGGCCAGACGCCGGACAATCTGCTCACGCTGCCGCCGGGCCACATCCTGCTGCCCGGCCTGATCGACCTGCACATCCATGCGCCGCAATGGCCGCAACTGGGCACGGCGCTGGATTTGCCGCTGGAACAGTGGCTGCAGGACCACACATTCCCGCTGGAAGCCCGTTACGCCGATTCGGATTTCGCCGCCGAGGTGTATGGCGCAATGGTGCCCGCGCTGCTGGCCAACGGCACCACCACCGCGCTGTATTTCGGCAGCATCCATCTGCCCGCCACGCAAATTCTGGCCGAGACCTGTCTGCGCCACGGCCAGCGTGCGCTGGTGGGCCGGGTGGCGATGGACCATCCCGAATTGTGCCCGCCCGAATACCGCGATGCCTCCGCCGCGCAGGCCGAAGCCGATACGCGGTCACTGATCAAAGCCATCCGCGCACTGCCGGGCAACGAATCCGCACTGGTGCGCCCGGTGATCACGCCGCGCTTCATCCCCGCCTGCACCGATGATCTGCTGCATCGCCTCGGCAAACTCGCCGCCGAAACCGGCTGCCACGTGCAGACCCATGCCTCGGAAAGTGACTGGGAGCATGAGCATGTGCTGGACCGCTGCGGGTGCAGCGATACCGAGGCGTTGGGCGGGTTCGGGCTGCTGACGCGGCGCAGCGTGCTGGCGCATGGCAATCTGCTGGGCGATGACGATCTGGCGTTGATCCGCGAAACCGGGGCGGCGGTGGCGCATTGCCCGCTATCCAACGCCTATTTCGCAGGCGCAGTGTTCCCGCTGCGCCGCGCACTGGCCCACGGCGTGCGGGTGGGGCTGGGCACCGACATCGCGGGCGGCGCGCATCCTTCCATGCTCGATTCGGCACGCATGGCCATCACGGCGTCACGGATGCTGGAAACCGGCGTCGATCCGGCATTGCCCGCCGGCCGGCGCGGGCGGCCCGGGGCGCGCATCGATGCCACCACGGCACTGTGGCTGGCAACCGCTGCGGGCGGCGCGGCGCTGGATTTGCCCATCGGCCAGTTCCGCCCTGGCTACCAGTTCGACGCCATCGCCATCAGCCCCGGCAGCAACCTGACGCTGCCACCGGGCGAGGCCCCGGCGCGGCTTCTGGAGCGCATCATCCACACCGCCAGCCGCGCCAATGTCGCACGGGTCTGGGTGGCGGGGCGGGAAGTGGCCTAACCACCCGTGCGGGCTGTATAGACCAGCAGATGCAGCGTGCGCCCGCCTGCCAACGGCACGTCCAGCGGGGCCTGCTCATTGAGCACCGTGACGGCGAACCCCTGTTCGGCGAGCCACGCGGCGGTGATCGGGCGCAGCGCCAGAATGGCTGTCGTGTCGCGCAGCGTGGCCGGGCCGAACTGCCGCGCGTCGCGGTTCAGGCACAGCACCGGCCAGTCCTTGCCGAGCGCGTAGCCAATCTTGCCGGCCTCCTGCCAACCGGTTGCCGCCACCGCCGACCCCGGCGCGATACCCCGCGCGGCCAGCGCTTCGGGCAGCCCGGTCCAGTCCAGCGCCTGCACCGCCGGGTCCGGGTGCAGCGGCCAGACATTCCAGCGCAACTCGGCGGCCAGCCCCGCCAGCGCCACCACCAGCAACACCGCCGTGCCCATCGCCGCACGCCCGATCGCACGCGGCCAGCGCGCGTGCCAGCGCTGCAACTCACGCCCCAGCAAGGGCAACAGCATCAGGTAGCCGGGGGCCGCCCAGTGGAACAGCACATGGCGCGACCACAGCCCGATGACGGCGAACAGCACCACCGGCCCGATGCCCAGACAGGCCAGCAGCCAGCCGCGCCAGTTCTGCGGCCCGGTGCGCAGCGCCCGCCCCAGCGCGATCA
>CAIPHQ010000237.1 GCA_903864895.1 uncultured Rhodospirillales bacterium
CTGATCATCAAGCAGGTGGTGTTTCTGGCCGCTGCCGCGCTGATCATCGTGATGGTCAGCCTGCTGTCACCACAGGGTGTGCGCCGCGTGGCGATGGCCGGGTGCGTGGTGGCGCTGGTGCTGACGGCGATGACGCTGGTGATGGGCACGCAGATCAAGGGCGGGCAGCGCTGGATTCATCTGCCGGGCATGTCGATGCAGCCCAGCGAGTTCCTCAAGCCCTGCTTCGCCGTCACCGCCGCGTGGCTGATTTCCGAAGGCAAGCGCACCAAGGGTTTCCCCGGCACGTGGATCGCCATCGGCATCTACGGCGTGATTGCGGTGCTGCTGAAATCGCAGCCGGATATCGGCATGCTCGCTGTGGTGACGCTGATCTTCATCGCGCAGTTGTTTCTGGGCGGCCTGCACATGGCCATCATTGGCGGGCTTGCCGGGCTGGCCGTGGTGGGCGGCGCGCTGGCCTACCAGTTCGACCGCCACGTGGCCGACCGCGTCAACAAGTTCTGGTACCCCGACAAGGGCGAGCACTATCAGATCGACCGCGCCATGGAGGCGTTCGGCAGCGGCGGCCTGCTGGGGCGCGGCCCCGGTGAGGGACACGTGAAAGACGTGCTGCCGGATGCACACGCCGATTTCGTGTTCGCCGTCACCGGCGAGGAATTCGGCATGGTGATGTGCCTTGTCGTGCTGGCCGTGTTCGCCTTCGTGGTGCTGCGCGGCCTGATCCGCCTGATGGATGAAACCGACCTGTTCATCACGCTGGCCGCCGCCGGTCTGGTGGCCAGTTTCGGCACGCAGGCGCTGATCAACATGACCTCCACGCTCGGGCTGATCCCCACCAAGGGCATGACGCTGCCGTTCATCTCCTATGGCGGGTCGTCGGCCATCGCGGTGGCCTTCGGCATGGGCCTGCTGCTGGCCCTCACCCGCCGCCGCCCAAGCCCCGCTGCGCTTGCGGGCGACATGGCGCGCGGAGAGGCGTGGTGAGAGGCCCGATGGCGCATCCTGTGGTCATCGCGGCGGGCGGCACCGGCGGGCATTTCTTCCCGGCGGAGGCGCTTGGCGCGGAACTGGTGCGGCGCGGGCATCGCATCGTGCTGTTCACCGATGCGCGGCGGGCCAACATCGCCTCCCCGGTGTTCGACGGGCGGGAGCGGTTCATCATCAAGGGCGCGGGCATCGCCGGGCGCGGCACGTTGCGCTCCGTGTCCGCAGCCGCCGGGCTTGCGGCCGGCACTTTGCAGGCGCGCGGCGTTCTGGCCGGGCTTGGGGCCGCCGCCGTGGTGGGGTTCGGCGGCTATCCCAGCGTGGCCCCGGTACTGGCCACCCGCCTGCTGCGCCGCCCGCCCCCGGTGCTGCTGCACGAACAGAACGCCGTGCTGGGCCGCGCCAATCGCCGTCTCGCCCCGTTTGCGGATTTGCTGGCGCTGAGCTTCCTGGCCACTGCCGGTGTGCCCGGCATCGCCCCGGCGCAGGTCACCGGCAACCCGGTGCGCCCGGAACTGGCCAGCCTTGCGGGCCAAGGCTATGCGGTGCCCGAGGCCGAAATCCGCCTGCTGGTGCTGGGCGGATCGCTCGGCGCGCGGGTGTTTTCAGACGTGGTTCCGGCGGCTCTGGCCGCCCTGCCCGCCATGCTGCGCGCCCGCCTGCGCGTGACGCAGCAATGCCGCGCCGAAGACATCGAGCGGGTGCGTGCAGCCTACGCCGCGCACAGCATCCATGCCGATCTGGCCCCGTTCTTCGCCGATGTGGCCGGGTTGCTGGGCCGGGCGCATCTGGTGATCGCCCGCGCCGGAGCCTCGACGGTGGCTGAACTCTCGGTGGCGGGCCGCCCGGCCATCCTGGTGCCGCTGCCGCACGCCATTGACGACCACCAGACCGCCAATGCGGCGGCGCTGGCCAAGGCAGGCGGCGGCTGGATTGCGCCGCAATCCGGCTTCACC
>CAIPHQ010000238.1 GCA_903864895.1 uncultured Rhodospirillales bacterium
CGGGCGAAATTGCGCCGCAGGCCTTCACGCCCGGTCAGTGCCAGATAGATCAGCAGCGACAGCGTGGCGAACACCGACCGCCAGAACAGCGTGGTGGCGGGCGCGGTTTGCGCCCAGCGGGCCAGAAACCCGGCACTGCTGAGCACCACTGTCGAGGCAGCCACCAGAATGGCGCCACGGCGGTAGATGGCGGCTTCACTTTGGATCATGCGGGTCCGAAAAAAGGCAAAGGCCCCAAGAAGGAGCCTTTGCGCTCAAGTCATGGGGCCCGGGGCCTCCCGGCCCCGGCGGGTCCAGGGCAGCGCCCTGGCCTTCTCCCCTGTCAGGCGTGGATTACTTCGCCGCCGCTTCGACGTTGTCCTTGTTGTACAGCGAGAACGGCCCCATCAGCACGCGCAGGCCGGCCTTGCGGGTCGGGTCCTTGGTGATGGTGTAGGTGCCCATGCGGCCCGCCTTGAAGCTGGTGCCGGCTTCGGCCTTGAACGCGCCGGTGGCCAGACCGTAGGCGGTGTAGTAGCTGAGGTAGCCGAGATCGACGAAGCTCCACAGCGCGAACTCCGGCGCGCAGCCGTTCTTCGTATAGGCCAGCATTTCGCTCGGCACGCCGAGGCCGCTGATCTTGATCTTGTCACACAGCTTTTCGTCCTGCATGGCCTTCGCCGCCGCCACGATGCCCACCGAGGTCGGCGCCATGATCAGCTTCATGCCGGGGAACTTGTCCACCATGGCAAGCGCCTGGTTGTAGCTGGTCTCACTCTGGTCGTTGCCGTAAACGATGCCCTGCAGTTCCAGCTTGCTGTATTTCGGATCCTTCAGCGCGTCCTTCATCGCCGCGATCCAGGCATTCTGGTTCGCCGCATCCGGCGAGGCCGACAGGATGGCGAACTTGCCGCCGTCAGCGCCGAGGATGTGCAGGGCCATGTCCGCCATGACCTTGCCGGTCTCGGAGAAGTCCACCTGCGCCACGAACACGTCTTCGCCTTCGGCCGACGGGATCTGCGAGTCCCAGGTGACGACCTTCGCACCCTTGGCCTTGGCGGCCTTGGCGGCGGGGACGATCTGATCGCCCGAGTTGTTCGAGATCATGATCGCACCGACGCCTTGCGTGGCGGCGTTGGTGACGATTTCGATCTGCCCGGCGACGCTGTTTTCCGGGGTCGGGCCGAGATACTGCAGCTTCTTGCCGTTCTTGAGTTCCTTGGCGGCTTCTTCCGCACCCTGATGCGCCTGATCGAACGGCAGGATGCCGAGGAACTTGGGCAGCAGCACCATGTCCACCGACGCGCCCGGAGCCACCGTGGCTTCGGCGCGCGCGGCGTGGTGTGGCGCGAGCAGGGCGACGATGCCCGCCAGAGCCGTCGCAAGCAGAATCTTTTTCATGTTTCTCTCCCTTGCAGTTTGGAATGCAGTCCACGCGCCATGTTCGGGACCAGCACTGACAGGATCAGCAGCGCCCCAATCACGCTCGTCTGGGTATTGCCGGTAATGTCGGCCAGACCCATGCCGTTGCGCAGGTTCAGGATCACCAGAATGGAAAGCCCCACCCCGAGAAGATTGCCCGACCCACCGAAAATGCTCACCCCGCCCAGCAGGACGATGGTGATGACATCAAGCTCGAACCCCACCGCCATGTCGCCGCGCACCGAGCCGAGGCGGGCCGAATACAGCAGCCCGGCCAACGCGGCGACCACACCGGAGGCGACGAACAGCAGCAGCTTCACGCGCTTCACCCGCACGCCGGAATACCGCGCCGCCTGCACGTTGTTGCCCATCACATACACCAGACGTCCGGCGGCGGAGCGGTGCAGCACCACCGCCATGAACACGAACATCGCCAGAAAGATGATGATGGAAAACGTCAACGGCCCCAGCAGCGGCTGTTGCCCCAACTGGTTGAACCACTCGGGGAACCCGCCATAGGCGCGGTCTTCCACCAGAATGCGCGCCACCCCGCGATAGCCGATCAGCCCCGCGAGTGTGACCGCCAGTGACGGCAGCCCGACATAGGCAATCCAGAATCCGTTGATCGCGCCTGCCACCGCGCCCGACGCCAGCCCCGCCGTCAGCGCCCAGCCCATCGGCCATCCGGCATGGAAGGTGTAGGCGGTCACGCAGGACGACAGGCCCATCACCGAGGCGACGGACAGGTCGATTTCGCCGTTGATGATGATCAGCGTCATCATCAGGGCCACGATGATCTTTTCAATGGAAAGCTGGAACAGGTTCACGATGTTGCCGACGCCGAGATAGAACGGCGAGTAGACGATATTCAGCCCGGCGATCACCACCAGCATCAGCAGCAGCAACGCTTCCCAGCGGCGCAGAATGGGCGGCAGGGTCATGGCGCGGCTCCTGTGCCCGGGCGGGTGACCAGTTTCAGTTCGGTGCGGGACCAGATGGCGCGCAGGCGGTTCAGGATCACCGCGTCACTCGCCACCGCCATCAGGATCAGCAGGCCCAGAATGGCATCGCGCCAGAACTCGCTGATCTGCAGGCGGAACAGGCTCTGTTCCAGAATCGCGATCATGATCGCGCCCAGCATTGCGCCGAACACGGTGCCCGATCCGCCGAAGATGTTCACGCCACCGACCACGACGGCGGCGACCACCTGCAACTCCATCCCGCGCGCGGCTTCCACGGTGATGTTGCCGAAGCGGGCGAGGAACATGAACCCGGCGAGGCCCGAGAGTGTGCCGGACAATACGAACGCACTGAACACGATCTGCCGCGTGGGCATGCCGATCAGTTCGGCGGCGTCCGGGTTGGAGCCCATCGCGTAGAACCGCCGCGCCACATTGAGAAAACTGGTGCCGATCTGGAACAGCACGACGATGCCCACGGCCAGTGCGAACATCGCACGGATATCAAGGTCGCCGATGGTGATGAAGTTCAGCCGCGGCAGGTCGATCAGCCATTTCGGCAGGCTGTCGGTGGTGACGGTGCGCGCGCCGGAATAGTCGATCAGGATGCCGCGATAGATCGCCAGTGAGCCCAGCGTGACGATGATCGACGGCACCCGGCCATAGGCTACCAGCGCGCCGTTGATTGCCCCCATCGCACAGCCAAGGGCCATGGCGATCAGCACCGCGACGACCGGCGGCAGACCGTGATGGGCGGCCAGTTGCGCGCCGGTGAAATACGCCGTGCAACCGACGATGGAGCCCACCGCCAGATCGATATTGCGGGTCAGCACCACCAGCGTTTGCCCCACCGCCACCACGGTGATGATGGCCACACTGGAGGCTATGCGGTTGAAGGTGCGCGACGTGTAGTAGCCGTCGATCATCGAGCCGAAGATCAGCACGGCGGCGACGATCAGCAGCAGCAGGCTGAATTCGCGGATCTGTTCGGGCCGGATGTGGCGCTGCAACCATCTCATGCCGCCATCTCCTGACCCATGGCCGCGGTCATCACGGTTTGCGAGGTGGCGGAGTCGCCATCCAGAATGGCCATCTGCCGCCCCTCGCGCATCACCAGCACGCGGTCGCTCATGGCCAGCACCTCGGGCAGGTCGGAGGAAATCAGGATGATGCCGATGCCCTCTGCGGCCAGTTCGCCGATCATGGCGTGCACCTCGGCCTTGGCGCCCACGTCGATGCCGCGCGTGGGTTCATCCAGTATCAACAGCGCCGGGCGGGTGTTGAGCCATTTGCTCAGCATGACTTTCTGCTGGTTGCCGCCCGACAGTTTTCCCACGGCCAGATCGACGTTGGGCGTGCGGATCGACAGCCGTTTGCGGAACGCCTCGGCGGTGGCGCGCTCCTCCCCGGTGCGGATCAGGCCGAGGCGGCTGAGGTAGCGCGCCAGCACCGGCAGCGAGATGTTGGCCGAAATCGACATCGGCAGCGACAGGCCCAACTGGCGGCGGTCTTCCGACACATAGGCGATGCCAAGCGCCATCGCCTGGCGGGGCGAGCGGATGACGTGCGCAGCACCATTCAGTTCGATGGTGCCCGACGTGGCCGGTTCGATACCGAACAGGGCCAGCCCCACATCGGTGCGGCCCGCGCCGATCAACCCGGCGAAACCCAGCACCTCACCGCGATGCACGTCGAAACTCACGCCCTCGAACACGCCTGCACGGGCGAGGCCACGCACCGCGAGCAGTTTCTCGCCTTTCTTGGCGGCGGCGCGGCGTTGGAACAGCCCCATCTCGCGGCCCACCATGTCGGCAATGGCCTTCTGCGGCGTCACCTCGGCGGCGGGGCGGGTGGAGATCAGGCGGCCGTCGCGGAACACCGTGACGGTGTCGGCAATCTGGAACACTTCCTCCATCCGGTGGCTGACGAACAGGATCGCCACGCCCTTGCTGCGCAGGTCGCGCACCAGACGGAACAACTGCGCCACTTCATGCGCCGACAGCGACGCGGTGGGCTCGTCCATGATCAGCACGCGCACGTTCAGTGAAATCGCCTTGGCAATTTCCACCGACTGTTGCGCCGCCAGCGTCAGCCCGCGCGCCGGGCTGCGTACGTCCAGCGCCACGCCCAGCGAGGCCAGAATGGACTCCGCCTCGCGGAACATCTGCCGCCAGTTGGTCACCGCGCCACGGTTCTGGTGGCTGACAAAAATGTTCTCGGCCACGTTCAAATCGGGGAACAGCAGCGGTTCCTGATAGATCGCGGCGATGCCGTGGATTTGCCCCTCGGCGGCGCTGCCCACCGTGACCGGCTTGCCCGCCAGCCGGATTTCACCGCGATCAGGCTGGTAAACCCCGGTCATGATCTTGATCAGCGTGGACTTGCCCGCGCCGTTTTCACCCAGCAGCGCATGGATTTCACCCGGCCGCAGCGTCAGCGACACGTCTTCCAGCGCCTGCGTGGCACCAAATCGCTTGGCGATGCCGCGCATCTCCAGCACCGGGGGCACGGCAGCCGTGTCGATTGGACGGAGTTGTCCCGTTGCCGGAGTCACCTGGCCTCGCCTCCCCTTCCCGGTCTGCGCCGCTGGTGCGGTACGCCGGTGTTTGTCGGACCTTAACCGGGCAGCGGTGCGAGCGCCATAGTTGATGGAGCGATCCGGCGCGGCGCATTGTGCCGCCGCCACCGCTGAAATAGGCTCCGCGGACCATCAGGGAGCGCCGCGTGCAAGCGGCCGCAGGGGGACGTCATGAATTCATCGCAGGCTCTGGCCGCGCTGGGTGTTGGCACGGGCGATCTGACCGATGCGCAGCGCGAGGCGCTGGACCGGGACGGGTATTTCATCATCGAGGCCGCGCTGACGCCCGCACAATGCGCGCGCATGGCCGCCGAGATCGACCGCATCGCCGCCGCCGAGGGTGAGCGTGCGGGGCGGGAAGTCAGCCAGGAACCCGGCGCGGTGCGGATCAGTGACGTGTTCAACAAGTCGGATGTGTTCGACGATCTGCTGACGCTGAAGCCGCTGCTGGCGGCGGCGCATCATCTGCTGGGCGAGTTCAAGATCCACGGCGCGAACGTCCGCGAACCCCGGGTCGGCGGCGGCCAGCAGCCTTTGCACGCCGACACGGTGAAAATGCCCGATGGCGGCTGGTGCCTGGTGAACTCATTGATCTGCTTTGACGACATGACGCTGGAAAACGGGCCCACGCGGGTGGTGCCGGGCTCGCACAACTGGGCACCGCTGAACGTGCCGGGTGAAAACGCACTGGACTACCACGTCAAGCCGCACGACCAGCCGCATCAATGGGCGGTGGAGGGTGACAACGTGGCCGAGCACAGTACCGAATCCCCTGTGATGGGCGACACCAGCCGGTTCCCCGAAGACCCGTTCGTCCCCTACCCCGGCGAAGTTCTGGTGACCGTGCCGGCCGGTCATGTGGTGGTGACCAACGCGCACATGTGGCACAGCGGCACGCGGCGGTTCAGCGGGGCGCGGCGGCGGATGCTGCATCTGAGCTACATTCGCCGCGACATGCCGCAGCAACTGATCCAGCAGAAATACCTGACACCCGCGTTCGACGCGCGATTGAACGACGCGCACCGGTTCCTGCTGGAACTGGCATAGGCAGCAGCGCCGCGTTCCGGGTAGTCAGCCGCCCGGGACCGGCATCTCGTCGAAGCGCTTGAGCCGGTAGACCAGCGCCGACAGTCCCCAGGCTGCGGCGAAGATGCCGATGCACACGAAGCCGATGCCGTTGAAATTCTCGTTCAGCGCGGCAATCCCGTCCCACACCCCGCCGGACAGGCCCAACTGGTCCACGGCAAGCCCCAGCGTCTCGATGGCCCCGATCAGACAGGCCACCAGCACGGAGACCAGCGTGATGGTGAGGTTGTAGTACAGCTTGCGCACCGGCTTGATCGCCGCCCAGCCGTAGGCCCCCAGCATCAACACGCCATCGGTGGTGTCCACCAGCGCCATCCCGGCGGCGAACAGTGCGGGGAACACCATCACCGACCACAGCGACACGCCGTGTGAGGCTTCGGTGGCGGAGACGCTGATCAGGCTGACTTCGGTGGCGGTCTCGAAGCCCAGCCCGAACAGAAAGCCCAGCGGCAGCATGTGCCATGGCCGCGAGATGAAGCGGAACAGCGGGCGGAACAGCCGCGCCATCAGGCCGCGCCCGTTCAGCAGGTGCTGCAGCGCGTCCTCGGTGTACGGCCGCCCGGCGCGTACGTCGCGGAAACTGCGCAGCACGGCGCGGAAGATCACCATGTTCATCGCGGCAATCACGAACAGGAACAGCGCCGAGACGCTGGTGGAAACGATGCCGCCGATGGCGCGCATCACCTCAAGGCGGCCCTGCAGCGCGCCTGCGGTGGCGGCCAGCGCGGCAACCACCAGCGCCACCACCGCCGCGTGGCCCAGCGCAAAGCAGAACCCCACCGTCACCGGGCGCTGGCCGTCCTGCATCAGCTTGCGGGTCACGTTGTCGATAGCGGCGATGTGGTCGGCGTCCACCGCGTGGCGCAGGCCGAAGCCATAGGCCAGCAGGGCGGTGCCGAGCAGCACCGGGTGCCCGCCGAACACCAGCAACGCCCACCCCCACACACCCAGATTGGCGGCAATCAGCAACCCGTACAGCACGATCAGCCGCAGCCGCACCTCCGGCGGCAAATGCGAGATCAGGCGCATGGCGCAGGCTCCGCTGGTGCGGGGGGGCAGGCCTGCTTACAAGCCGGGCGATGCGTATTGCCCTCGTCCGCCACCCCAAACCCGCGATCGCGCCCGGCATCTGCTATGGGCGGCTGGATCTGGCGGTCGCGGACGATGATGTGGCCGCGCTGGCCGGGCAGATCGCAGCCCTCGGATTGGCCGAGATATGGACCAGCCCCGCGCAGCGCTGCCGCCGTGTGGCCGAGGCCGCGGGGCTGCCGTGGCGCGCCGATGCGCGCCTGCTGGAACTGGATTTCGGCGCGTGGGAGGGCGTGGCATGGAATGCAGTGCCGCGCGCCGGTCTGGACCGCTGGGCGGCCGACCCGCTGGGCTTCGCGGCCCCGGATGGCGAAAGCGGTGCGGCGCTGCTGGCGCGGGTTCAGCATCTGCACGCCGATCTGCGGGCGTTGGGCCGCGATTGCGCGGTGGTCTCGCATGGCGGGCCGCTACGTTTGCTTGCGGCGATGCTGCGCGGCGAACCGGCCGATTTGCTGGCGGTACCGCCCGCCATCGGGTCGATCACGCTGGTCATGGTGTAGCGCCCGCCAGCAGCGACAGCGCCGCGCATTCTGCGGCCACGCAAGCCGCGCCCAGCACGTCGCCGGTATAGCCGCCCAGATAGCGCCGCGCGGCGAGCGAGACCGCAACGGCGGCCAGCAACGCCGCCCCGATGGCAATCGCCGCCGTCTGGCGCGGCAGCAGCACGCCCGCGATGCCGACCGCCAGGGCAAGCCCAGCCGCCACGCGCGCCGGGCGCAGATCACGCAGCCCGGCCGCCAGACCATCGGGCCGTGCCGGATCCGCGGCGATCAGCACCACAATGATCGCCGCGCGCCCAAGTGCCGCGGAGGCGACAAGCGCGGCGGCCACGCGCGCGGGGTCAGCCATCGCGGCCAGTGCGGTGCCGCGGGCGGCCATGGCCAGCAGCAACGCAAGTGCCCCGTAACTGCCGATGCGGCTGTCGCGCATGATTTCCAGCTTGCGTTCGCGCGTGCGCCCGCCGCCGATGCCGTCCGCCGTGTCGGCCAGACCGTCCTCATGGAATGCACCGCTGGCCAGCACCAGCCCGCCCAGCGCCCAGACCGCACAGACGGCGGGCGGCAGGCCGAGCCTGTGGCAGCCTGCGTAGATCGCCGCCGCAACCCCGCCCACCGCCGCCCCGGCCAGCGGATACGCCCACACCGAATCGCCGAACGCCCCCGGCGCATGGCGGCGCGCCAGCCAGCCCACCGGCAGGCGCGTCAGCAGCATGAACGCGGCGGCGAGGTCGCCCATGCTCAGTCGCGCCCGCTGACGGCGGCTTCGGCGAAGGTGGCCATGCCGCGGTGGCATTCCAGCGCCGCCCGCACGATGGGAATCGCCAGCGCCGCGCCAGATGCCTCGCCAAGCCGCAAGCCCAAGTCGAGCAGCCCGGTCTGGCCGATGGCGGCCACCAGCGCGCGATGCCCGGCCTCGGCCGAGACATGCGCGACACGGGTATGATCGAGCCCGCCCGCCGCCAGCACTGCCAGCGGTGCCGCAGCGGCGGTGCAGATGAAGCCGTCCAGCAGCACCGGCACGCCATGCAAGCGCGCGGCCAGCGTGGCGCCGAAAATCGCCGCCAGTTCGCGCCCGCCCAGGCGGCGTGCGGCCTCCAGCGCATCGCCGCGCGCGGTGGCGTGGAACGCCAGCGCCGCGTCGATCACGGCACGCTTGCGCACAAGCCCCGCGTCATCCACCCCGGTGCCGCGCCCGGCCCAGTGCGCGCCGTCACCGCCAAACAGCCCGCCGGCCAAGGCTGCGGCGGCCGTGCTGTTGCCGATCCCCATCTCGCCGAGCGCCAGCAAGTCACACTCGGGCGAAACCGCGTCAAACCCGGCGCGCACGGCGGTGATGAACGCCGCCTCGTCCATCGCATCGGCGGTGGACAGATCAGCGGTGGGCGTGTCGAGATCGAGCGCGATCACCCGCAGCGTGGCCCCGGCGTTGCGGGCCAGTTGATTGATCGCCGCCCCGCCATGGGCGAAATTGGCCACCATCTGCACCGTGACCTCGGGCGGAAACGGCGAGACGCCCTGTGCGGTGACGCCATGATTGCCCGCGAACACCAGCACTTCCACGCGGTCCAGTTGCGGCATCGCCCGGCTCTGCCAGCGCGCCAGCCACGCCGCCAGATCCTCCAGTTGGCCGAGGCTGCCCGCCGGTTTGGTCAGTTCGGCCTGCCGGGCGCGCACTGCCGCTTCAGCCGCCGCATCCCCCTCCGGCAGCGCGCGGCACAGGGCGGCGAGGTCTTGCAGGCTGTTGAAATCGGTCACGTTCAGGCTCCCGTGCAGGCAATGGCGTGAAAAAATGAGCCGCTGACCAGCCCGCGCCGCCCGCCCGCCATGCCGAGATCCGCGCCCAGCGCATCGGTCAGGCGGGCCAGTGGCGCATCGGTGCCTGCGTCGATGGTGCTGGCGTAGTGGAATTCATGGCCGCGCAGCACCGTTCCGGCGGGGCCGAGCGCGCAGGGTCCGGCCAGCGTTGCTTCCCGGTAGCCCAGATGCATCCGCCGCTTGGCATAGCTGGTGGCGTGGCCGAGCAGGCCGAGCATCGGATGAGTGACGCCATCCGCGTCCTGCAACGTGGTCCCCAGCACCATATGTCCACCGCATTCACCGTGTACCGGGCGGGTTGCGGCGAAGCGGTGCATCCCGGTGCGGAACCGGCCAGCCTGCGCCAGCGCTGCGGCGTGCAGTTCCGGGTAGCCGCCGGGCAGCCAGCACGCGTCGCAATCCTCGGGCGGGGCTTCGCCGGCCAGCGGGGAGAACGGCACGATCCCGGCGCCCGCCGCGCGCCAGCCTGCCAGCACATGCGCGTACAAAAAGCTGAACGCGGCATCCTGGGCCAGGGCAATGCGCTGGCCGGGGGGCGGAAGCGGGGTGGCGGTGGAGGCAGCGGGCGCAAACGGGGCTGCGGCGGCCAGTATGGCGTCCACATCCAGCGTCCGCTCGGCCAGATCGGCCAGACGGGTGAACAGCGCGGGCAGGTCGCCGTGCTCGGCGGCCTGCACCAACCCCAGATGCCGCTCCGGCAGCGCGATGGCGGTGTCGCGCGGCACACTGCCCAGCACCGGCAGCGGCAAGGCAGCCATGGCGGCGGCGATGCCGCTGCGGTGGCGCTCACTACCCACCCGGTTCAGCACCACGCCCGCCATGCGCACATGCGGGTCGTGCAGCATGAACCCGCGCGCCACGGCGGCGGCGGTTTGCGACTGGCCGGACACGTCCAGCACCAGCAGCACCGGCAGGCCCCAGCGCGCGGCCAGATCGGCCGCAGCACCGCTGCGCCCGGCCCCCGCGGCTACGCCATCGAACAGCCCCATCGCCGATTCGATCAGCACGATCTCCGAGTCAGCTGACAGCCCGGCAGCCACCGCGTCCAGCTGCGCGGGCGGCATCGCCCAGCTATCAAGGTTCGGGCACGCGGCCCCGGTGGCGGCGGCGTGGAAGGCCGGGTCGATGTAATCCGGCCCCGACTTGCCCGCGCGCACGCGCACTCCGCGCCGCCGCAGCGCCGCCAGCAGGGCGAGCGTGATGGTGGTCTTGCCGCTGCCCGAGCGCGGCGCGCCGATGATTATGGCGCGCGCCAAACTGCGGCCTCCGCCAATTCCGGCAGCAATTGCAACAGCCGCTCCCGCATCGTCACGATACCGCCGACCACGATCAGCGCGGGCGTGCCGAGGCCGGAGGCGGCAAAATCGGCGGGCAGGGCGGCCAGCGTGCTGACCAGCACGCGCTGCTTCGGCGTGCTGGCCGACTGGATCACGGCGGCGGGCGTATTGGCGGCCAACCCGCCCGCCAGCAATTCGCGGGTGATGGCGGCCACATGGGTGATGGCCATGTAGATCACGATGGGCTGGCCCAGCCGCGCCAGCCCCTGCCAGTCCACCGAACCGGCGATGTGCTCGCCGTCTTCGGCCCCGTGGCCGGTGGCGAAAACCACCGCCTGATTGACCCCGCGCAGCGTGGCCGGAATCAGCGCCGCCGCCAGACCGCCGATGCCCGCCGTGATGCCGGGGATGACGCGGAACGGAATGCCCTGCTCGGCCAGCACCAGCACTTCCTCACCGCCGCGCCCGAACACATACGGATCGCCCCCCTTCAGCCGCAGCACCCGCCGCCCGGCGCGGGCCAGCACCACCAGTGTTGCGGTGATGTCGGCCTGCTCCATGGAGGGCTTGCCGCCGCGCTTGCCCGCGAAAATCCGCTCGGCATCCGGGTTGCCAAGGCCGAGGATGCGCGGGTCCACCAGCGCATCGTGCACGATGGCGTCGGCCTGTTGCAGCCCGGACAGCGCGTGCAGCGTCAACAGACCCGGATCACCCGGCCCGGCCCCGGCGAGCCACACATGGCCCGGCTGCAATTGCGGCATCTGCGCCAGCAACGCCTGCGCCGGCTGGTTCATCCGCGTTCTCCGCCGTGACACGCCGCACCTGCCCGCCTAGAAGCGGGGGCGTGGAACAAAACCCTCCGCTGCGGCGCGGCTGGACCACCGGCGCCTGTGCGACGGCGGCTGCCAAGGCCGCCTATGCGGCGCTGTTGCACGGCAGCTTCCCCGACCCGGTCGAGATCACCCTGCCGCGCGGTGAGCGTGTGGCGTTTGCGCTGGCGCAGACCGATCTGCGCGAAGGCGCCGCGATGGCGGCCGTGGTCAAGGACGCGGGCGATGATCCGGATGTGACGCATGGGGCGGTGATCCGCGCCACCGTCAGCCTTGCGCCGCCGGGTGCGGGCATTCTGTTCCGCGCCGGTCCCGGCGTGGGCACCGTGACCCGTCCCGGCTTGCCGCTGCCGGTGGGGGAGCCCGCCATCAACCCGGTGCCGCGCGCGATGATCTGCGCCGCCTTGACCGAGATTGCGGCGGACCCGGACGCCATCGTGGAGATCTCCATCGACGATGGCGAGGTGCTGGCGCAGCGCACGCTGAACGGTCGGCTGGGGATTGTGGGCGGGCTGTCGGTGCTGGGCACCACCGGCATCGTGGTGCCGTATTCCTGTGCCGCGTGGATTGATTCCATTCATCGCGGCATCGACGTGGCGCGCGCCATGGGGCTGGAGCATGTCGCCGGGGCGACCGGCAGCACATCGGAAGCCGCCGTGCAGGCGCTGCATGGGCTGCCCGAGGTGGCATTGATCGAAATGGGCGATTTCGTCGGCGGCATGCTGAAATATCTGCGCGCGCATCCGGTGCGCCGCGTGACGGTGGCGGGCGGGGTGGCGAAAATGACCAAGCTGGCGCAGGGGCGGCTTGATCTGCATTCCAGGCGCGGTGAGACCGATTTCGCCGCGCTGGCCACGCTGGCGCACGGCGCCGGGGCCACGGACTCGCAGGCCGCACGCATCGCCGCCGCCAACACGGTGCTGGAAGCGTTTGCCGTCTTCCCGCTCGGGGAGGCCGTGGCACAGGCGGCGTGGGCGGTGGCCGCCGAGGCGCTGCGGCCCGGTGAGACCGAACTGGACATTGTGGTGTTTGATCGGGCGGGCGAATTGCTGGCCCGCGCCGGGTTCGCGCCGGTTCATGGCGGTCTTGTTCAAGTGAGGCCCCGGAATCTGCGGCGGTAATCCGGGTCGTACAGCGCGCTGTCGCGGAACCCTTCCGCGCCCAAGGTACGGCCCACGAATACCAGCGCGGTGCGCTCGATGGGTTCTTCGGCCACGAGGGCGGCGATGGTTTCCAGCGTGCCGCGCACGATCCGCTCATCCGGCCAACTGGCCCGCACCACCACGGCCACCGGGCAATCCGCCCCGTAAAGCGGGGTCAGTTCCGCCACGATCCGGTCGAGCGCATGGATCGCCAGATGCACCGCCAGCGTCGCCCTGGTTGCCCCGAACCCGGCCAGCGTCTCACCCGGCGGCATCGCCGAGGCGCGGCCCGAGACGCGGGTGAGCACGAGGCTCTGCGCCACTTCCGGCACCGTCAGTTCGCGGCCCAGCGCGGCAGCAGCGGCGGCGAAGGCGGGCACACCCGGCGTGAGCGTGTAGGGAATGCCGTGCTTGTCCAGACGGCGGATCTGCTCGGCCACCGCGCTGTAAATGGACAGGTCGCCCGAATGCAGCCGCGCCACATCCTGCCCGGCGTCATGGGCAGCGACATATTCAGCCTCGATCTGATCGAGCGTCAGTGGCGCGGTATCGACGATGCGCGCCTCCTTCGGGCAGTGCGCCAGCAACTCGGCGGGCACGATGGAGCCCGCGAACAGGCAGACCGGGCAGGACGCCAGCAAATTGCGGCCACGCAGCGTGATCAGGTCGGCGGCCCCGGGGCCGGCGCCGATGAAATGCACGGTCATGCGCGGCTCTCCGCCAGCGCGCAGGTGGCGGCGGCATGGGCGATGCGGGGCAGCAGCAGCGTGGCATGCGGCCCGGCGGCAGCCAGCGCGCAGCCTTCGGCCACCGATGCAACTCCGGTTGCACGCCCGGCTGCGGCGGACAGCGTGACGCAGCTTGGTTGCGCGGCAGCCAAATCGGCGCCGCTGACCCAGTGCAGGGTCATGCCAAGCCGCTGCGCCGCCTGCACCAACCCGGCCTCCGCCGCCTTGAACGCTGGCGCGGCGAGGGTAGCCGGGTCGCGGCCGGCGCGCGCGCAGGCATCGCGCACCACGGCGATGATCGCCTCGGACGGCGTGCCCGCGCGGCAACCGATGCCTGCGACGACGCTCACGGCTTCACCGCCGCCCATTGGGTGATGGTCATCGACTTGCGGAAGCCGTGCAGCGTGCCGACCGTATCCAGCCGGTCCACCGACAGGCGGATCAGCGTGCCGCCACGCCGGGCATGCAGCGTGTACAGCAGCGCCTCGGTTTCGATGGTTACCGCGTTGATCACCATCCGCCCGCCGGGGGGCAGCGCGGCACAGCACGCCTCCACCACGCCCGGGTCGCGGGCGCCGCCGCCGATGAACACCTTGTCGGGCACCGGCAGGCCAGACAGCGCCGCCGGGGCCTCACGCGGCACGATTTCCAGCCGTGGCACGCCGAGTGCCAGCGCATTGCGCGCCGCCCGCGCCGCGCGCTCGGGCACCGGTTCGATGCCGATGGCGCGGTTGGCCGGGTGGCACAGCAGCCATTCAATGGCGATGGAGCCTGAGCCGCAGCCGATATCCCACAGCGTCTCCCCCACGCCGGGGGCAAGGGCGGCCAGCGTCACGGCGCGGATTTCCGCCTTGGTCATCTGGCCGTCATGCTCGAACATCGCGTCCGGCAGGCCGCGCGCCAGCGGAATGACCGCCGCTCCCGGTGCCGCTTCCAACTGGATCGCCAGCATGTTCAGCGGCTGCACATCGGCGGGCGGCCCGGCGTCGGCGCGCACGGTGCGGATGCGCTCGCGCGGGCCGCCCAAGGCTTCCAGCACATGCACTGCCGAGCGCCCGAAGCCACGCTTGGTCAACAGGCCGCAGACGACGCCGGGCGTGGTCTCATCCGCCGAAAACACCATCAGACGGCGGCGCGGGTGCAGATGCGGCAGCAGCGTCGCCGGGTCGTGGCCGCACAGCGAATGGGTGGTGACATCCTGCATCGCCCAGCCCAGCCGCGCGGCGGCGAGCGAGTAGGCCGAGGGCACCGGCAGCGTGAAAATCTCATTGGGTTCGACCAGCGTGGCCAGCGTGGCGCCGATGCCGTGCATGTACGGATCGCCCGAGGCCAGCACCGCCACCTGTTTGCCGCGAAGGGCCGTGATGGCGCGCACGGTCTTGTGGATCGGTGAGGCCCACACCAGCGTTTCACCCCGGATCAGCGGGGCGGCCAGCGCCAGATGCCGCGCGCCGCCCACGACAAGCTCGGCGCTTTCGATCAGCGCGCGGGCGGCGGGGGCAAGCCCCTCGACACCGTCCTCGCCGATTCCCAGGATGGACAGCCAGCGCTCGCTCATCGACGGACCTTTTGCACACCATGAAACTGCTGATTCTCGGCGGCACCACCGAAGCGACCGAATTGGGCCGGGCGCTGGCGGGCGATGCGCGGTTCGATGCCACGCTGAGTTTTGCCGGGCGCACGCAACGCCCGCTGGCGCAGGCCATTCCCACCCGCACCGGCGGGTTCGGCGGCATTGAAGGTCTGGCAGCCTATCTGCGCGATCACGCCATCGACGCGCTGATCGACGCCACGCACCCGTTCGCCGCCCAGATGACCGCCCACGCCGTGGCAGCGGCGCAGCAAACCGGCGTGCCCCTGCTCGTGGTGCTGCGCCCGGCTTGGGTGCCGGGGCCGGGAGACCACTGGACCATGGTGCCCGGCATGGCGGACGCCGCCGCCGCACTGGGGCCGGTGCCGCGCCGCGTGCTGCTGACCATCGGCCAGAAGGATCTGGCCCCGTTCACCGCCGCGCCGTGGCATGACTACCTGATCCGCTCCATCGAACCGCCAAGCGTGGCGCTGCCGCAGGCTCGCTTCATCGCCGCGCGCGGCCCGTTCATGCTGGACGATGAACTTGCCCTGCTGCAATCCGAGCGCATCGAGGTGATCGTGACCAAGAACTCCGGCGGCGGCGCGACCGACGCCAAGCTGGAGGCCGCGCGGCAGCGGAACCTGCCGGTGGTCATGGTGGCGCGCCCGCAAGCGCCGGAGGCCGAGACGGCGCCGGATGCAGCGGCAGCACTGGCATGGCTGGCGCGCCGTCATGCCGCTTCGCCCCGCGGGGTATAAAGCCACACGCCACCATCCGGGCGCGTGATGGCGCGGGTGGCGGCGGTGCCGATCATCACCAGCGTTCGCATGTCGGCGCGGCCCGCATCGGCGGTGGCCAGCGGGGCGATGTCGATGCGCTCGTCGGCACGGCTGATCGCGGTGGCGAAGATCACCGGGGTCTCGCCGGGCACCACGCCGCGCAGGGCTTCCAGTGCCGCTGCCAGTTGCCACGGACGGGCGCGCGACGCGGGGTTGTAGAGCGCGATGACAAACCCGGCCTCGGCGGCGGCGCGCAGGCGGCGCAGCACCGTCTCCCACGGCTTGAGGTTGTCAGACAGCGAAATGGCGCAGAAATCATGCCCCAGCGGCGCGCCGATGCGCGCGGCGGCGGCGAACATGGCGGAAATGCCGGGGATGACCTGCACATCCAGCCCGCACCACGCCGCCTCACCGTGTTCGATGGCTTCGAACACTGCGCTGGCCATGGCGAAGACGCCGGGATCGCCCGAGGACACCATCGCCACGTCCCGCCCCGACGCCGCCAGCGCCAGCGCGTGCCGGGCGCGGGCGATTTCCTCGCGGTTGTCAGACGCATGGCGGGTCTGGCCGCCGCGCACCGGCACGCGGTCCAGGTAGGTGCTGTAGCCCAGCAGGTCGGTGGCCGCGGCCAGCGCGGCTGCCGCCTGCGGGGTCTGCAACGCATCCGCCCCGGGGCCGAGGCCCACCACCACCAAGCGCCCTCTCATCTTGTGCGCTGCCTTCCGGGGACCAGCACGATGGAAAAATACGGCGCGGGCGCGCTGTCCAGTTCGGCGAGTTTCACCACACGCTCACCCGGCATGGTGCCGCGCTCGACATAGATCGCGCGGCCTGCCACCCCGGCGCGCTCCAGCGCCGCGCGGATTTTCGGCAGGTTGCGGCCGACTTTCATGATTACGGCGGCGTCGCAGCCAGTCAGCCTTGCGGCCAGCGCGTCCTCATCCAGTGTGCCGGGCAGCACGGTCAGCACATCGTCGCCATGCGTGATCGGCGTGCGCGCCTGTGTCCAGCACCCGCTCATGCCCGATACGCCGGGCACCACCTCGCTGGGGTACTCACCGGACAGGCGGTCGAACAGATACATTGCGGAGCCGTAGAAGAACGGATCGCCCTCACACAACAGCGCCACGTCCTGCCCGGCATCGAGCCGCGCGGCGAGGCGGGCGGCGCAGGCTTCGTAGAATGTGCCGATCTCGGCGGCGTAGCGCGGGTCTTCCAGCGCCACTTCGGTGGTGAACGGATATTCCATCCGCTCCTCGATCACCGCCGCACGCAGATGGCCTTCGACGATGCTGCGCGCATGCCCGGCGCGGCCGCGCTTGGCGAAATAGGCGATCACCGGGGCGCTGCCGACGATGCGGGCGGCTTTCAGCGTCATCAACTCGGGGTCGCCGGGGCCGAGGCCGACGGTGAACAATGTGCCCGTCCCGGACGTCAGGGCCATCACTCAACCTCACTGGCAAGCGCGTTCACGGCGGCGACCGCCATGGCGCTGCCGCCCTTGCGGCCCTGCACGATCAGCCACGGCACGCGGCCATCCTCGGCCAGCGCCTGCTTGGATTCGGCGGCTCCCACAAAGCCGACCGGCATGCCGATGATGGCGGCGGGTGGCGGCGCGCCTGCGTCCAGCAGTTCCAGCAGGCGAAACAGCGCGGTGGGCGCATTGCCGATGGCCACGACCGCGCCCGCCATCCGCTCCGCCCACAAATCCAGCGCGGCGGCGGAGCGGGTGTTGCCGATGGCGCGGGCCAGGGCGGGAACCTCGGGGTCGGACAGGGTGCAGATCACTGCATTGCCGGCGGGCAGGCGCGCGCGGGTGATGCCATGCGCCACCATCTGCGAATCGCACAACACCGGCTTGCCCGCCAGCAGCGCCGCGCGCGCGGCGGCGGCGAAGCCGGGGCCGAAGCGCAGATCGCGCGCAATCTCGACCATGCCGCTGGCATGGATCACCCGCACCGCCACGCGGGCTTCCTCGGGCGGCAGACCGGACAGATCGGCCTCCGCACGGATGATGGCGAAGGATTTTTCGTAGATGGCGGCGCCATCGCGGATGTAGTCGAAACGGGAGATCACGCGGTCTGGCTTTCGCGAAGAAGGGCGGCGGCTTGCGGCAGGCTCAGGCCACGGAGCACGGGCGGGTCTCCGGCGCGGCCATGGCGGATCAGGGCGTAGCCCCCGGCTTCGGCGGTCAACACAAAGCCGGCCGGTTCGGGATGGGCGCAGCCCTTGGCGCAACCCGACACATGCAGCGTGCCCGAAAACCCCGATTGCGCCAGCAGCGCCGCGTCGGCGCGGGTGGCGGCCCCGGCTGCACCACAGGCGGGCGCACCGGGGCACGCGGCAACGCGGCCGCGCGGGTCGGCGGGGCCGCTGAGCAGGCCGAGGGCGGCCACGGCATCGGCCAGCGTGGCAGGATCGCCCGCACCGCACAGGGCCAGCGCGCGGAACGGGGTTACGCGCAACAGGCCGTCGGCTGTGCGTTCGGACAGATCGGCAAGTGCCGCCAGCGTGGTGGCGTGCAGCGAGCCGAAAGGCGGGGCGGCGAGGAAGGTGCCGCCGGCCCCAGAATACGCCACCCAGCCCACCGTGCTGTCCGGCGCGGCCAGCGCGGCGGCAGGTTCTGCTGCCAGACCGGCCTGCGTGAACACCGCCTGCGCGCCGATGTCCGCAACCAGATTGCGCATCCGGCGCGGCGGGGCGGGGCAATCGGGGGCCAGCGCCAGAAACGCCAGCAGCAGCGCACGCACCACGGCGGCGGCGTCCTGCGGCGCGCAGGCGGCTGCCAGCCATGACCCGTCCAGCGCCACGCGACAAGACTCGCCGTCCAGCATCACCCGCACATCGGCGGCGATGCCGCCCAACGGCAGCACGCCGCCCGCATCGGCCAGACAGCCGAATTTGCCCGGCAGCGGCGCCAGCGCCGTCTCACCCGCCAGCATATCGGCGACCTGCTGCGCCACCGCCGCGCCGTGGCGGCTGGCTGAGGGGTCATCCCCGGCCAGCACCGGGGCGATCACCGCGCGCCGCGCCTCGGCCGCCGGGTCCGGCAGGGCCAGACCGGCGTCCAGCATCGCGGCGGTGAACGCCGCCAGCGTGTCCACGCGCAGGCCGCGCACCTGCACGGACGCACGGTTGCCCAGATCGACGATGCCGTTGCCGAAGGTTGCGGCGGCTGCCGCCACTGCACGGGCCTGCGCGGCGGTCAGGATGCAGCCGGGCGGGCGGATTCGGGCCAGCAGTCCGTCGCCGGATTGCATCGGCGCGAACAGGGTCGGGCACCAGCCCCTCGGTTGGATCACGCTCATGCGGCCAGCCTTTCAGCCACCGAGTTGCGCCGGCTGCGCCACAGGCCGCGGGCCAGCGCATCGCGAAACCGTTCGGCCATGGCGGCGCGGGCTGCCGGGTTTTCCGTGCGCAGGAACCGGTCCACCGCCGCGTCGCCCAAAGTGGCGTCGAACAACAGGTCGAACTGCGCATCCAGAC
>CAIPHQ010000239.1 GCA_903864895.1 uncultured Rhodospirillales bacterium
CAGGGGGCCAGGATCTGTGGTTATGGACCGCGCCGTCCGCGCGCACCGCCGCAATCCGCGCCGGATCCAGATCGCAGAACACCCATTGCGCCGCGTCCAGCGCACCGCGCGCCAGCACGCCGTCTTCCGGGAAGCCGCGATCCACCGGGCCGAACACGGCGGCATAGCCCCGGTTGCCGTCCAGGGCACCGCACCACGGCGCATCGCCCACCGTGGGCGCCATGCCGACAAAACACTGGTTTTCCATGGCCCGTGCGGCGCAGGCGATGCGCACGCGGTTGAAGCCGTGCAGCGTGTCGGTGCAGGTGGGCACCACCACCAGCCACGCCCCGGCTTCCACCTGCGCGCGGACCAGAGCGGGAAACTCCGAGTCAAAGCAGATGGCGATGCCAATGCGGCCCCACGGCGTATCAAACACCGCTGGCGGCTGGCCGGGCTGCACCGCCCATTGCTCGGCCTCAAAGCGGGTCATCACGTGCTTGTCCTGAAACGCCACGCGCCCGTCCGGGCCGATCAGCGGTGCGCGATTGACCACGCGCCCGCCCATGCCGAACGGCAGCGTGCCGGGGACCAGCCACACGCCATGCGCCCGCGCCACCGCCTGCGCCGCCGCAAGTGCGGCGGGGGAGGCGGCGACGGCGCGGCGCAACTCGGCCTGCACATCCGGCGCGTCGCCAGCCGCCAGTTCCAGCGGCGCGTATTCCGGCAGCACCAGCAAGTGCGCGCCGTGGCGCACGGCTTCGGCCACCTCGGCGTGCAACCGCGCCGCCCATGCGTCCACACCGCGCGTGCGGCGGATTTGCCATTGCAGCAGGCCGAGGCGCAGCGCGGTCATGGCAACGGTGCCCCGCGCAGCGATTTCAGCCAGAACGCCAGCGTGTTCAGCACGCGGTCCGGCCCGTCCACCTGCTTCCAGTCGAAGCGGCACACCAGTTCGGGGTAGGCGGTGAAACCGCGCTTGCGCCAGAACGCGTCCAGCGGCACCGCGCCCGCCGGGCGCAGCTTGTGGTCCGCCGGGCGCTGCACCGCGCAGAACGCGGCGAACTGCGCGCTGGAACTGGCCAGCGCATGCGCCTCCCGCAGTTCAAAAAACCGCACGCCGATGCCTTGCCCGCGATACTGCGGCAGCAGCACCGACTCGCCGAAATAGAAGAAGTCCTGCCGGTTCCAGCCGCGCGCCACGAACGGGCCGGTCAGGCTCGCATCCTCATCGGCGAGCGGCAGGCAGGAGGAGCAGCCCACGGCCTCGTCCCCATCGAACGCCACCGCCAGCCCCGCGCGCGGGCAGGCGGCGAATTCGGCCAGATAGTTGGCCTCATTGTCCCACGAGCCGTCGTACAGATACGGCCAGTCGCGGAACACCGCCATGCGCAGCCGTGACAGGGCGGGCAGATGCACGCGCATCGCCTCGCCGGTGAAGAATTCAACCCGCATCAAGCCCTCCGCTGGCGGCGGACCGAACCACGGAACGCGGCGCAATGCCAGAGTGCGCGCTTGCCATCCCGCGCCAAGCCGCTATCTCCGCCCCGGAGCTTAGGGAGTAGATTGAATGAAGCGCGTGATGTTCACCGGCGGCAGCGGCAAGGCTGGCCGCCATGTGGTGCAATACCTCGTCGAGCACGGCTGTCAGGTGCTGAACCTCGACACCAAGCCGCTCGACAACCCCGCCGTTCGCACGCTGATCACCGACATCACCGACAGCGGGCAGGTGTTCAACGCGCTGTCGTCCTATATGGGCCTGCGCGAGTTCGACCCGTCCTTGCGCCCGCACCCGGTGGATGCGCTGGTCCATTTCGCGGCCATTCCGCGCATCATGATCACGCCGGACAACGAGGTGTTCCGCATCAACACGATGGGCACCTACAACGTCATCGAAGCCGCCGTGAAACTCGGCATCAAGAAGATCATCATCGCCTCGTCCGAGACCACGTTCGGCATCGTGTTCAACTACGAACCGCGCGACCCGGTGTATCTGCCGCTGGATGAGGAATACCCGGTGGACCCGCCGGACAGCTACGCCCTGTCCAAGATTTGCAACGAAGCCACGGCCAAAAGCTTCGCCACCCGCACCGGCGCGGACATCTACGCCATCCGCATCGGCAACGTGATCGAGCCGCACGAATACGCCAACTTCCCGGAATTCTTCAAAAACCCGGAAGGCCGCAAGCGCATCATGTGGAGCTATATCGACGCGCGCGATCTGGGGCAGTTGTGCCTGAAAGCCATCGAGACCGATGGCCTCGGCTATCAGGTATTCAACGCCGCACAGGATGATTGCTCGTCGGATCTGCCCACCGCCGAGTTGCTGCGCCGGTTCTACCCGAACGTGCCGGTCACGCGCGGGCTGGGCGAATACGAAACCCTGCTGAGCAATGTGAAGGCGCGCGAGATGCTTGGGTTCAAGCCCGAGCACTCGTGGCGCAAGGCGCTGCAAGCGCACGGCTGATGGCGGCATGTTCGCGCGCGGCCACGTTGCCGCGCGCGATCTGCAACACCTCGACCAATTCGGCCACTGTCACCTGATCCGCCGCCATCACCATGCGGGTCAGCGGGTCATTCAGCAGTGTTTCAAAGGTCAGGAACGGCGTGTTGTCACGGCACATGAAGAATGCCTCCGGCAGTGCTGACAGGCACTTAGCGCCGGGGGGATTCTCCCGCCGCTGACCGGAAGGTTAATTGGCGGTCAGACATTGCCTGACCGCCAAGGCTTTCGTCATTCCACGTTCACCCGCGCGCGCGCCGCATCGGTGTCGTACGGGCTGTCAACCACCACATCCGCCGGATACAGCGTGTCCAGCATCTTCACCTGCACCTTGCTGCCCACCTCGGCAAACTCGGGCCGCACGAAGCCCATCGCAATCTGTTTGCCGAACACCACCGAGTAGCCGCCGCCGGTCAGCCGCCCGATGGCCTTGCCGCCGGACCACACCGATTCCACGCCCCACGGGTCGGCATCATCCGGCCCGTCGATCAGCAGCGTCACCAGCTTCCAGCGCAGGCTGCCCTCGGCTTTCTGCTGCTCCAGCGCGGCACGGCCGATGAAATCGGCGTTCTTGTCCAGCCGGATGAAGCGGTCCAGCCCGGACTCCCACGCGGACACTTCCTTCGACAGTTCCGTGCCCCAGCCGCGATAGCTTTTCTCCAGCCGCAGCCAGTTCATCGCGCGGATGCCCACCAGCTTCATGCCGAACGGCGCGCCCGCTGCTTCCAGCGCGTCGAAGATGTGGTTCTGATACTCGATCGGGTGGTGAATTTCCCAGCCGAGTTCGCCCACATAATTCACCCGCATCAGCCTCACCGGGGCCATGCCCACCGTGGCGTGCTGCCCGGACAGGAACGGGAACGCCTTGTTGCCAAGGTTCAGCCGGTCCACCAGCGGGGCCAGCACCTTGCCCGCATTCGGCCCGGCCACCACGAACACGCCAATGCTGTTGGTCTTCTTTTCCAGGTGCACCGAGCGATCGGCGGGTAGCATCCGGGTCAGGTAATCCCAGTCATAGGTCTCCGCCGCCCCGGCGCCGACGATGTACAGGCTCTCTGGCCCGTCGCGCATGATGGTGAATTCGCTGCGCGTGCCGCCGTTTTTGGTCAGCGCGTGGGTCAGTTGGATGCGCCCGTCCTTCACCGGCAGGCGGTTGGCGATCAGCCCTTCCATCCACGCGTTCACGCCCGGCCCGGTGGCCTGATATTTCGCGAACGTGCTGGCCTCGATCAGCCCCACATTTTGGCGGATGGCTTCGGCCTCGGCCTTCACATACGGCCACCAATTGCCGCGCCGGAAGCTCCACTGCTCCTTGAAGTCGCCGCCCGGTCCGTAAAAGTTCGGCCGCTCCCAGCCAAACCGCTGGCCGAAGACCGCGCCGCGCGCCTTCAGCCGGTCATAACTCGGCGCGGTGCGCAGCGGGCGGGCGGCCGGGCGCTCTTCGTCCGGGTAGTGCAGCACGAAGACGTGGCTATAGGCTTCCTCGTTCTTGGCGATGGTGTAGGGCCGCGTGCCATAGGCCCCGAAGCGGCGCGGGTCGATGGCCAGCGTGTCGATTTCCGCCTCGCCCTCGATGATCATCTGGGTCAAATATTTGCCGGCACCACCTGCCGCCGTGATGCCGAAGCTGAAGCCCTCGGCCATGTAGAAGCCGCGCAGACCGGGGGCGGGGCCAACCAGCGGGTTGCCATCCGGCGTGTAGCTGATCGGGCCGTTATAGACCGTCTTCACACCGCCCTTCTCGAAGCAGGGCATGCGGTGGAAGGCTTCCTCGATATGCCATTCCAGCCGGTCGAGGTCGGGCGGCAGCAACTCGGCCTTGAAGCCCGGCGGCACGCCATAGGCACCCCAGGCCGGGGCACCCTTTTCATACGGGCCGAGAATCAGCCCGCCGCGCTCCTCGCGCATATACCAGCGTGCATCCGCGTCACGCAGAATCGGGTGCTCGGGGTTGCCCGCGCGGCGCCACTCCACAATCTCGGGGATCTCATCGGTCACGATGTATTGATGTTCGACCGGGATCACCGGAATGGTCACGCCCACCTTGGCCAGCGTGGCGAGCGCGTGGTTGCCGGTGGCGGTCACCACCACGTCGCAAATGATGTCGCCCTTGCCGGTGGAGACTTTCCACTCGCCGCCGGGCAACTGCGTGAAGCCGGTCACTTCGGTCTGGCGATGGATCACCGCGCCGTTCTTGCGCGCGGCATCGGCCAGCAACAGCGTGATGTCGGCGGGGTTGATGTAGCCGTCGGTCGGGTGGTACAGCGCGCCCTTCAGCCCCTCGATATTCACCAGCGGAAAGCGGCGCTTGATGTCTTCGGGCGACCACCATTCGTGTGGCGTGCCGATGGAATCCGCCGTGGTGGCGTAGGTCTGGAACTCGTCCATGCGGTCGCGGGTGCGCGCCATGCGCAGATTGCCCACCCGGCGCAGCCCCACATCGCGGTCCCACTCGGCGGACAGGCGGGCATACAGGTCGATGGAGTAGCGGTGCAGCAACCCGCCCGCGTAGGACATGTTGAACAGCGGCAGCAGACCCGCTGCGTGCCATGTGGACCCGGCGGTGAGTTCATCCCGCTCCAGCAGCACCGCATCGGCCCAGCCCGCTTCGGTGAGGTGATACAGAATCGAACAGCCGACGACGCCGCCGCCGACAACCACCACGCGCGCATGCGACTGCATCGACTTTTCTCCCGTAAGCAACACCGGGCAGCGTGTAGCAGGGGCACCGGCCAGCGCAAGGGCTGCCGGAGCAGCATGAACTGCGCCGAATCAGACAGTTAGGACCGAGTTTTTCGCACCCGCCGCGATTTTCCGCCCGGCATGTCGGCTTTGCCAAACCGTATCGCCGGGGCCGGGTGATTCGCCTGCCGCAGAATCAACAACGGCGCCTTGCGGCGCCGTTGCAACAACCAGACAGCTAGCCGTGTTCAGGCGGCGCGGCGGCGGCGGCGCACCACGCCCAGCCCGGCCAGACCGGCGGCCACCAGCGCCATCGTGGCGGGTTCCGGCGTATCTTGCGGCACTTCCACGTTTTTGATGGTGACGTTGTCAATCGCCAGACCCGTGTCGAAGGCTTGGTCGAGCCAGTTGATGGTGCCGAAGCTCAGGTAATAATCGCCCGATGCGGCGATTTCGTATTGCGACTGGATCCAGCCGGTGTAGCCGCAGCCCGCACTGTAGCAACCCCCGCTCGAACCGCCGAGCACCGACCAGGACGGGCCGCCGCCGATGATACCGGACGTCGCCGGGATCAGCGTGGCGCCGTTGGCCGGCAGCCCGAAGCCCGGAGATGTATCGCCGCTCGGCTGGGTGCGCGCGGTGAACATGTAATCCACCAGCGTATTGTCGGACTTGTACAACGCCGCCCAGGCGTAGTCTGAGAATCCGGCGCCGTCCGACGTGACGAAGTTAAAGAAGAACTTCAGCGGGTCACCGGCATTGGCGGTGAACACCGGGGTGGACAGCAACGAGCCGTTGGTGCCGCCGACGCTGGAAATCCCGCCCACGCCGACGCCGCCGCCGTTAGTGCTGATGTATTCGTAGGAGGCGTTGCCGCTGGGCGACAGCGCCACCACGCCATCCGCGCCATCGGTGCCGCAATTGCCACTGCACGACCAGCCGCTGGGCACCGGGCCTGCCTTTGCCTGTGGCGCGGCCAGCGCCAAAATCGCTGCGGCGGACAACCCGCCGATAGCAAGAACCTTGAGTTTCTTGACGTTTGTCAGAATGCTCAATCTCCAAACGCTGACCTTGTGCCGATTTGTAATCCTTTCGCTAGCCCATTGCAACGCTGAAGCGCTCCTTCCGGTAACAAATTTAGAACGCCTGCCGCGCCCGCAACAGCGCGCTACAGGCAGGGCTGCCGGGCGTCCCCGGGCAAGGGCACAGCATGCAGGGTAATGGTGAACACCGCGCCCGTGGCGGTATTACTGCCCATGATCGTGCCGTCCATGGCGTGGATCAGCCGCCGGCACAGCGGCAGGCCAAGCCCGGTGCCGCGATCCGGCCCCTTGGTGGTCAGGAAGGGTTCGAACAGCTTGCCCAGCACATGCGGCGGGATGCCGGTGCCACTGTCGCTGACCAGCACATCCACCTTGCCCGCCTGCTGGCTGCACTGCGCCGAGACGGTAATCTGGCGCAGGCCCGCCTTGCCGGTGTCGTTGATGGCATCGCGCGCGTTCAGGAACAGGTTGGTCAGCACCTGTTCCAGCGCCACCGGATAGGCCATCACCTGCAAGTCTGGCCCGAATGGCAGATCGATATTCAGGCCGATGCCGTTGTGCCGCAGCATCGGCTCCAGCATGAACATCACATTGCCGACTGCGGTTGCCAGCACAACCGGCTGCATCTCGGCCGCATCACCGCGATGGAGCGCGAAGCGGCGCAATTCGTCGATCATCTTCGAGGCGCGGTCCACCGCGGCTATAATCCGGTCCAGCCGCGCCTGTATGAACGACGGCTCAGCCTCCGCGCCGCGCAGCAACAGGTTCTGCGCCGCCATCGACACCACAGCCAAAGGCTGGCGCAACTCATGCACCACATTTTCCGACATCTCGCCCAGCGCCATCAGCCGCGCTTTGGCCAGAACCTCCATATCCAGCCGGGTTTGAAGCTCGCGGTCGATCACCCATTGCCGCCGCACATCGGCAATGTCGCGTTCCAGCGCGGCCAGGCGGGCGCGAATGTCGTCTATGGGCGGAATTTCGGGCGGGATCGTCGCGGCCGGCATTATTTGCGGTTCATCGACTGCACGAACTCTGCCGCCTGCGCGGCCATGCGCCCCGCATCCGCAGCGGCATCCACTGCCTTCTGCATCGCCTCGGCAGCCTGGGCCGAGGTCTGCAGCGACGCGGTTTCCGCATGGGCGGCGGCGGCATTGGCTGCGGCAGCGGCAGCCGCCGCGGCAGCCGCAGCGGCTTCGGCGGCAGCCTGCGCCGAATTGGCGGCGGCCAGTGCAGCCGCCTCGGCCGCTTCGGCAATGTTGTGCTCGGCGGCACTGCGTGCGGCATTTGCTGCACTGCTGGCCGCAGCAGATGCCTGCTTGGCCGATGCCAGCGCCCGCAGCGCGGCATCGCGGGCGTTCAATGTCAGCGATTCCAGCGACGAGAGGGTCTTGGTATAGCGCTCATCCAGCAATGCATAACCCTCCCGCAACGTCTTGACCTCAACCGCCAGTTCATTCAGCCGCAACGAGATCTGCTGAATATCCACATTCGCGTCATTTTGCACTGAACTATTTTTCATTGGCTTCGCCGCCCGGAAGATATCTCGCGGACGGTATCGTATTCCCAGATTTACAAAAATGCATCAGGTCTGGGGTAAATACGGCGCGTGGCGACACTTGGTTTCATTTCCTGAGCCTCGGTGTCAGGCCCCCGGCACACCGCGTGGCGCAAACCGGCCGCAAACGCAGCAACGGCGCCTTGCGGCGCCGTTGAGAACGTCAAAAGCCGGGTCTGGCGGAGCCGGTGCTGTGCCACACTCCCTCGCTTACAGCCCGCTGGTGCCGGTGGGGGCACCCACGCCGGTGCAAAGGTCGAAGCCGGTTAGGCTCTGGCCCGCCTGCAGGTTGCCGCAGGCGCCGCCCGCGATGTCGGTGAAGGCGGCGGCCTTGCCCAGATTGCCGTAAATCTTGGTCAGTTCCGTGCTGGCCGAGCTGGCGAAGCCGCCCGCCGCATTCACCAGCGCTGCCGCCAGCGGGCTGGCAAGGCTGGTGCCGCCCCAGACCGACCAGTTCAGCACCGCACCGTTATACGGGGTGGTGTTGTACACCCACATGCCCGAAGCCGGGTCCGCAGCCAGCGCCATGTCCGGCGTGGCGCGCTGGGTGCCCGCCACGCTGGACACCGCACTCTGGAAGCTCGGGCGGGCGATATAGGCGCTCCGGCCGCCGCCGCTGCTGCCCCACGAGGTCTGGCTGGTGTAGTTGCCGCTCGCATCACGGTTGATGGTGGTGCCGCCCACGGCAATCACGTTGGCCAGCACGGCCGGAAACTCGGTGCCTGCCACGTCGCCCGAGGAGGCGAAGGCCACAACCTTGGTGCCGGTGAAGTTGCTCTGGTTGTTGTTCTCGCTCCTGAATTC
>CAIPHQ010000240.1 GCA_903864895.1 uncultured Rhodospirillales bacterium
ACGGCCAGTTGGGCCAGCTTGGTGGCGCGCATGGGATCAGCGCGACAAGCGGCCGAGCAGATATCCCACGCCTGCGGCAATTAGCACCGAGACGATGGGCTGCGCGCGGATATGCCCGGCCAGCGCTTCGGTCTGCTGGCCTGCGATCTCCTCGGCCTGTGCTGCGGCCTCCTCCACGAACGGTGTCACCCGTTCGCGCAGCAGCGTTTCCACCTGCGCGCGCAATTGCCCGATCTGCTCCAGCACGTCGCCGTCTTCAGTTTTTGATTCTGCGGTCATGAAAATGACTCCGGGCGTTGCAGGTTCATCACCCGCAACGCCCGGACCCTAGCAGCTATCCGCCGCGATAGCATCGCGCGGCGGCCCATCCACGGTTTTGTGCGATCAGGCGGCCTTGGCCAGCGCCAACGCCTGCCACACCTTCTCGGGCGTGGCGGGCATGTCGATATGCGACACGCCGTCACCGCGCAGCGCATCCACAATGGCGTTGATCAGCGCAGGCGGGCTGCCCACGGCCCCGGCCTCACCGGCCCCCTTCACGCCCAGCGGGTTCGAGGCGCAGGGCACCTCGATCAGGTCCACTTCGATGTCGGGGAAGTCGTCGGCGCGCGGCAGCGCATAGTCCATGAAGCTGCCGGACAGAAGCTGGCCCGACTCCGGGTCGAAGGCGGTGTTTTCCAGCAGTGCCTGCCCGAGGCCCTGCGCCACGCCGCCATGCACCTGCCCGCGCACGATCAGCGGATTGACCGCCTTGCCCACGTCGTCGGTGACCGAGTAGCGCACCACGTCCACCACGCCGGTATCCGGGTCGATTTCCACCTCGGCGATGTGGCAGCCGTTCGGGAAGGTGTGCGCGTCGATATTGGCAATCTCGGCGGCATCCAGCGTGGTCACATCGTCGCCCTTGGCGGCGCGGGCCATTTGGGTGGCGGCGAGCGTCATGATGTCCATGCCGCGGTCGGTGCCGATGATCGAGAAGGTGCCGTTCTCGAACACGATGTCCGCCGGGGCGGCTTCCAGCGCTTCCGAGGCAGCTTTCTTGCCCTTCTCGATGACCGTGTTGGCAGTCAGCAGGATCGCCTGGCCTTCCGAATACAGGCTGCGCGCACCGCCGGTGCCACCGCCGGTCGGGATGCGGTCGGTGTCGCCCTGCTTCACCCGCACCTTCTCACCCGGCACGCCAAGCTCGTTCACGGTCAACTGCACATAGGCGGTTTCGTGGCCCTGTCCGGTGGACTGGGTGCCGACAAACACATCGACAAACCCGTCTTCGGTGAACTGGATTTCCGCCCGCTCGGTCGGCGCGCCGCCGGTGGCTTCCAGATAATAGGCAAGGCCGATGCCACGGCGTTTGCCCTTGGCGGCCGAGGCCGCACGGCGGGCGGCGAAACCGGCCCAATCCATGGTCTTCACGGCCGAATCCAGCACAACGCGGAAATCGCCGCTATCGTACAGCTTGCCCACCGGGGTCTTGTGCGGCATCTGCGCCGGGGTGACCATGTTGTCACGGCGGAACTGCACCCGGTCGATGCCGAGTTCGGCGGCGGCGGCGTCGATCAGGCGCTCCACCAGATAGTTGGATTCCGGCCGCCCGGCGCCGCGATAGGCGTCCACCGGCACCGTGTTGGTGAACACGCCGATCACGTTGGCATAGACCGCCTTGAACCCGTACACGCTGGCCAGCACGCCGGTGCCCGCCATGGTGGGAATGTAGGGCGCGAAGGTGGACAGATAGGCACCCATGTTCGCCACGTTGCGGGTGCGCAGCGCGATCAGCTTGTTGTCGGCGTCAACCGCCACTTCACCCAGCGTGATGTTGTCACGGCCATGCGTGTCGGACAGGAAGGCTTCCGACCGCTCCGAGGTCCATTTCACCGGCACGCCCAGCTTGCGGGCGGCGTAGCAGGTCAGCACCTGCTCGGCGTACAGGAAGATCTTCATGCCGAAGCCGCCGCCCACGTCCGGCGTGATGATGCGGAAATTCTCCGGCGGCAGCTTGAACACCGCGGACGACATCAGGTCCTTCAGCAGCCAGCCGCCCTGCGTGTTGGTGCGCAGCGTGAAGCGGCCGGTCTCGGCGTCATATTCCGCCAGCGCCGCGCGCGCTTCCATCGACGCGACCACAATGCGGTTGTTGATCACGGTCAGGCGGGTGACGTGCTTGGCGGTGGCGAACAGCGCGTCGGTGGCGTCCTTCTGGCCGATTTCCCAGTCGAACACGACGTTGCTCTTGGCCGCGTCCCACACCTGCGCGGCGCCGGCTTCCATCGCGGCGCCCAGATCGGTGATCGAGGGCAGCACGTCGTAGTCCACCAAAATCGCCTCGGCGGCGTCACGCGCCGCCTTGGTGGAGGTGGCGACCACGAACGCCACCGGCTCACCAACATGGCGCACCGCGCCATCGGCCAGCACCGGGTGCGGCGGGGTGTATTGGCTGGAGCCGTCGCGGTTGTTCAGGCTGACCGCGCAAGGCAGGCCGCCGATGCCGTCGGCATTCAGGTCAGCCGAGGTGTAAACCGCCAGCACGCCCGGCATGGTTGCGGCTTCCGCCGTGTCCAGCGAGACGATACGCGCCGCTGCGTGCGGGCTGCGCACCACGACACCATAGGTGGTGCCGGGCAACGTGATGTCGTCGGTATAGGAACCGTTGCCCTTCAACAGGCGAGGATCCTCAACCCGGCGGACATTCTGGGCGACACCGAATTTGGTCATGGGGCGTTCTCTCCGGACAGGCGGGCTGCTTATAGCCTCAATCTACGGCATGTGGCGCAAACGCCAAGGGGGCAGGCAGTTCAGTGCGCGGCGGGGCGGCGCGAGAAGACGCGCTTGAGGCGTTCGCGCAGCCCCTGGAACGTCACATACAGCATCGGGATCAGAAACACACCGATACAGGTGGCGGCCAGCATGCCCGCGAACACCGGCGTGCCCACCGCACGGCGGCTGAGCATGGCGGCACCCTGCGCGGTCACCAGCGGGATCAGGCCGAGGATGAAGGCGATGGAGGTCATCACCACGGCGCGGAACCGCAGGCGGGCACCCATGGCTGCCGCGTCGCGGATACTCTGCCCGGCCTCACGCTGCTCCTTGGCGAAGGCCACGATCAGAATGCCGTTCTTGGCCGCCAGTGCAATCAGCACCACAAGGCCGATCTGGGCATACAAATCCAGCGGCAGCCCAAGCAGCAACAGGCCGGTGAACGACCCCAGCACGCCGATGGCCACCGACAGCAGCACCGGAATCGGGATGGTCCAGCTTTCATACAGCGCCACCAGAAACAGATAGGCGAACAGCACCGCCAGACCCAGAATGGCCCCGGTCTGGCCGCTGGCCTGAATCTGCTGATAGGCGGTGCCGGTCCATTCAAAGTCGAACCCGGCGGGCAGCACCTGCGAGGACAGCTTGGCCATTTCGGCCAGCGCATCGCCCGACGACACACCCGGGGCGGGTCCGCCGTTGACGGTGATGGAGCGGTAGTTGTTGTAGCGGCTGATGGTCTGCGGGCCGGTGACGATGCGGATGTCGGCAATCGAGCGCAGCGGCACCATAGTGCCCTGCTTGTTGCGCACGAAGATTTTCCAGATCGCCGGAATATCGGCGCGGTCGTAGGCCTCACCCTGGATATTCACCTGCCAGGTGCGGCCGAACAGGTTGAAATCGTTCACGTAGTAGCCACCCAGCGTGGCCTGCAACGCGGTGAACACGTCGTTCACGCTCACGCCCAGCGCCTGCGCCTTGTCGCGGTCGATGTCCAGAAACAGGCTCGGCGTGGTCGGGCTGAAGGTCGAGAACACGCGGGTCAGCATCGGGTCCTGATTGGCGGCCCCGACCAGCCCGAACATCACCCCGCCCATTTCGGCCGGGTCGCGCCCTTCCAGATTCTGCAACTGGTATTCAAACCCGCCCGAGGTGGACAGGCCGATGATCGGCGGCAGGTTGAACGGGAATACGTTGGCGGTGCGAATCTGGCTCACCGCGCCAAACACCCGGCCAATCACCGCCTGCACCTTGTCGGTGGCCGCCGTGCGGTCGGCAAACGGCTTCAGGCGGGCCACCACGAAGGCAGCGTTGGGCTGATTGCCGCCGTCCAGCAGCGAGAACCCGACGATGGACAGCACGTTCTGCACCTGCGGCAGGCTGTGCAGAATATCCTCGACGGTTTTCACCACCTCGCGGGTGCGGGTGACCGAGGCGGTGTCGGGCAACTGCACCGCCACGAAGAACGCGCCCTGATCTTCTTCCGGCAGGAAGCCGGTGGGCACCACCTTGGACAGGCCGAAAATCCCGGCCCCGGCCAGTGCAATCACCAGCACCGACAGCACTGCCACCCGCAGCAGGCGGCGGACAATCCACGCATACCCGTCGCGCACGCCGTCGATGCCGCGCAGCACGCGGCCCATCACGCCGCGCGACTTGTCGGAATGGCGCAGGAAAATGCCGCACAGCGCCGGCGACAGCGTCAGCGCGTTGATGGCCGAGATCACCATCGCCACGCTGATGGTCACCGCAAACTGCCGGAACAACTGCCCGTTCAGGCCGGGGATGAAGCCGATCGGCACAAACACCGACAGCAGCACCAGCGAAATGGCGATGATCGGGCCGGTGATCTGCG
>CAIPHQ010000241.1 GCA_903864895.1 uncultured Rhodospirillales bacterium
CGGGCCAGTGCATCGCGAAACCGTTCGGCCATGGCGGCGCGGGCTGCCGGGTTTTCCGTGCGCAGGAACCGGTCCACCGCCGCGTCGCCCAAAGTGGCGTCGAACAACAGGTCGAACTGCGCATCCAGACGCTGCGGCAGTGTGGCCGCGAAGGCATGCAGACTGTCCAGACTGCGGGCGATTTCGGATGCCCCCCGATAGCCGTGGCGCATCTGCCCGGCGATCCACACCGGATTGGCGGCGCGGCCGCGCACCACGCGGGAGATTTCCTCGGCCAGCAGGCGCGCGCGCGGCGCATCGGGGCGCGAGGTGTCCAGATGATACAGCGCCGGAGCCGCGCCCAGACCGGCGGCGGCGGCGGCGAACCCGCCCTCGTGTGCGGCGTAGTCGGGGCTGTCGAGCAGGTCGGTCTCGGCGTGGTCCTGCGTGTGGACAAACACATCCGCCGCCGCCACGCGGGCGGCAAAGCCTGCGGCATCAGCGGCCCCGTCCAGATCGCTGCCATAGGCGTGGGCGGAGGCGGCAAGGTAGGCATCGCCCAGTTCGGCCTGCGCCTGCCATGCGCCACGCTCCAGCACCGGGGCCACGCCCGCGCCGTAATCACCCGGCGCATTGCCGTAGATGCGCGCGGTGGCGCGGCGCAGGTCCGGCCCCTCCAGCCCCCGCGCGGCGGCGGCCAGCGGGTTGAAATCGGCAGCTTCATCGCGCGCGGCGATGGCGCGCACGGCGGCGTCGAACAGCGCAATCTGGCTTTCGAACGCGTCACGGAACAGGCCGGAAATGCGCAGCGTCACGTCCACGCGCGGCCGGTCCAGCAGCGCCAGCGGCAGGATGTCGATGCCGGATACCCGCGCCGAGCCTTCATCCCACAGCGGGCGCACGCCCATCAGCAGCAGGGCCAGCGCAAAATCCTCGCCGCCGGTGCGCATGGTGGCACTGCCCCACAGATCGACCACAAGGGCGCGCGGCCAGTCGCCATGGTCCTGCAGATGGCGGCGGATCAGGTCGGCGGCGGCTTTTTCGGCCAGCACCAGCGCCGAGCGGGTGGGCACGGCGCGCGGGTCGATGGTGAACAGGTTGCGCCCGGTGGGCAGCACATCGGCCCGCCCGCGCGTGGGCGCACCGGCGGGGCCGGGGGCGACGAACTTGCCGTCGAGTGCTGCCAGCAACGCGGCCATTTCGGCCTGCGGCGAGCGGTCCAGCGCTGCGGCGGCGGACGGCATTGCGGCGAGCAGGGCGGTGCGGGTGGCGCTGCGCGGTGTCTGGCCAAACACGTGCAGGCCGTCGCGGATTTGCAGGTCCTTCACGTCGCACAGCCATGCGTCGAGCCGGGCCAGCGCCTCGTCCTCCGGCGCGTCGCGCGGCACGCCTGATTCGGCGAGCAGCCCACAGGAATCGGCGCGATCCAGAATCTCGCGGCGCAGCAGCGTGGTGCGGCGGCGGTCCAGCCCGTCGGCGGCGGCGAATTCGTCGATCAGGCGTTCCAGTTCGGCGGCGGCACCATGCGTGCCGGCGGCGCGCAGCGGCGGGGTCAGATGGCCGATGGTCACTGCGCCCAGACGGCGCTTGGCCGCAGCGGCCTCACCGGGATTGTTGACGATGAACGGGTAGATCACCGGCACCCCGCCCGCCAGCGCCACCGGGGCGCAGGCGGCGGACAGTGCGGCTGCCTTGCCGGGCAGCCATTCCAGCGTGCCGTGCGTGCCCAGATGCACCAGCGCATGGATGCCGAGCGTGTGCCGCAGCCACAGGTAGAACGCCACATAGGCGTGGCGCGGCGGCAGATCCGGGCTGTGATAGCCGGATTTGCGGTCGAGCGGATGGCCACGGCCGGGCTGCACGGCGGCGATCAGGTGGCCCATGGCCGCGTGGCGCAGCGTGAACCGCCCGCCGGTCACGGCCGGGTCATCTTCCGGGCCGCCCCATGCAGCGGTGATGGCGGACTGCGTGGCCTGCGGCAGTGTGGCGAACAGGCTTCGGTATTCGGCCAGCGTCAGAATGGGCGCGGGGGATGCTGCGGTCAGCGCGTGGTGGATGGCCGGGTCAAGCCCGGCCATGACGGTAGAAAGAGCGGTGGTATAGCCTGCCGCCGCCAGCGCCGCGCGAATGGCGTCGAGGCTGGCGAACGTGTCGAGACCCACCGCATGGCCCACCTGCCCGCCGCCTGCGCCGGGGTAGTCGGACAGCACGATGGCGACGCGGCGATCCTCGGGCCTTGTGGCGGCCAGACGCGCCCAGCCCAGCGCGCGGTCCGCCGCCACCGTGATGCCGTCCGGGTCCGGGCGGTTGACGGTGCGGACGAAATCCAGCCCCGGCACGGCGTCCGCCTGCGCCTTGAACGACACCGAAGTGGTCAGCAGGCGGCCATCGAGTTCCGGCAGCACCACCTGCATCGCCAGATCGGTCTGCGACACGCCACGGGGCGAGGCCGCCCACCCGTCGCGCCCGCCCACGGTCAGGATCACCTGCAACACCGGGCATCCCGCCGCGTCCAGCGGTGAGCCGCCGCCGTCCTGTGAGGCGGAAAACCCGGTGGCGTTCAGCACCACATGCGGCTGCCAGCCGCGCAGCGATGCGGCAATGCTGGAAGCTGCATCCGGGTCTTTCAGGCTGGCGGCGTACAATGCGCGCACGGCAAAACCGCGTTCGGCCAGTGCTGCGGCCAGCGCGTCGATGGGCGCGGTGTCGCCGGACAGCAGATGCGAGCGGTAGAACACGATGGCGGCCCTATAGGCCCCGGTCACGTCGCGCGGCCCCCCTCCCCCAGCCCCCGCCCTCAAGGGCAGGGGGTTTGTGACGGAGTCTCCCGCTCCCCTTGAGGGCGGGGGCCGGGGGGAGGGGTTCGGCACGTACTGTCCCGCCGCAGCCACCGTCTGCGGCCCCACGTCCGGGCGTGGCCCCAGACCGCCAAGATGGGCGGCCAGTTGCAGCGCGTTCCGAACATTGTCCGGCCCGCTCTGGCGGAAATAGGTGTCCAGCGCCGCCACGTCGGCGGGCGGCACGGTGGACAGGGCCAGCAGGCGCGCATCATCGCGCACGTCGCCCGGAATCACCGCCAAGGAAACGCCGTTGCTGCGGCAGGTCTCGGACAGTTCCTGCGCGCCATACGGCCAGTATTCCAGCCCGCCCAGCAGGCGCAGCACCACGCAGCGTGCGTGGGCGATCACCTGTTCGGCGTACACATCCACCGACATCGGGTGGCGCAGCGCAGCCAGATTGACCAGACGAAGCGTGGGGCGTGGTGCAGGCAGCGTCTGCCACGCCGCCGCCGCCGCGCCCAGATCGGCGTCCGAGAACGACAGCAGCACCAGATCGGCGGGCGCGTGGCCGAGATCGGCGGCCTCGGCCTCACCGTCCAGCGTGCGCGCGTCGCGGACCAGCAGGTGCAATCTATCCCCCTGCGATGGCGGCCGTGATGGCCGCGCGGTCCAGACCGGTCTGACCGATCACCACGATATGCCCGTCCCGCGATGCGCCTGCCGCCCACGGCTGGTCGAACTGGTGGCGGAAGCGCCCGCCCACGCCCTGCACTGCAAGCCGCATTGGCTTGCCGCGCACGGCCACGAAGCCCTTGGTGCGCAGGATGTCATGCGCCGCAGTCGCCGCCGCGAGGCGTTCGATGAGGGTTTCCGGCGCGTCGATCTCACCCACGGCGACCACAAAACTTTCGAAATCGTCGTGCTCGTGCGCCAGATCCTCGGCGTCATGGTGCGAGGGCCGCGCCGCCAGATCATCCTCGGCGGCGGCTTGCAGACCGAGCAGCACGGCGATGTCGAGCCGGCCTTCGCGCGCTGGCACCACCTTCACACCGCGCCCGGCAGCGGCCCCGATCTCACCGCGCAGGCGCGCGATGGCAGCGTCGTCCAGCAGATCGGCCTTGTTCAGCACCACCATGTCGGCGGACTGCAGCTGGTCCTCGTAGACTTCCGACAGCGGGTTGTCGTGATCCACCGAGGCGTCTTCGGCGCGCTGTTGCGCCACGGCGTCCGGATCATCGGCAAAGCGCCCGGCGGCGACGGCGGGGCCATCGACCACGGTGATGACGCCATCCACGGTGACGCGCGAGCGGATGCCGGGCCAGCCAAACGCCTTCAGCAGCGGCTTGGGCAGCGCAAGGCCGGAGGTCTCGATCAGGATGTGCTCGGGCGGGTTGGCGCGGTTCAGCAGCGATTCGATGGTGGGCAGGAAATCATCGGCCACCGTGCAGCACAGGCAGCCATTGGCGAGTTCGATGATGTCGTCATCCTCGCAGCCCTCGATGCCGCAACTGCGCAGCGTCTCGCCGTCGATGCCCAGCGAGCCGAATTCGTTGACGATGATGGCGATGCGCCGCCCGCCCGCATGGGCCAGCACATGGCGCACCAGCGTGGTCTTGCCCGCGCCGAGGAAGCCGGTGACGATGGTGGCGGGAATCTTTGCGGTCATGCGGCATACTCCAGATGCGGCACGCGGGCGACGACGGCGCGTGCGAGCGAGGCGGGGCGGCGGGAGGGCATGACGGTGCCGGTCGCACTGGCGGCGTAAACACCGGCGTAACGCAGCAGGTCCTCGGCCAGATCGGGCGAGAGCCGGCCCAGAACGTAAGTCCATTTGCCCGGCATCGCGATGGCAGCCGAGCAGCCCTGCTCGCAATTGGCCATGCAACTGGCTGCGTGCAGATCCACCGGCGGCGCGGATGTGGCGGCCAAAAGGCCGGACAGGGCCGCGTGCAGCACGGCGCCTTGCGGCGTCTCGCCTTCGGCCAACGGCAGACCGGCACGGCAGGTGGTGCAGACGATCAGGCGCGGACGGCTCACTGGCTTCCCCCGCAGCGCATTGGTGCGCCGCCTTGTTGCAACAGGGGATGCCAGAGGCCGGACACAGTCCGGCCACCGCTTCGCACGCCTCGCCGCCGCCAGGGCATCCCGCCCGGCATCGCGGTTCTCCAAGGATGGCAGGTCTCCTGGCTTGCGGATCGAACGCTGCCTGTCGGCCTTCCCGGGGATACTCCCAGTGGCGCAGCGACAGGCCGCTTTCCGCTTACAGTTGCGGGAGCAGCCGCGGATTAGGGGCAAACCCCGTACCGCGTTCCCTATTCACCTGCCGCGTGGCAGGACCATCCGGGATCTGTCATACGCCCGCCATTCGGATGCCGTCAAAGGAGGTATCGTGGCAGGCGTTATGACGCTGGTGCTTGGCGGCGCACGCTCCGGCAAGAGCCGCCATGCCGAGGCGCTGATCGAGGCCGAGGCAGCGCCGTGGGCCTATATCGCCACCGCGCAGGCATGGGACGAGGAGATGCGCGTGCGCATCAGCGAGCACCGCGTGCGGCGCTGTGAGGGCTGGCAGACCATCGACGCGCCGCTGGATCTGGCGGCGGCCCTTGCCACGCCGCACCCGGCGCTGGTGGATTGCCTGACGCTGTGGCTCACCAACCTCATGCTGGGCGAACACGACATTGCAGCGGCCACGGTGGCGCTGGAGTCCGCACTGGCGGATCGCATGGCCCCCACCGTGCTGGTGGGCAACGAGGTGGGGCTGGGCATCGTGCCCGACAACGCGCTGGCGCGGCGCTTTCGTGACGAGGCCGGGCGGTTGCACCAGCGTCTGGCGGTGCGGGCGGACAACGTGTTGTTCATGGTGGCGGGCCTGCCGATGAGGGTGAAATGACCGAGGACGCAGAAGCCGCCCGCCATCGCGCCAAGATGGAGAAACGCAAGGCGGTGCAGGACGCCGAAGTGGCGTCCAAAACCCGCGAAAAGGGTCTGCTGATCGTCCATACCGGGCCGGGCAAGGGCAAATCCACCGCCGCCTTCGGGCTGGCGCTGCGCATGCTGGGGCATGGGCGGCGGGTGGGCGTGGTGCAGTTCATCAAGGGCGCATGGTCCACCGGCGAGCGCGGCGCGCTGGAGCGGTTCGGGGAAGCGCTGGAATGGCACAGCATGGGCGAGGGCTTCACCTGGGAAACCCAGGACCGCGCGCGCGACATCGCCGCCGCCGAACGGGCCTGGGCCAAGGCCGCCGCGTTGATGGCGCAACCGGATCTGGCGCTGCTGGTGCTGGACGAACTGAACATCGCGCTGCGCTACGATTACCTGGCGC
>CAIPHQ010000242.1 GCA_903864895.1 uncultured Rhodospirillales bacterium
GCAATGGCCGAACGCTCCGCGCCGGTGTCCAGCAGCGCGTGATAGGTGCCGCCGTTGATGGTAACCGGCACGAACAGCAGGCCGTGCTGATAGGTGATGTCGAACGCCGCAGCTTGCGTGACCGTGCAGGGGCCGCCGGTGTTGCCGTCCGTGCAGGCGGCCAGCAGCGCCACTGCGGCCAGAACTGCCATGCAGCGGCTCACAGGTGGTCTGCCAGACGGGTCATGCAGCGGCCAAAGGCGGCGGCAATCGCCTCGCCGTGCGGGTGCAGGCCATCGCGGATCACCCATTGGCCCGCCACCATCACGTAGCGCACCGGATTGCTGTTGCCGCTGAATACCCACGCATCCAGCAACGCATCGCCCCGCCGCCCCACCAGGGCCGGATGCGCAGGGTCCAGCACCACCAGATCAGCCAGCCGCCCCGGCGCAATCTCCCCGGCGTTGCGCCCCAGCGCCTGCGCCCCGCCGGCGGCGGCACGGTGCAGCAATGATGCCGCGACAGACGCACCCTGCCGCGATTCACTGACATTGCGCGCCCGGCTTTCCAGACGGCGGACATATTCCAGCCAGCGCAGTTCCTCGATGGGACTTGTGGACACGTTGCTGTCGGTGCCCACGCCGAACCGCCCGCCGTCTTCCAGATAGGGCCGCAGCGGAAAGATTCCGTCGCCCAGATTGGCCTCGGTGGTCTGGCACAACCCGGCCACGGCTCCACTGCCCGCGATGCCCTGCCGTTCGGCGGCGTCGATATGCGTGGCATGGATCAGGCACCAGCGCGCATCCACCTTCGCGTGGTCCAGCAGCCATTGCACCGGGCGGGCACCGCTCCAGCTCAGACAATCTGCAACTTCAGTGGTTTGCTCGGCGATGTGAATGTGAACTGGCCGCGCCGGACCGGCCACCTGTAGCGCCGCGCGCAGATCATCCGGCGAAACCGCGCGCAGGCTGTGCGGTGCCACGCCCACCGCCACCTCGCGTGCCATCGTCTCCACCAGTCCGGCATAGGCATCGGGTGTGAGCAGAAACCGGCGCTGCCCCGGTGATGGCGGCCTGCCCCCGAAGCCGCCCCAGCGATACAGCACCGGCAACAGCGCCAGCCCGATGCCGCTGTCCTGTGCTGCGGCGGCGATGCGGCGGGCCATCTCGGCGGGGTCGGCATAGGCGCCGCCGTCCGGTGCGTTGTGCAGGTAATGGAACTCGGCCACCGACGTGTAGCCGTGGCGCAGACACTCCACATACAGTTGCGCGGCGATGGCCTGCACGTCCCCGGGCGTCAGCACCGACAGGAAGTGGTACATCACCTCCCGCCAGCGCCAGAAATTGTCCCCCTCCGGCCCGGCACGCTCGGCCAGCCCCGCCATGGCGCGCTGGAAGGCGTGGCTGTGGACATTGGCAAGGCCGGGCACCACCAGACCGGCGATGCGCGCGCCTTCACGGGCACCGGGTTGCACGCTCGTGATGTGGCCATCGGCAGCGACCGTGATTGCCACATTCTGCGCCACGCCGCCGCCCAGCACGGCGGCATCGGCCAGATAAACGGTCGCGGCGGCGCGGGCGGGGTCGTTCAGCATGGCGCAACTTTGCGCGGGCGGATGGCGGCGGCGCAAGCTTGCACCCTTACCGCAGCGCACAAGGCGGATTATGTGAGCGGCACGACGCAGCGGAGCCGCACGATGGATGCCCAGATCGAACTCGCCCCAGACCGTTTCGCCATCGGCCAATCGGTCCGCCGCACCGAAGACCCGGTGCTGCTGCGCGGCGAAGGCCGCTACACCGACGATCTGAATTTGCCCGGCCAGGCCTATGCCGTGGTGGTGCGCAGCCGGGTGGCGCATGGCGTGCTGCGCCGGGTGGACACCGCCGAGGCGCAGGCGATGCCGGGCGTGCTGATGGTGATCACCGGGGCTGATCTGGTCGCGGCGGGGCTTGGGCCGATGCCGGTGATCGTGTTCGGCCAGAATCACGACGGCAAGCCGGTGCCGCGCGCGGCGCAAATGGCGCTGGCAACGGACAGGGTGCGCTACGCGGGCCACCCCATCGCCGTGGTGGTCGCCGAAACCCGTGCCGAGGCCAAGGACGCCGCCGAGATGGTGCTGGCCGAGATTGACGAACTGCCGGTGGTGCTGACCCCGCAGGACGCCGTGGCCGATGGCGCCCCGCAACTCTATGATGATGCCCCCGGCAACGTGATGCTGGATTGGCGTTCGGGCGACAGCAAGGCGGTGGCCGAAGCCTTCGCCAGCGCCGCACATGTCACCAGGCTGGAAATGCGCAACAGCCGCATCGTGGTCGCCGCGATGGAACCGCGCAGCGCCATCGGTGGCTGGGATGCCGAGGACGGGCGCTACGTGCTGCGGCTGGGCTGTCAGGGTGCGATGAACATGCGCAACCTGCTCGCTGGCCCCATGGCGGTGCCGCCCGAGAAGGTGCGCGTGCTGGTCGGCAATGTCGGCGGCTCGTTCGGCATGAAATACACCTGCTACCCGGAATACGTCGCCGTGCTGCACGCCGCGCGCGCGCTGGGCCGCCCGGTGAAATGGACCGATGAGCGCTCGGAAAGCTTCCTGTCCGACAGCCATGGCCGCGACCATGACGTGACCGCCGAACTGGCGCTGGATGCCGAGGGGCATTTCCTCGCCATCCGCATCACCGGCTTCGGCAATCTGGGGGCCATTCTGGGCAACGCGATGACGCTGCCGTCCACCGGCAACATCGCCAAGAACGTGGTGAGCGTGTACCGCACGCCGCTGATTGAGGTGTCCACCCGCTGCGTGTTCACCAACACCACCCCGGTGGGCGCCTATCGCGGCGCCGGGCGGCCCGAGGGCAATTACTACATGGAGCGGCTGATCGACGCCGCCGCGCATGAGATGGGCATCGACGCGGTGGAACTGCGCCGCCGCACCCACATCCAGCCCGCGCAGATCCCGTACAGCACGCCAACGGCGTCTGTATACGACAGCGGCGATTTCACCGGTCTGCTCGACCGGGCGCTGGAACTGGCCGACTGGCAGGGCTATGCCGCCCGCGCGGCAGACAGCCAAGCGCGCGGACTGATTCGCGGGCGTGGCATCGGGCAATATCTGGAAGTCACCGCCCCCGGCACCACGCCGGAAATGGGAGGCGTGCGGTTTGAGGCGGATGGCACGGTGACCATCATCACCGGCACGCTGGATTACGGGCAGGGCCACGCGGCCCCGTTCGCGCAGGTGCTGGCGTCCGTGCTCGGCGTGCCGTTCACCGCCATCAGGCTGTTGCAGGGCGACTCGGACGAACTGATCGCGGGCGGCGGCACCGGCGGGTCGCGCAGCATGATGCAAAGCGGGGCGGCCATTCTGGCAGCTGCGGCCAAGGTGATCGAGAACGGCAAGCGCGCGGCGGCCCATGTGCTGGAAGCCGCCGAGGCGGACATTGAATTCGCCGATGGCCATTTCAGCATCGCGGGCACCGACCGCGGCATCGGCATCATGGCGCTGGCCGGGCAGGTGCGCGGCGGCATCGGCCTGCCCAAGGATGCCTTGGACGCCAAGCTGATCAATGAGGGCGTGCCGAGCGCCTACCCGAATGGCTGCCACATCGCCGAGGTGGAACTGGACCCGGAGACGGGGCGGGTTGAGGTGGTGAAATACAGCATGGTCAACGACTTCGGCGTTGAAGTGAACCCCATGCTGGTAGCAGCACAGGCCCATGGCGGCGTGGTGCAGGCCATCGGGCAGGTGCTCGGTGAGGCGATGCACTACGACGAGGCCGGGCAGCTTCAGACCGGATCGTTCATGGACTACGCCGTGCCCCGCGCCGATGACGCACCCAGCTTCACCGTCGCCAGCCGCCCCACACCCGCCGCGACCAACGCGCTGGGCGTGAAGGGCTGTGGCGAGGCGGGCTGCGCGGGCGGGCTGCCTGCGGTGATGAACGCGTTGACCGATGCGCTGCGGCAGGCGGGCGCGGGCAGCATTGAAATGCCCGCCACGCCGGAACGGGTATGGGCGGCGATTCAGGCGGCACGGGCATAGCGGTCAGGGCGGCCTGGGCTTCGGGCACGGGCCAAGCGGCGGCTCGACGGTCAGCCGCGCGCCTGCGGCAATAAGATCTGGCAGTGGGTGCGGGGCGGTTTCGACCGTGCCGGTTTCCAGCGCCTGACGGATCACGGTGCAGTTGCCGCCGGACGGCAACTGCCCGATGCGCTGCCACACCCCCTGCCCGTCCGGCACGAACAGCGTTGGGTACACGGCACCGAAGAACAGCAACGCTTGCTGCCCCTCGGCCAGCGTGAGCCAGCGCGCGGTGCAGGGCCGGACATTGTCGCGCAGGCAGGGCGCGAACCAGTTCGGGTCGCTCACGCTGGCCAGCGCGGCAAAGAACGCCGGCGGCGCGGTCTGCCCGGCTGGCAGGATCGTGACGTGCTGGTTGAGATCGGCGGGGTCGAGCGGCCTGGCCGGGTTGGGCGGTGTTGCAGCCAGCGCCTGCTTCGCCTTTGTGGCCGCGACCCCGCCCGCCGGGTCGGCTGCCAGCGCTTGCAGTGCCGCGGCACCCCAGCGCCCGCCGCTGCTGCGCAGTGCTGCGAAATCGAACTTGTCCGGCGGCACTGCACCGGACGCCAGACGCGCCAACTGATCCGCCACCATCAACCGCGCCGGGTCAGCCAGCGGGGTCAGCAGCGCCAGAGCCAGCGCAATCGCCACGCAAGCTGCCGCGATATTGGTGCGCGCCATCCCGCGCGGCAGGTTGCGGCCCGGCCAGACGGACGTGGCGTAGCCCAGCGCCAGCATGCCAGCCAGCGTGATGGCGGCCGCAGCAATGATGCGGTCTTCCGTCCAGCCATATTCCATCACGCGCAAGCCCAGCGCCCACGCGGCAAGCCCGGCCAGCGGCAGCAATTCCAGCGCCGCAACACTGGCCGCGATGCGCCGCACCTTGCCGGGCGGCGGGGCGGTGCCGTCCTGATACAGGCTGTTGATCAGCAGGCCGAGGGCGGCAACAGCGGCCAACAGAAGGGCGGTGGCGAAATGCGTCGCCCATAGCGGCGCCAGTGAGGTGACCGGCAGCACCGCCAGAAACGCCAGCACAATTGCGGCCAGCAGCGGCAGCAGCCACGATAGCCGGGTCAGCACTGCATCGCGGGCGCTGCGCAGCAACGCGGTCTGGCCGGTCAGGCCGTGAATGGCCAGTGCTGCGGGCACGGTGATGGCCGGATAGATCAGCCAGTCCTGCCCCAGCAGCCGCAATGGCCCCTCCAACTTGACCATGGCGAACAGCCCCGCCCCCAGCAGCAGGGCCAGCCAGACGCCACCGGTGAACGCCGCTGCGGCGCCGAGCAGGCTGATCGTCGTCCAGGCCGTGTCGTACAGCGCGGGGTACCTGGCGATCAGCCGCCGGTCCTGCGCGCCTGCCACCACGAAGCAGTGGCCAAGGCCCAGCAGTCCCGCCAGCGTGAACCAGAACAGCGCGGTTTCCCCCGGACCGGGCCGCGCACCACCCCGCGTGGCCGCGTGCAGCGCCAGCGCGGCGCTGAGCAGCGCGGCGGCGCAGGCCCACACGATCAGGCTGCGATTCTTGAGTTGCCACAGCCCCAGTTGCAGCAACAACGGCGCGGCGATGGCCATCGCCAGCATCGGCAGACCAATTTCAGGTTGCGGGAACCTTGTGGCCGCAAACACCAGTGCCGCCTGCGCCAGTGCCAGCCACACCCGCACCCCGGCCCGCCCCGGCGCGCGCAGCTTGTGGCCGGATGAGAGGGCGGGTTGCACCGGCATGATCATCACCCGAAGCAATTGGTTAGCGATGATTACCTGATCACCCGTCCAAGTCGAGAGATCGCGGACCCCGATGCCGCCGTTGGCGTTGACGCCGCGCCGCCCCGGCAGCCTAATCCCGCGCGCAGTATCCGGGGTTGGGCATGAGAACGCAGACGCGCGCGGTGGTCATCGGCGGTGGCGTGGTGGGCGCCAGCGTGCTGTACCACCTCGCCCGCATCGGCTGGACCGACGCGGTGTTGCTGGAAAAAAGCGAACTGACTTCTGGCAGTACGTGGCACGCCGCCGGCGGGATGCACACGTTCAACGGCGATGCCAACATCTCCCGGCTGCAGAAATACACCATCGACCTGTACCGGGAGATCGAAGCCCTGTCTGGCCAGTCCTGCGGGCTGCATCCGAATGGCGGGCTGATTCTGGCGGCCAATCAGGGTGAGATGGACAGCCTGCGGCTGCTGAACTCGCGGGCCAAATATCTTGGCATGGAAACCGCCATCATTTCCGTGGCCGAAGCCAAGGCCATGAACTGCCTGATCGATGAACAGTATTTCATCGGCGCGCTGTGGCGGGCCGATGGCGGCCATTGCGACCCGTCCGGCACCACGCAGGCCTATGCCAAATCGGCGCGGCTGCTGGGGGCGGAGGTGCATCGCTTCACCCGTGTGCTGGAACTGAATCAGCGCCCCGATTCCAGTTGGGACGTGGTGACCGGCAAGGGCACTATCCACGCCGAGCACGTCATCAACTGCGGCGGGCTGTGGGCGCGTGAAATCGGGCGGATGGTGGGGCTGGAATTGCCGGTGCTGGCGATGGAGCACCACTACCTGCTGACCGAGGCGATCCCGGAGTTCGAGGGCCTGAGCAAGGAAATCGTCAACACCACCGACTATTCCGGTGAGATCTATTTACGGCAGGAAGGCCGGGGCGCGCTGATTGGCACCTACGAGCCGAACTGCGTCGCCTGGGCGCCGGACACCACGCCACCCGATTTCTCCATGCAGTTGCTGCCGGACGATCTGGAGCGCCTCGCCCCGAGTTTCGAAGTGGGGTTCCGCCACTTCCCGGCCATCGGGCGGGCGGGGATTCGCAAGGCGATCAACGGGCCGTTCACCTTCGCGCCGGATGGCAACCCGCTGGTGGGCCCGGTGCCGGGGATGCGCAATTACTGGGTGGCCTGCGCGGTGATGGCCGGGTTCAGCCAGGGTGGCGGCATCGGGCTGACCCTGTCGCGCTGGATGTCCGAGGGCGATCCGGGGCAGGACGTGCTGGCGATGGACGTGGCGCGCTATTTCAACTTCGCCACGCCGCGCTTCACCCACGCCAAGGTGCGGGAGAACTACACCCGCCGCTTCCGGCTGACCTACCCCAACGAAGACCTGCCGGCCGCCCGCCCGTTCCGCCGCACCCCCATTTACGACCGCCTCGTCGCGCGTGGCGCGGTGATGGGCGCGGCGGTGGGGCTGGAAAGCCCCCTGTGGTTCGCGCCCGAAGGCGTGGCGCGCAGTGAGACGCCCACCTATCGCCGCAGTGAGGCATTCGCGCACGTGCGCGCCGAGTGCCACGGCGTGCGCACGGCAGTGGGCATTTACGAAACCTCCAACTACGGCAAATACGAGGTCTCCGGGCGCGGGGCGCGGGCGTGGCTGGACACCGTGTTCGCCTGCCGCATCCCGCGTGAAGGCCGCATGGCGCTGGCCCCGATGCTGAACGGCGCCGGACGGATCATCGGCGACCTGTCCATCGCGGCGCTGCCGGGCGAACGGTTCCTGATTGTCGGCTCGGGCTTCGCCGAGGCGTTCCACATGCGCTGGTTTGCGGACAGCAATCCGCCCGAGGACGTGTCCGTGCAGGCGGCGTCCACGCGGTGGAACGGCTTCTCGGTGGCCGGACCGCACGCGCGGGTGCTGATGCAGCGCCTGACCCGCACGGACCTGTCCTCACGCTCGTTCCGCTTCTTTGATGTGCGTGAGACGGCGGTGGGCATGTCCCCCGCCATCCTGTCGCGCTCGGGCTTCACCGGAGAACTCGGGTACGAGGTGTGGGTCACGCCGGATTACCTGCTGCAACTGCACGATGACCTGCTGGAAGCAGGTACCGGGCTTGGTCTAGTGCATTTCGGCGGGCGGGCGCTGAGTTCGCTGCGGCTGGAAAAGGGCTATGGCAGCTTCCAGAAGGATTTCCGCCCGGATTACACGGCGGGCGAAACCGGGCTCGACAGGTTCATCGACTTCGCCAAACCGGAGTTCACCGGCCGCGCAGCGGCCTTGGCCGAGCGGGCTGCCGGGCCGAAGCGGCGCTTCGTGGTGATGGAGGTCGATGCCGATGACGCCGACGTGGTGGGCTACGAGTCGGTGATGCTGGACGGCAAGCCGGTGGGCTACGTGACCTCCGGCGCGTACGGGCATTTCACCGGGCGCAGCCTTGCGGCGGGGTATGTGCAGGCCGCGCTGGCACAGGATGGGGCGGAATTCCGCATCGACATTCTGGGCCGCGACTGCCGCGCCGTTGTGCGCACCGCCCCGCTACACGACCCGGCGGGCACAAGGCTGCGGGCATGAGCGGCACGCGGCGGCGGGCGCGCACCCATGCGGTGCGCAGCAACGAGTTCACCCTGCCGCCACGCCTGCCCGCGAAGCTGGAAAACCCGTTCCCGCCGGTCGATCTGTTCCAGCCGCAGGACGTGGAACGCATTGTCGATGCCGCGTACCGGATTCTGGAGCGCGGCGGCGTGGAGTTCCTCAGCCCGGCGGCGCAGGCCGTGCTGCGCGCGGGCGGCTGTGACGTGGACGCGGCAACGGGCCTGGTGAAATTCCCGCGCGCGGTGGTGCAGGCAGCCTGCGCCACCTCGCCCGCACAGTTCGTGCTGCATGCCCGCAACCCTGCGCGCCACCTGCATGTCGGCGGCAACGTGGTGAATTTCGGGCCGGTCAACGGCGCCCCCAACGCCACCGATCTGGAACGCGGCCGCCGCTTCGGCGACATCGCGGCGTTTCGCGACATTCTGAAAATCACTCACGCGCTGGGCATCCTGCACTGGCAGGGCGGCGTGGTGATTGAGCCCGTCGATCTGCCGGTGCCGGCGCGGCATCTGGACATGTATCAGGCCCATATCGAATGCGCCGACATCGTCTGGGCCGGGCGCGGCGTGGGCGGGGTGCAGGCGCGTGACGCCATCGCCATGGCCTGCATCGAACATGGCGCCACCGCATCCGAACTGGCAGCCCGGCCGAGCCTGCTGATCGTGACCAACATCAACTCGCCGCGCCGGGTGGATGGCGAGATTCTCGACGGCATCATGGCCATGGCCGCCGCCGGGCAATGCGTGTGTGCCACCCCGTTCACGCTGATGGGCGCGATGGCCCCCATCACCCTGCCCGGCGCGCTGGCGCAGCAGACCGCCGAGGCGCTGGCGATTGCAACACTGGTGCAACTGATCCGCCCGGGCTGCCCGGTGGTGATCGGCGGGTTTACCTCCAACGTCGATATGCGCACCGGGTCACCCGCCTTCGGCACGCCGGAATATGTGCTGGCCACGCTGGGCGGGGCGCAGATTGCCCGGCATCTGCGCCTGCCGTTCCGCTCCAGCGCCGTCAACGCCTCGCCCTGCGCCGATGCGCAGGCCACGTGGGAGACGGGGTTCTCGCTCTGGGCCTCGATCATGAGCCACAGCCACCTGATCAACCACGCGGCCGGCTGGATCGAGGGCGGATTGTCGGCGAGTTACGAAAAACTGGTCATCGACGCCGAGATGCTGCGCAGTTGGGCCGAGGTGCTGTCGGCGCGCAGTTTCACCGAGGACGATCTGGCAGTGGACGCGATTTGTGAGGTGCCGCCCGGCGGGCATTTCTTCGGCTCGCCGCACACCATCGCCCGCTACGAGCACGCGTTCTGGCGGCCGATCCTGTCCGACTGGTCGAATTTCGAGAACTGGCGCGACAACGGTGCCAAGACCGCCACCGAGCGCGCCACCGGCGTGTGGCAGCAGGCGCTGGCGGCGTATGAGCCGCCGCCGCTGGATGCCGGTGTTCAGGCGGCGGTGGCAGGCTACGTGGCGCAGCGCAAGGCGGAGATTGCGGGCGGATGAGGTTCATCGCCAATGCGCGCATGTACGCCGTGACGCCTACGGTGGAAGAGGCGTGGTGCGACCTGCTGGCGCAGGTGTGCGCTGAGGCCCGTGTATCGCTGGACTACCTGCCCTACCCTGCCCCGCAACCGCTGGAGCATTTGTGGCGCAGGCCGGATGTGGGCTGCGTGCAGATGTGTGGTTTTCCAATTGCCACCGGCATTGCCGAAGTGGTGCCGATCGCGGCACCCATTCCGCGTGCCAATTGGGCAGGCGGGCGGGCGGTGTATCGCAGCGACCTGATCGTGCGCCGCGACGCGCCGTATCGCACGCTGGCCGATACGTTCGCCGGCACGCTGGGCTGGACAGTCGCGCACTCCCATTCCGGGTTCAATGCGCTGCGCCACCATCTGCTGCCCTACCGCACCCCGGCGCGGCCCGCCTTGTATTGCGCGGTGCGCGGCAACCTGATCACCGCGCGGCGCATTCTGGACAGCGTGCTGGATGGCAGCATCGACGTGGGGCCGCTGGACGCCTACTGGCACATGCTGATCCGCCGCGACCAGCCGGACTTGCTGGCCGGCGTGCGGGTGCTGGAAAGCACGGATACCGCACCGATGCCCGCCTTCGTCGCCGCCCCCGGCTTTCCGGCGGTACAGGTGGCCGCGCTGCGGCAGGCGTTTGCGGCGGCGGCGGGGCGGCCTTGGTTCGCGGCACTGTCCGATGTGTTGCTGATCGACGGGTTCGCCACTGTCGGCATGGCGAGCTTTGCGCCAACGCTGGCATGGGATGCCGCGGCGCGCGCGGCGGGATACATGGAACCGGCCTGACCGGCGGCTTCAACGCCGGTAAAGACCTTCCGCCCTCAGCCGGGCCAGAATGGCCTCGGCCCGCGCTGCGTCCCGATACACGGCTTCCATCACTGCCGGGCCACGCTCCCCGCTATAAAACCGCTCGATGCCCGCCGCCATCCGGTCAGCCACACCCATTGCGGCGTAACCGCCGGCCACTTGCAGCGCCAGCAGCAGCACCGCCAGACCGGCAGCACCACGCGTGGCCAACCGCACGCCACCGGGCCGGGCGAGCAACGGCGGCAGCGCCAGCGCCAGCAAGCCCGCGTGCAGCATGGCGACGAACACGGTGTAGCGCACCGGCACCGCAACTTCCGCCGCCAGATCGGCGCGGCCCACGGCGGCCAATGCGGCGCTGCCCAGCGCGAACAGGATCAGACCGCCCGCAACCCGTTGCAGGCGGGTGACTTGCTGTGCCGTCAAGGTCAGCCACAACAACGCCACGCTGCCCGCCAGCAACAGCAGCGCGCCCAGCAGCATCCCCGGCGCCATCGCCACCGGCAGCCGGGTGAACGGCAAGCCGAGATAGGCCAGCAGATAGCGCAGCATCTTCAGCAGATGCGCCAGATCAAGCGGGGCGTGCGCCTCGGCGGTTGGCAGCGTGGAGACAACCGTGGTGACGCCATGCAGATAGGCCGCGCAGTACGCCGCCCCTAGCACCGCCACAGCCGCCAGCCAGCGCCACCCGGCCCCGCCGCGCCACGCCGTCCATGCCAGCACCGGCCATGCCAGCAGCCCGGCCGCATTGCCAAAACCGCACGAAGCTGCGCACGCCATAGCCGCACAGCGCCGCCATGGCGTGCCGGACCCCGCCTCATCCGTGCCATCGAACAGGCAGATGCACGCCACCGCGAACACCAGTGTAAGCGGATAGACGGCGTTGACCGGCACACTGCAATCCACCGCGCCCGCGAAGGTCACGAACAGCATGCCGAACAGCCAGA
>CAIPHQ010000243.1 GCA_903864895.1 uncultured Rhodospirillales bacterium
AACCGCGTGCTGGATCTGACAGCGCAGGCGGTGGATGGGCATGTGCTGCTGAGCGTGGCCGACAAGGCCGGCGGTATTCCGCCCGCCATTGCCGACCGGGTGTTCGAACCGTTCTTCACCACGAAATCCGAATCCAAGGGCACCGGGGTCGGGTTGTCGTTTTCCTACGGCATCATCGCCGACATGGGCGGCACGCTGCGTACCTATAATAAAGATGGCGGCGCGGTGTTCGAAATAGCCTTGCTGATGGACTCCGGGCAACCGGCGAAGGCCGCCCTGGCGTGATTCGCGGCTGCTAGCTGCGCCAGCTAGGATCGCGCCGGTCCAGCAGGCGCAGCATGGCGGGCCATTCCAGAAGGCCGAACGGCCGCCGGGTGCCTGGCTGATACAGATGCGTCGCATGGGCGACCACCGCATCGGGCGGTAGCGTCAACTCGGTTCTGGCGGCCATGGCGTCCACCTGCGCGCGGCAGGCCATTTCCAGCCAGTACATCATGTTGAAGGCCTCGGCGGCCGTGGGCCCGGTGGTCAGCAGGCCATGGTTGCGCAGGATCATCGCGTTGACCCCGCCAAGGTCGGCCACCAGCCGTGCCCGCTCGTCCAGATCGACCGCCGGGCCTTCATAGGCGTGGTAGGCCAGCGGCATGCAGCGCATGGCCGTCTGCGTCAGCGGCAACAGCCCGCACGCCATCGCCGAGACCGCCATGCCGGCGCGCGTGTGGGTGTGGATGACGCAGCCCACATCCTGGCGGGCGGCATGAACCGCACTGTGGATCACATAGCCGGCCTGGTTGATCCCAAGCCCGGAATGCGGGTTGAGCAGGATGCGTCCGTCCACCGCCATGGTGATCAGGCTGGACGCGGTGATTTCCTCATAAAGATAGCCGAACGGATTGATCAGAATCCGCTCGTCTGCGCCGGGCACGCGGACCGTGACGTGGTTGTACACCAGATCGCTCATGCCGTAGGCGGCCAGCAGCCGGTAGACGGCGGCGCACTCAAGTCTGGCCTGCCATTCCTCGGGCGAGACCCGATGTTGCACGCTGCCGGAATCGAGGGTCATGCCGTTGCCTCCGCACCTGGCCCCTGCCCGGGAGCCGGTGGCATGGCGGTGATTTAATTGCTGCGATGCGGCGCCGCAAGGTAATGTTATTGCTGACATTGATGGTTTTGTGCCGAGGCATGGCGGCAAATGACGGGAGATCGCGTGCCGGTTTCCGCAGGTTCACGACAGTGTCAGGTGTTTCTGCATCGCAATACGCGCGCTGTCCGGGGCAAATTTTGTTCGGCCCGGCGGCACACCCCGGTACTTCATCTGAAGAAAATATAGAAAAAACAATACCTTAAAATGTGCGTAGTAGATTCTTTCGGGTGGCGGCCGGTGCAGAAAACTGTGCTGCGGAAGCGAAAATGGCTTTGACACCCCGGGTTCGGTGGGTTAAGACGTATCTAACAAAACTTCACTGGTAAGGTCATAAACATGGCACAAGCAACAGTTGTGGCCTATGGCGGCGTTTCGGTAACCGGCAACGGCGGCCAGTCTGGCGACGTTCTCTTCAAGATCCAGCAGCAGCTCGCTTCGATCGATTCTGCCGGCAACCTCCTCACCTTCAACCCTCCGCCCACCACCATTCCGGGCACCAGCGTCAGCCCGATCCTGATCCCGGCGCCCACGGGCGGCGGCGCGGGCATCGTGAACCTGGTGGTCATTCCGGACACCGACACGGGCCTCATCTCAGTGCCGGCCGGTTATGGCTACATTGTGTACAACGGCCCGGGCACCATCCTCGCCGGCCCCGGCCAGCAGGTCATTGGTGACTTGAACGTGCGCGGCGGTGCCGGCACGGTGGCCGGCGGCGGCAAAAGCGGCCGCGTGACGGACAGCACCACGGGCGCACTGCTGTCCATCCTGTCTGGCAACTACATCGTGAACAGCCAGGGCGACGGTCAGACCGTCTACTTGAACAACAAGGCGAAGTTCAATCTGAACGTCACGGGCTCCGGCTCGACCATTCAGGTCGGTGACGCGGGTTCGAGCGTTCCGGGTCAGTTGCGCGGTTCGTCGTTCGCGACCATCGCGGGCACCAACGATACCGTGAACTTCTACCCGGACCAGAACGCCACGTTCATCGTGACGACAGGTGCCACCGGTTCCGTGTTCACCATGACCGGCACCACGCAGCACAACCCGACCACGGTCCAGACCATCGTGCTGGACGAGGGTGCCACCATCAACGGGGGCCTTGGCACCCTGGTGGTGTATGACTCGGTTGGCAGCGCAATGACCTTCAACGGCACGGGCAACGCTTCGACCGTGTTCCTTCTGGACAGTGTCGGAGGTGGCAACATCACCACCGGTCTGCATACGCAGTACTACAACGTGGCGACCGCGGCGGCTGCCAACATCACGGCTGGCACCGGTGCCAACGACTCGATCTTCGCGCTGCACGGCGTGAACTACAACGGTGCCGCTGGCACCAGCGCGCTGATCGTGGCCAGCCCGGACTCGACCAGCGGGGCGAACACCATATCGGCGGCGGCGAACACCACCATCTACGGTGGCGCGGCCGGCACGGCGATGTCGATCGGCGGCACCAGCTTCTTCTTCGGTGCTGGCACCGACAGCAATGGCGGCGCGGTGACCGACACGGCCACGGAAACCAGCCTGAGCGGCGGCGGCAGCGGTGCGTTCTTCCTCTACACCAACACCAATGAATCGCTGACCATCAACACGGTCGCAGGTGCGGCTGGCAACGGCCTGAACCTTGTGGTAGCTGGCAACAACACCAAGCTGGACGCGACCAACTCGCTGGGTCACGATACGGTGTGGATGCTGGGTATCGCCAACAGCGGCGGTGTGGATGCGGTGACCGGGGCGTCCACCATCATGGGTGCCACTGCGGGCAACGAGACGTTCACCCTGTATATGGAC
>CAIPHQ010000244.1 GCA_903864895.1 uncultured Rhodospirillales bacterium
GCCAGGGCTTTCACCACGCCTTCGGCATCCAGATCGGTGCCATAAACCGGCGTGCCGGGTTGCTGGCGCCAGGATTCGTCAAGCCCGCCGGCATCGATGGCGTCAAAGCCCAGTTCGTCCACCAGTTTCAGGATCAGGAATTTGGTGAGCGAATTGTCGCCAGCCACCGGCAGCGCGATGCGCCCGGGCGTGCCCACGGGTTCGCCGTTGTTCTGCAAATGCAGCGCGTGGATATTGTTGAACGCCTTCACCACCGGGCGGCCGAGGTGCTGCGCCACCCAGGCGCTTTCGGTCAGGCCGGCCTCAATCGCTTCGATGCGGCCGTCGCGTTCGCGCGGATAGTAGTTGCCGGTATCGACGACGGCCACTTCCGGCGGAATTCCGAAGAACAGATCTTTCGGCAAAAGCGGAATGTTTTTTTGCGGAATGGTCACGATGACAATTTCCACCGTGTCCACCGCACGCTCGACGGTGACGGCGGTGGCACGCGTCTCGACGGCGAGCGCTGCCAAGCTGGCCGGACCGCGCGAGTTGGCGACGAAGACGTCGTGCCCGATGGCGCTCAGGCGCCGGGTCAGCGCGCCACCGATATTGCCTGCGCCGATGATGCCAATTCGCATGTGCCGTTCTGCCCTGCTGCTACAGTCCGGCAGGTGGCCCTGGTTGCGGCGCGAACCAAACACCCGGCTCACACGTTCGCGTGAAGCGCCCGGAAACCTCCGGGCGCTTCACTCACTGGGGTTTCTGCCGGATCAGGCCGCCTTGGCCATGCCGCGCAGCACGTAGTGCAGAATGCCGCCGTGGCGGTAATAGGCCACCTCATCCAGCGTATCGACGCGGCACAGCACCGGCACCGTGTCCACGCTGCCGTTCGGACGATAGATCACCAGCGACAAATCCATGCGCGGGCTGAGGTCGTCCAGGCCCAGAATGTCCAGCACTTCCTCACCGGTCAGGCCGAGGCTGCGGCGGTCCATGCCGTCCTTGAAGGTCAGCGGCAGCACGCCCATGCCGACAAGGTTGGAGCGGTGGATACGCTCGAAGCTCTCCACGATCACCGCTTTCACGCCGAGCAGCATGGTGCCCTTGGCCGCCCAGTCGCGCGAGGAGCCGGTGCCGTATTCCTTGCCGCCGATCACCACCAGCGGCACAGCGTCCGCCGCATAGCGCCGCGCCGCGTCGTAGATGGACATCTCCTTGCCCGCGTAGCGCGTCAGGCCGCCTTCCACACCGCCCAGCATCTCGTTCTTGATGCGGATGTTGGCAAACGTGCCACGCACCATCACCTCATCATTGCCGCGGCGGGCGCCGTAGCTGTTGAAGTCGGCGGGGCGGACCTGATGCTCCAGCAGGTATTCACCGGCGGGCGAGGATTTCTTGATGTTGCCGGCCGGGCTGATGTGGTCGGTGGTGATGCTGTCACCCAGCACCGCCAGGATCCGGGCCCCCTTGATGTCGGACTTCACCGACGACTCCATGGTGATCCCGTCGAAATACGGCGGATTCTTCACGTAGGTGCTGCCCGGCTGCCAGCGATAGGTGCTGGAGCCGCCTTCCACCGCAATGGCCTGCCACTGCTTCGGACCCTTGAACACCTCGCCGTACCGGACAAGGAACTGCGCGCGTGTCAGGCTGGAGGCGACCAGCGCGGCGATTTCCTTGTTGGTGGGCCAGATGTCCTTCAGGAACACCGGCTTGCCGTCCTTGCCGGTGCCCAGCGGGGCGGTAGTGATGTCCACATTCATCGTGCCGAGAATCGCGTAGGCCACCACCAGCGGCGGGGAGGCGAGGTAGTTCGCGCGCACATTGGCATGCACGCGGCCCTCAAAATTGCGGTTGCCCGACAGCACCGAGACGGCAACCAGCTTGTTGTCCTCGATGGCGTCCACAATCGCATCCGGCAGCGGGCCGGAATTGCCGATGCAGGTGGTGCAGCCATAGCCGACCGTGTTGAAGCCCAGCGCGTCGAGGTCTTCGGTCAGCCCGGCACGGTCCAGATACTCGGTGACCACCTGCGAGCCGGGGGCCAGCGACGTCTTCACCCAAGGCTTCGGCGTCAGCCCGAGTGCGCGCGCCTTGCGGGCCACCAGACCAGCGGCGACCAGCACCGACGGGTTGGAGGTGTTGGTGCAGGACGTGATGGCAGCAATCACCACGTCACCGTGGCCGATTTCGTAATTGGTCCCGGCCACCGCGCCCCTGGTGCCCACCGCACCGGCGGCCACGCCAAGGCTCTTGGTCAGTTCCGTCTGGAACGCGGACGACGCATCCTTCAGCAGCACGCGGTCCTGCGGGCGC
>CAIPHQ010000245.1 GCA_903864895.1 uncultured Rhodospirillales bacterium
CGTCGATGCCGCGCAGCATCACGCCCAGCAGGCCTTTCGGTGTGCCGCTGTGGCGCAGGAATACGCCGCACAGCGCCGGCGACAGCGTCAGCGCGTTGATGGCCGAGATCACCATCGCCACGCTGATGGTCACCGCGAACTGCCGGAACAACTGCCCGTTCAGGCCGGGGATGAAGCCGATCGGCACGAACACCGACAGCAGCACCAGCGAAATGGCGATGATCGGGCCGGTGATCTGCGCCATCGCCTTCTTGGTGGCGTCCTTGGGCGACAGCAGCGGCTCGTCTTCCAGCACGCGCTCCACGTTCTCCACCACCACGATGGCGTCATCCACCACGATGCCGATGGCCAGCACGAGGGCGAGCAGCGAGACGGTATTGGCCGTGAACCCCGCCGCCAGCAAGATCGCGAACGTGCCGACCAGTGACACCGGCACCGCGACCGTGGGAATGATCGTGGCGCGGATATTGCCCAGGAAGACGAACACCACCACCACAACCAGCACGAACGCTTCCACCAGCGTGCGGATCACCTCGCCGATGGTGTCGTTCACAAAGTCAGAGCTGTTGTAGAAAATGATCTTGTGCAGGCCGTCGGGGAACCGGGTGGACAGGTCGTCCAGCGTCTTGTTGACGCGCGCCGATGTCGCCACCGCATTGGCCCCCGGGGCCAGATAGATGCCGATGGTCACCGCCGGGTTGCCGTTCACCCGGCTTTCGGTGTCCATCTGCGCCGCACCCAGGTCAACCCGCGCCACGTCACCCACGCGCAGCACCGAGCCGTCCGAATTGGCGCGGATGACGATGTTGCGGAATTCGTCCTGCGTGACCAGGCGGCCCTTGGTTTGCAGGTTGATCTGGAACGGGTTCTTTTCGTCTATGGGCCGCGAGCCGAGGCGGCCCACCGCGCCCTGCACGTTCTGGCTCTGAATTGCCGCGATGATGTCGGACGGTGCCAGATTGAGCGCGATCAGCCGGTCGGTGTCGAACCAGATGCGCATCGAGTAGTCGAGCGCGCCGAACAGGAACGCCTGGCCCACGCCCGGCACGCGCGCCAGCCGGTCCAGCACGTTGATGGTGACGTAGTTGGAGATGAACAGCGGGTCCTGCTTGCCGCCCTCACTGTAGAACTGCAGGAACTCCAGAATCGCCGAACTGCGCTTCTGCACCGTCACACCGGCGCGCTGCACTTCGGCCGGCAGCTTGGAAACCGCCGCCTGCACGCGGTTGTTGACGTTGACGACGTTGATGTCCGGGTTGGTGCCCAGCGCGAAGCTGACGGTCAGCGAGTAGCTGCCGTCATTGCCGCTGTTGGACTTCATGTAGATCATCTGGTCGGCGCCGTTCACCGACGCTTCGATGGGCTGCGCCACGGTGGCTTCCACCACGCTGGCCGAAGCACCTACATAGCGCGTCGTCACCGTCACCTGCGGCGGCACGATGTCCGGGAACTGCGCCACCGGAATGCGGGTCAGCGCAATCAACCCCGCCAGCGTGGTGATGATCGCAATGACGATGGCAAGCCGCGGCCGGTCAACAAAGACGGCGGAAATCATCGTCTTAGCTCTTGGCCGGCGTGGCAGCGGGCGCGGCGGCCGCAGGCGGCTTCTGGCCCACCGGGGCCGGGTTCACCGGCGCACCCGGCCGCACCTTCTGCAGCCCTTCCAGAATGATGCTCTCGCCTTCCTTCAGCCCGCCCATGATGATGGCGAATTCGGCCGAGGATTGGCCCAGCGTGATGCGCCGCTGCTCGGCCTTGTTGTCGGCGCCGACCACGTACACATAGCTGCCGCCTTGGTCGGACAGCACCGCAATGCGCGGAATGGCCAGCAATTGCACCGGCTCCACGCCTTCCAGCGACACGGTCACAAACTCGCCATCCACCAGTTCGCGGTTGCTCACATCGCCCGGCTTGGCACCGGGCAGCAGCGGGTTGGGGATGCGCGCGCGCAGCACCAGCGTGTCGGTGGTGGGGGATACCGACGGGTCGATGTATTCCAGCTTGCCCGCCAGCGGATACATGCTGCCATCCGGCAGCTTCACCTTCACCGCGACCGCATTGATGCCGCCCTTGTCCGCGTAGCGCTTGCGCAGGTCCACCACCGCGCGCACCGACACCGGGAAGGTCACATGCATCGGGTCCTGGCTGTAGATCGTCGCCAGCGACCCGGAGTTCGGGCCGACCACGTTGCCGACGGTAAACGCCACCCGGCCGATCTTGCCGGAAATCGGCGCCTTGATTTCGGTATAGGCCAGATTGATCTGCGACGTGCGCAGCCGCGATTGCGCCACCAGATTCAGCGCCGCCGTGCTGGCCTGCTGCGCCTGCGCGTCATCCACCGCCGAACGCTGCCCGGCCGGGGTGCCCAGCAGGCTCTGGGCGCGGCCCAGCACGATGGCGGCGTTGTGCGCCAGCGCCTGCGTCTGCGCCACGGTCGCCTGATTGGCCGCCACATCGGCTTCAAACGGCGCGCGTTCCAGGGTGATCAGCACGTCGCCCTGCTTCACCTCGGCCCCTTCGGTGAAATGCAGCGCCTCGATATAGGCCGACACGCGGGCGACCAGATCAACCCGGTCGATGGCCTGAATGCGCCCCACATAATCCGCCGACTCGGTGATCGCCCGCTTTTGTACCGTAACCGTGCCGACAGCAGGCGGGCCGCCGCCGAACTGCGCGTGCGCCGGGGCGGCAGCCGCGAGCAACAGGACAAACACGGCGGCCGCGGTGTGAAGGCGGGAGCGCATGGGCGACCTCAACATGGATGCTACGGGCAAAGCGCCCCGGACAGATGGCGGCAGACTGAATCGGGCAAGCGGTATTCGGCGGGTGCAATCCTGACCAGAGTTATACGGTTTTTTCAGAACGGCAAGCCGGTCCGGCATTCGTCCGGGTGTTGCCCGCCAGACAGCCCCGCGCGCAATCTGCACATGATGACGGAGGGCGGGCGATGAGCGAACAGGTGATGGTAACCGAGGTGGGGCCGCGCGACGGGCTGCAAATCGCCGCCGGGCGGATGCCAACGCCGGTGAAAATCCGCTGGATCGCGGCCATGGCGGCGGCGGGGCTGCGCGAAATCGAGGTTGGCAGCTTCGTGCCGCCGCGCGTGGTGCCGCAGATGGCCGACACCGCCGAGGTGGTGCGCGCCACGGTGGCGCTGCCTAGCGTGACCGTTTTGGCGCTGGCCCCCAATTTGCGCGGCGCACAGGATGCCTATGCCAACGGCGCGCACCGCATCGTGATTCCGGTCTCGGTCAGCGAGGGGCACAGCCGCGCCAACCTCAACCGCACGCCGGCCGAACAGATCGCCGAAGTGGCACGCATGGCCGAATGGGTGCGCGCGCAACCCCGCGCGATGGGCATCGAAGCCGCCTGCTCCACCGCCTTCGGCTGTTCCATTGATGGAGTCGTCGCACCAGCCGCCGTGGTGGCGGTGGCGGAAGGGTTGGTGGCGGCGGGCGTGGACAGCCTCGCCCTGGCCGATACGGTCGGCTATGCGCATCCTGCGCAAATCCGAACGCTGGTGCGCACGGTCCGCGCCGCGGTGGGCGAAAAACTGGTGCGTCTGCACCTGCACGACACGATGGGCCTCGGGCTCGCCAATGCGCTGGCCGGGGTGGAAGAAGGCATCCGCCAATTCGATTCGGCGCTGGCCGGTCTGGGCGGCTGCCCGTTTGCGCCCGGTGCATCGGGCAACATCGTCACCGAGGATCTGGTGTTCATGCTGGAAAGCATGGGCCTGCCCACCGGCACCGACCTTGGGGCCCTGATCGCCGCGCGGGCGATTCTGGCCGAAGGTCTGCCGGGCGAGACGCTGCGTGGCGGTCTGGGCCGGGCCGGGATTCCACGCACCTACCGCTTGGCCGCCTGACAGGGGCGGGCGGTGCTGCCGCTGATCTATGCTGCAGCGGCAGCGGCGGAGATTCTGGGCTGCTTCGCCTTCTGGGCGTGGCTGCGTCTGGGCCGCACGGCATGGTGGGTGTTGCCGGGGATGGCGTCGCTGGCCGTGTTCGCATGGTTGCTGACGCGGGTGGACAGTGACGCGGCGGGCCGCACCTTCGCGGCCTATGGCGGGGTCTATATTGCCGCTTCGCTGCTATGGCTGTGGCTGGCCGAAGGGCAACGCCCGGGCCGGTGGGATTTGGGTGGCGCGGCGCTGTCGCTGGCCGGGGCGGCGATAATTGTGCTGGGCCGGCGAGGCTGAGCGCGGCCGGTCAGCGTCGCGCAACCCGGCGCTGCGGCCGCGATGCGGCCAGCAGCGCCACCGTCAGCGCCACATCCAGCACTGCCGCCGCCGCCAGCACACCGAACGAACCGGCGGCCCCGAACGACTGGATCAGCAACGCGCCCGCCACCGGGGCGGCGGCCTGCGACAGCAGGCCGGGCAGCGCGAGCCTGCCCATGCGCGCCGCATAGCCGCGCGGGCCGAACAGCGCCATCGGCACCGTGCCGCGCGCAATCGAGCCTATACCCACCCCCGCGCCGTAACAGCCCAGCGCCACCGGCACCGCGCCCGGCCAGACCCACAGCAAACCGATGCCCAGCGCAATCAGCGCGGTGGAGGCAAACAGCGTCCACACCGGGTGATGCGTGTGCGCGGATAGAATTTCCACCAGCCGCCCGCCCACCTGCGACGGCCCCAGCATCGCGCCAAACGCCACCGCCGCGCTGGCCGCCAGACCCAGCCCGGCCAGCAGGGTCAGCAGATGCACCGACAGCGTGGC
>CAIPHQ010000246.1 GCA_903864895.1 uncultured Rhodospirillales bacterium
CAAGCCCGCAGCCTCCGCCCCGCAACCGCTGTCACCTGCCGCCGCAAAACTGGCCGCCAACACCGGCGGCAAGGCGGGGCTGACGCCACTGGGGTCCAACCCCGGCACGCCGGATCCTCAGGCCGGTTTCCTCGGCTTCGGCAGCAGGGTCCAGTAGCATGGCCGGGATTGAATGGGCGCGCCTGACCGCGCCCGAGATTCGCGCGGTCGCTGCGCGCGGCAATGCGCTCGCGGTACTGCCGGTGGGTGCGATGGAACAGCACGGCCCGCATCTGCCGGTGATCACCGACAGCCGTGTGGCATGGGAACTCGCTGCCGCAGGCGCACGGCTGGTGGCCGATGAAATGCCGGTGCTGGTGCTGCCCGCGATGTGGACCGGCATGAGCGAGCACCATCTGCCGTTCGGCGGCACCATCAGTCTGGACTACGCGGCGTTTTCCGGCGTGTTGCGCAGCGTGGCCCGCAGCCTGCGGGCGCTGGGATTCGCGCGGATGCTGATCGTAAACGCGCATGGCGGCAACGACGACCCGCTGGCGGTGGCCTGCCGCGAGATTGCGCATGAGTTGGGCATGCCGGTGGTCGCCGCCAAACCGTGGTCGATGATCCCGCAAACGCTGGCAGCGGTGCTGGAGAAGCAGCCCGGCGTGCAACATGCGTGCGAGGCGGAAACCTCGATCATGCTCGCACTGGCACCCGAACTGGTACGCACCGAACAATTGGAACTGGCCGCCACGCAGGGGCCGGGCGCCATCGCCAACCGCCCGGCGCTGTCGCGGGTCTGGAGTTTTGCCGAGCGTGCGCCGGGCAGCGGCGTGCGCGGCGACCCGCGCGCGGGCACCCGCGAAAAAGGCAAGATCATGCTGGCGGCGATGGCCGAGGCACTGGCCGGCGCGATGCGGGACGCCACGCTGTGGCGCACGCCGGACCCGGTGTGGTCACCCGGCCGTGGGCTTGGCAGCACCGGACCCGCGCCGTCCTGACTCAGGCGCGGCGCAGCACGCCGAGTGTGGCCAAGCAGAGCAGCGTGACGAACGGCAGCCCGAGCGGGGCTGCGAAATCGCTGATGGTGGCCGAATACCAGGCCAGTGCGATCAACAGCGGCGACCACGGCGGAAAGCCGCGCAGCACGCCTTCACGCACCAGCCAGACAATGCCGATGCCGAGCAGCATCAGATCGTAGGTCAGCAGATACGGCGTGGCGCAAACAGTGGCGAACACCACGGCCGCCGCCTTGATCTCGTATGCGGCACGGCTGCGCCAGATCACCCATAGCAGCGCGGCGGCCAGCACGGTGACGAGGCCCTGCCCGGCATAGGCCACAGACAGCGGCAATCCGGCCAGCCGCAACGCCGCAAACAGGCTGGGCATCCGCCCCCACACCACATCGCCCTGATCGAGCAGGGCATTGCGCGACCACTCCACGGTGCCGAAAAATGCCACCCATGTATTGGCCCCAAACGCCAGCAGGCTGAGGCCGAGCAGGAACAGCGTGAAAGTCAACGCCGCCCAGAACGCCCGGTAATAGCGGCCCGCCAGCAGCGCCACCGGCAACAGCAGAAACAGTTGCGGCTTGCAGGTCAGCACCGCGAAGCACATCCCGGCCGCCAGCGGCCGCTTGGGCAGCCACCAAAGGCCGAGCCCCAGCATGGCCGCCGTCAGCGCGCCATTCTGGCCGTAATGCAGATTGTCCTGTGTGCCGGAGAACCCGAGCGCTGCCAGTTGCGGTAGCCAGAACCGCGCGTTCGGCGCAATCCGCCGTACCACTTCGACGAAAAAAGCGGTGGTCAGCACAATCCACGCCGCAAACGCCCAGCCCAGCGGTAGCAGGCCGAAGGGTGAGACCATGGCCAGAAACAGTGGCGGGTAGCTCCATGTAACGATGGGTACCGAGGCGCCGGGCGGGTACGGCAGCGCCGCCAATTGCGCTTGGGTATGCCGTTGCAGGTCATAGGCGGTGGCAGGAACACCCTCGATGACCGTGCGGGCGGCGACCCAGAAACTGGTGAAATCCGCCGCCACCGGCTTCATCGAGGTGGGATCGAGCCCGCCGCTTGTGCCCATCAGCCAGCGGCCATAGGCGGCGGCGCCCGCGAAGATCATCAGCAGCGAGATCATGTAGCCGATGCGTGAGGTCAGCCACGCACTGCCGCGCAGACGATCGATAAAACCGGAACGTGGGCGCGGTGCGGGGGCGGACATGGGTGCAACAATAACCCAGCTTTCCGCCCGGCGCTGCGGCCAACCTCGGTTTGGCAGAGGTTGTCAGGGGTGAAAGTACAGCACCGCCGCCACTGCCGCCGACATGCAGGCCACGGCAAGTTCCATCGCGCGCAGTGATGCCGGCTTGCGGACAAGTTGGCTGGCCACCATCGCGCGCGCCAACAACAGCGTATGGCGCCGTGACAACTCCACGTCTTGCTGCGCAGCAGCCGGGATGCGGGGCACCCGCACGGCCGTTGCGATGGCGGGCGGAAAGGCAGGCTCGAAAACAATCGCTTGCATGGTCAGTGGCCCAAGACGTGGACCGATGCCGCCGGATACCGGCAGCAACGCGCCCAGATGTCGCGCGCCGATGGGGCGGAGCAGACCGGCCAATCGGCAGCGCAGTGCGCCAAAATTTTTTCAACGCTTGTCGAGACAAACCGGCTGCCCTGTTCCCCCGGACCGCCGGGCCGCCACGTGCAACACGCCGTTCGGCAATAATGCGGGGTAAGGACATGCGCTGATATTCGGCCCGGAGGGCTTAATTTTCAGTTGACGCCGCACGGGCCACCGCGCCATTGCCACCCGGCGCAACGTTGCATGTGTGGGCAGATGACGGACACGAAGCCGGACCGGACGGCGCACGGGCAGGATGCGGCCCTGTCGTCGCGTGACCACGCAGGCTCGCCCGAACGGTTCGGCTACTCCTGGACCCAATTTGCCGAACTGACCCCGGATCAGGAGGAGCAGTTCCGACGCTGGACCGCCCCCATTGACCCGGACACCGGCTGGAAAGACGCGCTGATTGTCGATGCCGGCTGCGGGGCCGGGCGCAATTCACATTGGGCGATGCGCTACGGCGCGCGCGGCGGGCTCGCGATTGACCTGGATGAACGCAGTCTGGAACTGGCGCGGCGCAATCTGGCGATGTTTCCCAGCATGGAAGTCCGCCCGCTGAGCATCTACGACCTGCCGCCGGAACCGGTGTTCGATATCGCGTTCAGTCTGGGCGTGATTCATCACCTGCAAGACCCGGATGCTGCGGTGCGCCGGATGGCCGCCGCCGTGAAGCCCGGCGGACGGGTGCTGATCTGGGTGTATGGCTATGAAAACATGCAGCTTTACGTGTTCGTGCTGAACCCGCTGCGCCGCCTGCTGTTCAGCCGCCTGCCCACCCCGGCCATCAAGTGGCTTGCGCATATTCCCGCCGCCGTGTTGTGGCTGGGCTTGCGCGTGGTGCCGGTGAAGCTGGAATATTTCAAGCTGCTGCGCGGCTTCAGCTACGCGCATATTCACCACATCATTCTGGACCAGATGCTGCCGCGCATCGCGCATTACTGGAAGCGCAGCGAGGTGGAGGCGCTGGCCACGCAGGCCGGGCTGACCGATCTGGAACTGGTACATGTGAACGGCATGTCATGGGCCTGTCTGGGCCGCACGCCGGGTTGAGGCTTACGCCGGCCCGGCGTTCAGGCGCCGCAGGGTTTCGCCGAATCGGAACAGGCACAACAGCGCCCACAGCGTCTTGCGGTGGTCGCGCCGCCCCGAATCGTGCTCGGCCAGCAACCGCTCCAGCGCCGGACGCTGAAACCACGGCGCGAGGCTGGCGTTTGGGGCCAGCAGCGTGTCGTGCAGCACCGCGCGCAACGGGCCCCGCAGCATGGCGGCCACCGGCAGTGCGAAGCCGTGCTTCGGGCGATCCACGATGCTGGACGGCAGATAGCGCCGCGCAACATGTTTCAGCACTGCCTTGGTGGTGGTGCCCTGAAGTTTGTGTTCCGCGGGCAGGCCCAACGCCAGTTCTGCCACCGCGCGCGCCAGAAACGGGCTGCGCAATTCAAGGCTGGTGGCCATCGCCGCGCGGTCGGTCTTGGTGAGGATGCCGTCGGGCAGATACAGCCGCAGGAACGCGGCCTGCAACCGGTCCTGCCCGCCGGTGAACGGGCATTCGGCAATGGCCGCGCGCAGCGGTGCCAGCGGATCGGTGGAAGCCAGACGCATCGCATCGGCGCTGAGCAACCCGGCGTGATTGGGCGGGGCCACGGCGGCCATCCACAGGAATGGCTGCAAATCCGCCGGGCGGCCAATGCCGTGGCACAACTGCCGCAGCTTGAAGGCGCGCGCCATGTAGCCATCACCGGGCGGCACCAGATTGAGCGCACGGTCCAGCAGCGTGGCCGCCGCCACCGGCAAATGCGCCATCACCGGCGACAGGCGGCGCAGCAGGAACGGCGCGTAACCCGCGAACAATTCATCCGCCCCGTCCCCGCCGACGGCGACCGTCACGTGCTGACGCGCAGCACGGCAGACCAGTGAGGTGGGCAGCAGCGACGGGTCGGCAAACGGCTCATCCATCGCCGCGTCCATCGCCTGCCACGCGGCCAAAACGTCACCATCGCCCACCGGGATGATGTGATGGCGCAGACCAAGCTGGCGGCCGACGGCGGCGGCGTGGCCGCTTTCATCGTAGCTCGCCTGCTCGAAGCGGATGGTAAACGCCTGCAGGTCCGGGGCCTGCTTCGCGGCAATGGCGGCGATGACGGACGAATCCACGCCACCCGATAGCAGCACCCCCACCGGCACATCGGCCACCAGACGGTCGGACACCGCCTGTTGCAGCACAACATCCAATCGGTTGGCGGACTGCTCCAGTGCCGGTGCGGGTTGGGCCGGTGCCTTGAACGGCAGGTGGTGCCAGCGATGCACGCTCAGCTGGCCCCCGGCAAATTCCATCCGGTGGCCCGGTGGCAGCTTGGCAATACCAGCGACGCCGCTCATCGGCGCGGGCACATAATCGTAGGTCAGGAACTGGCGCAGCGTGGCCGGGTCCGGCCCGGCCCCGGCCAGCGCCGGATGCGCCAGCAGCGCCTTGACTTCGGACCCGAACACCAGCGCGCCACCCGGCGAATGGGCATAGAACAGCGGCTTTTCGCCATACGCGTCGCGCGCCACATGCAGCGCCCCGGTGGTGCCATCGCGCCACGCAAAGGCGAACATCCCGTCCAGCCGCGCCAGCGTGGCCGCAATGCCATCAAGCCGCAGCAGCCAGAACAGCACTTCCGTGTCGCAATGGTCGGCCAGCGGCGCGCCACGGCGGCGCAAATCCTCGGCCAGTTCGCGGTAGCCGTAAATTTCACCGTTATAGACCAGCACATCACCGCTGGCCGGATCCACACGCGGCTGTGCGCCGCCCTGCACGTCTATCACCGCGAGCCGCGTCTGGCCCAGTGCCACCACACCATCATGAAACCCACCGCGCCCATCCGGCCCGCGATGCGCCATCCGCCCGGTCATGCGCCGCAGAATCGCCTCGGCATCCGGGCCAGGCGCAGTGAACCCGGCGATGCCGCACATGGTCTAGCGCCGCGTGGCGGGGGGGCGGTCCGAGCGGGAGCGGATCGCGTAAGGGCGCTTGTTCTGAGACTCGAAATACGTCCGCATCTGAATTTCGGCCAGCACGCCCATCAGGATGAACACGATGCCGGACAGGCCGAGGGTTCCGGCCAGCAAGGGCAGCGGCGTCTGAATCAGCGAGACGCCTTCGCCGAATTTCAGCCAGAGCGCGTAGAAGAACGACAGGAATGCGAGACCGATGCTGACCAGCCCGAACTTGCCGAAAAACTGAATCGGGCGGTCCAGCGCGCGGTCCAGAAACACCAGGACCATCAGGTCCAGCAGCACCCGGATGACGCGGGTCAGCCCGTATTTGGACACGCCTGCGCCGCGCGGGCGGTGATTGATGGCCAGTTCGGTGACCTTGCCGCCCTGCCACGCCGCGTAAATAGGGATGAAGCGGTGCATCTCGCCATACAGATGCACATTTTCCAAGGTGTCGCGCCGGTAGGCTTTCATGGTGCAGCCGAAGTCGTGCAGCCGCACGCCCATCAGGCTGGACACCAGTTTGTTGGCGATCATGGACGGCAACTTGCGCTTGAGCGCCGCGTCCTGCCGCTGCTTGCGCCAGCCAGACACCACGTCGTAGCCGGCGTCGATCTGCTCCAGCAGGCGCGGAATATCCGCCGGGTCGTTCTGCAAATCCCCATCCATCGGAATCAGCACCGCGCCACGGCTGGCCTCGATAGCCGCCATCAGCGCCGCCGTCTGGCCATAGTTGCGGCGGAAATGCAGCACGACCGCCCGCGAGTCGGCGGCCGCCAGTGCATCCAGCGCTTCGGCGGACCCGTCGCGCGAGCCGTCGTTGACGAAGATCACTTCGGAGCGATACGGCAGCCTGTCGATAGCTGCGCTGATCTGCTCCCACAGCGCGGGGATATTGCCGATTTCGTTGTAAATCGGCACCAGCACGGACAGGCCGATTTCGGGGCTGGCGGCGCTGTCCGGCGGCAGGGCATTCATGGGGTGGTGTCCTGGGCTGTCGGCTGCGGAAGCGCGACAGCAGCGCAGATGCGGCTTCGCGTGCGGTTCAGGGCTAGCGGGGGGCTCATGCGTGCGGCGGCACGACCCAGCAGCCGATCTGGCGTAGAATCTTTGCGCACGCACTGGTGGCCATTTCGTGCGAAAGCCCGGTCAACCGCGCGCGATACGACACGGTTCCATGCAACTGCACGGTGCCCACCGATTCACGAGCGCCAGCCAGAATGTCCGGCGCAGTGGATTGTGCGGTCGCCACTGCCCCGCGTGCCGCCGCTTCACTGGGATATACCCCGACCTGGATCGACCAAATTCCACCTGCGGAAGGGCCGTCGGTGTGGCCTGAAGGCGCGTCTGCTGCGAGCGCGTCAGCACTGGCAGCCGCCGTTTGCACCACGGCATTCGCTGGCGCCGCCGCCGTTGTGCGTGACACTGGTGCCTTGGCCGTGGCGGCGGCAGGCGCTGGCGGGACCGGCACGGGGGCGGCCACCGCGACAGGTAGCGGATCAACCTGTGAAACCGGGCCAAGAGGTGCCGCCGCACCGGGGCGGTGCTGCTGAAGCGCGGCCACCAGTTGCTGCAATTCGGCATCCGTATAGGCACCACGCGTGGCAGCGCGCGCCTGCACCATGTCGCCGGTCGCGGCATAGGCGATGCCCAGATTGTTGCGCAGCCTGACCGGCACGTCCTCACGCCCGCTGAAATGCTGCAACAACTCGCGCGCCTGCTGAAACTGCCCGTCCAGCATCAGTGACATCGCCATGTTGTTGAGCGCGGTGTAGTCGCCGGGCCGCACCGCCAAAGCCTGCGCATACAGAACCCGCGCATCGGCAGATTGGCCGGACAGGTCAAGCGCCACACCCTGGTCGATCAGCGAATCGGCATCGCGGGGAGTGGCTGCCACAAGCTGGCCAAACTGGCTGGCAGCAGCCTGGAAATTGCCGTCCAGCACTTCCACGGCCGCCAGTTCGCGGCGGATGTCGGGCTGGCCGGGCGTGTTTTTCAGCGCATTGCGCAGCACTTCCTTCGCCTGATCGATCCGCCCCGCCTTCGCCAGCGCCTTGGCGTAACGAATCTGCACAGTTGGATTCTTCGGATCGTTGGCGGCGGCGGCTGAGAACATCGACAGGGCGGTTTCCTGATCGCCGGTGCTCTCTGCCACCTCGCCCACCCGCATCCGCGATTCCGCGTTCAGTTTCCCCTGCGACGAGCTTTGCTGGCTACAGCCCGCCGCCAGCAACAAGCCGGCCAGCGCGATTGAAGCAGCAGGACATATCCGGAAGGCCATCCATTCACCCAAACGTCGCCATCGAGTCCATCAGCCGCAAGATCGAACTGCCGATCAGGATGATGAACAGCGCTGGCATAATGAAGAAAATCAGCGGGATCACCAGCAACGCCGGAAGCTGTGCTGCCTTTTCTTCCAACTTGGTCATACGCTCACGCCGCAATTCGGCGGCGATGGCGCGCATAGATTGACCGAGTGGTGTGCCGTATTTCAGGGTCTGCGCCAGAATGGTGGCCAAACGCTTCAGCGCTTCCACCCCCGACCGCTCACCGAAATTCATCAGCGCCTGCCCGCGCTCCGGCAGCACTTTCAGTTCATGCGACAGGATGGCCAGTTCCAGCGCGATAGCCGGGTTGGAGGCACCGATTTCGCTCGACACGCGCACCACCGCGCTTTCAAAGCCCATGCCCGCTTCCGTGCAAACCACCAGCAGATCCAGCGCGTCGGGAATGCCGTTCTTGATCGCCTTGATATAGGGCCGCCGCAGGAACTGAATGACCCAGTCAGGTGCCAGCATTCCGACCGGAATGGACATCACCACGAACATCAGACGGTGCGTTTCGGTGACACCTTTCAGGTAGCACAGCGCAAACGTCGTGGCCGGGACCAACACCATCGACATGATCTTGGCGCCGATCAGCACCGGCACCAGTTCGCGCGGGTTGTAGCCGGCAGCGGAGATTGCCTGCTCTAATTCCTTGATGTCTTTCTGCGAAAAGACTCGGCTTTGCCCGATGGACTTGCCAACGCCATGCGCCATGCGCAACAGCGGGGCAAACAGGCCACCGGTCGGCGCGCGTGTGACAATCTCGGTCTCGGACCGCGTGGTCACCGATGCCAGACGGGCACTGAGTGTGCGCGATGTCGCCTCACGCCAGATCAGCACGCCGGCCAGCCCCGCCATCGATGCTATGGCGACAATCAGCGTCAGCAGAACGAGCAGGCGGTCGGACATCATGCGCCTCCCACCGCCCATTTGATCATGGCACGCATTACCAGCCCGCCCATGACCAGACAAATCACCGCGATCATGAACAGCCGTATACCACGCGGGTCGGCGAACAGCGGGTCGAGATAGCCGGGATTCATCATCGACAGCGCACCGCCGGCCAGAAACGGCAACACCATCAGGATGATGGCGGACATCTTTGCTTCGCCCGCAAGCGCCTTGGCACGTTGGCCGATCGAGACGCGCTGGCGTACCATGTCGGCCAGATGCTGCAACGATTCAGTCAGGCGGCCACCGCCCTGCGTCTGCACGCTGACCACCATCGCGAAAATGGCGTATTCCGACACCCGAGTGCGGTCGTGCAGCCGCAGCAGCGCACGCTCCACCGAACCGCCCAGATTGATATCGCCACAGACGATACCGAACTCTTCGCGCGTGGGCGAGCGCATGCCCTCAGCGATGTTGCGGAACGCCTCGGACACCGGCAACCCAGCCAGCGAGGAGTTCACCGTCAGGTCCACAGTATCGGGCAATTGCTGAAACAGCGCGTTGCGATAGCGGTCACGCTCCCAGCTGAACACCGCGCGCAGCGTGATGACGCCCGCCACGAGCCCGACCAGCCCGCTTTCCAGCCGCCCCGCCACATCGCCCGCGCCGTCGACCAGGAACAGGCTTGCCACCCAGCTGAGCGCGGCGCCCACCACCAGAGCGATCACGAACACGACCCGCCACGGGATCACGTTCAGTGCCTTCACGTCCGGATTGAAGCGAATAAACGAACTGAGCCCGGTCAGCAGCCGCCGCTTGGGCCGGTTGTCGCGCCGCGACATTTGTAGCGTGATGCTGGCCGGCCGGATTTCCGGCTCGGTGCGCACCGTGAGCGCTGACACGCGCGAGGCCAGCCGCCGCTTGCGCGCATCCTGAATCAGCAGAACGATGCACGCGATCAGCAGCGCAATCAGGAAAAGTCCGATCGAGATCGTCGTGATGTTCATGTCAGATGCTTTCCAGCGCGTCCATCCAGGCCTTTTCCAGACCAAAATAATCCAGATTACGGCGGAAACTGGGGCGTGACATCAGGCGGCGATAGTTGCCGTGAATCTTGCCGTGCTGGTCTTCGCCTTCGAACTCGAACGAGGCGATGTCGTTCATGGTGATGATGTCTCCTTCCAGACCGCACACGTCCGAAATTTGCGTCACCCGGCGCACACCATCGCGCATACGCTCCAGATAAACCACAAGGTCGATGGCCGCGGCGATCTGGGCGCGGATGCCGCGCACCGGAAGGCCAAAATTCCCCATCATCACCAGGTTTTCCACGCGGGTCAGCGCGTCGCGGGCGTTGTTGGAGTGCAAGGTGCAGATCGAGCCGTCATGGCCGGTGTTCATGGCCTGAAGCATGTCAAACGCTTCCGGCCCACGGACTTCGCCAAGGATGATGCGGTCGGGGCGCATACGCAGCGCGTTGCGCAGCAGGTCGCGCTGGGTTATTTCGCCGCGGCCTTCGAGATTGGGCGGTCTGGTCTCCAGCCGCACCACATGCGGCTGCTGAAGTTGCAGTTCGGCAGCGTCTTCGATCGTCACAACGCGTTCGCCATGGTCGATGAGCTGGCTCATGGCGTTGAGCAAGGTGGTCTTGCCCGACCCAGTGCCGCCCGAGACCACAACATTCATGCGGCAACGTGCGGCGATTTCCATCAGCCGCGCGATCGGGCGCGCCATGCTGCCATTTTCGACCATTCGATCGAAGTCGATCTTGCGCTTAGAGAATTTGCGGATCGAAATACACGCACCGTCGATGGCAAGCGGCGGAAAAACGATATTGACGCGGCTGCCGTCGGCAAGGCGGGCATCGCAGAGCGGGCTCGATTCGTCGACTCGCCGGCCGATCGCGGCGGCCATTTTTTGCGCCACCGCGGCGACGTGCGCTTCGTCGCGGAACCGGACCTTCGATTGCTGCAGATGGCCCTTCAATTCAATGAAGATGCTATAGGGCCCATTGATCATGATGTCCGTGATGGCATCGTCGCGCAGCAAGGGCTCAAGCGGGCCGAAACCCACCATGTCGTCCGTGAGCTCCTCGGCAAGCTGCCGTTGTTCGCGGGCGGAGAGCTGGATGCGCTCACGATCAGCCAGTTCATGAATGAGTGGTTCGAGCTGTTCGCGCAATTGATCGGGTGGCAATTGCGCGGCCGCCGTTGGATCGAGTTGTTCGAGTACCAAGGTTCGGAGCCTGATGAAAAGCTCCGGCTGGCTCACCTTTGGAAGCTCGCCGACCGACATCATTTTCTGGGCGGCAGCCTGTTCAGCCGCCATCTCGGCAGCCAGATCCTCACTGCTGCGACGGCCAAAGCTCTTCATGGGGCGCCAATGCCTGTCATGGGCCGCTTTCCGTCAACGTCCCGCCAACTTGGCCAGGATCGACTTTGCTCCAGCCACCTGGGAGCTCGCCTGGCCGCTGATCTCGCAGGTCAGAGGAAGCAGCGTGCGGGCAAAGCCGCTGACTGAATCGAGCGCTGGCTGACCAAGATTGCCGGCCTGCACCATCAGTTTCCCAAAATCCGCGATATTGATCAGTGGCTTTTCGCCGAGTGCCTGCTCCACCAGCTGTGCTTTCAACGCGCCCGGCATATTCATGCGGTTCAGCACTGTCACGGACCGGTTGCCACCCGTCATCGTGGCGAAAAACTTGCGCAGACGCTCGGCATCGCGCAGTGCGGCAATTTCCGGCGTGAGGACGATGACCCGGTGGCGCGCATGGGAGAGGGTCGCCCGCATCAGATCGTCACCACTCAGCGGCAGATCGACGACCACATAATTGAAGCGCCTACGCAGCAAGTCCAGGATGCGTTCCAGGGCATCGACCTTGGGCAAGGGGTTCGTATCGAAGGGAGCTTCGGACGCCACCAGGCGCAGCCGGTCGGACACCGAAATAGCGACGCGCTCCAGAAACAGCGCATCGGCACGTTCCGGCTGTTCAAGGGCCGTGCGCAGGCCATTATCGGCCTTTTGCCCGAGCAGCAGCGCGCAGGTGCCGGTTTGCAGATGCAGGTCCAAAAGCACAACGTGCGAATGCGTCTCGCGCGAGAGTTGCAGGGCCAGATTGGCGGCAATGGTTGTACCGCCCGAACCGCCGCGAGCACTGGTGACCGTGACCAGCTTGCCGGCGTAATGCTCGCCGGAATCACTCGTCACGCCCGCGAGTTGGGGCTGTAGAACCTGCAGCACGGCATCACGCGTGACAGGCTTCTGCAAATATTCGGTCACACCCATGTCTCGCACCAGCGTGCGATAGAAGCTGATGCCGGAATCCTCCCCAACAACAACCACTTTCACATCTGGCGTGCAGACATGGGCCAACTGCTCAAGCGCCTCGATCGGATTGCCAACACCGCTGATATCGACAACCAGGATGCGTGGCGTCTGGGCTTTCTGCAGATGTTTGGTCGCATTGACGATATTGCCGCGCCGGTATTCCGAGTTACGGCCGAATTCGGTCAGTCCCGATTGTAGGGCAGCTTCGGATTTCTCGTCGGTCAGAAAGGTCAGCAATGCGAGGCGCTGGGTCGCGCCGTCGCGCGGCCCAATGCTGGAACGGTCGAGAAGGTCGTGTTCGCTATTGTCCACCGCCACCCCAAAAGGATGCGGTTCGGTTCTCTGTCAGCGGTGTGCGCTTGCCCTGATCGAGGCGTTCCACGGCGGCCGTGGCTGCATGCCCACGTTCGGCCGCGGCGGAGCGGCCGCGTTGCAGATCGCGCGGATCGACGATCATGGCTTCAAGGTTGCGCTGGTTCACCCCGGTTTGCGTCCAGGTGCCCGGCCGGGAAAAGGGCTCGGCCGGCGCCTCACAAGCCGCGAGGAAAATGAGCGGAATAAGAACCGGAAGGTACTTCATTCGAGGATATATCCAGCGTCGATGGAAGGAAGCGATGGGCCATGACGACCGGCAAGTTGTCGATGGTAGAGGATGCGGTCGAGATCGTTGGCCGGCTTGAA
>CAIPHQ010000247.1 GCA_903864895.1 uncultured Rhodospirillales bacterium
CCGACGGCCGAATTCAAGGGCCAGAACAGCGGCGAACTGTTCGCCTATGTGAACGTCTTCAATCTCGACGGCTTCATCACCAACGTGCAGTTCATCAACGGCGGCACCTCGGGCTTTGAATCCACCAATCATGCGGTGGGCTACGTGGACCCGATCCATGTCAGCGGCATCCAGCTTGACGTGCCGGAACCGCTGTCGGCGGCGGTGCTGGGCATGGGGCTGGCGGGCCTGGGGCTGGTGCGGCGGGTGCAGCGCCGCGCCCGGCAGGGCTGAAGGGCTGATTGCCGCTGCCACAAAATCATCAAACCGAATAAGATTGCAATCATCAAGCGAACGGGTGGACTAACCCCGTCAGGCGCGCTCAGGCGTCTGAAAGGATCATGCGATGCCGGCTTTCCATGGTTCGGCCCTGCACCGCAGGCCGCCCGCCGTTGCGGCGTTGGCGGCTGTGGCGTGCCTGCTTGCCGTCAGCCGGCCGGCGCAGGCACAGAATGCGGTCTTGCAGGTCAACCAGAGCCTGCTGACCGCAATCCGCGCCACCGCCGCCAACCCGGTCGCGGCGTCGCGCGAGATCGCGATCACCGAAATCGCCGTCTATGACGCGGTGAACGCTGCGTCCGGTCTGGCTTACCGGCCGTACGCCTACACCGGCGGTGCCGTGGCGGGCGCCTCGGCAGAGGCAGCGGCGCTGGCGGCGGGATACGGCGTGCTGGTCAGCCTGTTCCCCAGCCAGAGCAGCACGCTGGCAAGCAACTACACCGCCCAGCTTGGCGCACTCGGTGGCGGTGTGAGCGTGACGGCGGGCACCACGCTGGGCAGCAGCCAGGCCACCGTGATGCTGGGCCTGCGCGCCAATGACGGCGCCTCGGTGTCGGCCACGCCATCCAACTACTTTGCCCTGCACCCGGCCAACGGCGATTCCAGCATCTACCAGCACACGCCCGGCAACCCGGCGGCCCCGCTGGCCTCGGGCTGGGGCAACGTGTCACCGTTTACCCTGACATCCTCCAGCCAGTTCATGCCGGCCGCCCCCCCGGCGCTGGGCACGGCGCAGTACAATGCCGATCTGTTGCAGGTGAAGGATATCGGCAGCGACAGTTCCGCCACGCGGACCGCCCAGCAGACCGATCAGGCCCGTTTCTGGGCCAATGGCGGCGGCACCGCCACGCCGGCCGGGCAATGGGTGTCGTTTGCCGATGGCATCGCCACCGGCAAGGGCCTGTCCACGCTTGAGTCCGCGCGGATGTCGGCGATCATCGGGGCGGCGCTGGGCGATGCCGGGGTGGCGGCGTGGGAGGCGAAATACGCCTACAACACCGCCCGCCCAATCACCGCCATCCAGCAGAGCCCGGATGCCGGGATCGCCGATCCGGCGTGGAACTCGCTGTGGGCGGCGCCGAATTTCCCGGGCTATGTCTCAGGCCACAGCACCTTCAGCGGGGCCGCCGCCTCGGCGCTGGCCGGGTTTTTCGGCACCGATGCTGTGGCGTTCTGCGCCGATGCCGATCCCGCCGCCGCCGGACTGGTGGACAACAACGGCAGCACCGGCTGGGTGAACCCGGCTGACGCCACCGAATGTTTCAACAGTTTCAGCGAGGCCGCTGTTGCCTCGGGTATGAGCCGCATTTATGGCGGCATTCACGTGATGGCGGACAACATCTCCGGGCTGACGCTGGGCAACCAGATTGGCACGCAGGTGGTGGAGAATTTCTTCATCGTGCCCGAACCGCTGTCGCTGTCGCTGCTGGGCTTTGGCGTGGCCGGGCTTGCGGCGGTCCGCCGCCGCAAGCGCGCCGCGCGTTAACGGGTCTGCGAAAGCAGGGCGAACAGCGCGCCCTGCGGGTCCAGTGCCTGCACCATCCAGCGTCCGCCGGGCACCTGCATCGGGCCATGCACCACTTTGCCGCCGCCTGCGGTCAACCGGGCGATGGCGGCGTCCAGCGCGGGCACGTTGAAGTAGAACTTCCAGTAGGTGCCCTGTTCCTTCGGGAACGTGGTCATCATGCCGCCCTCGGCGAACGGGCCGCCGGTGAAGAAGGTCTGGTAGGTGCCAAGCTCACCCATCGGTACTGCCTGATCCGGCGTCCAGCCGAACACCGACTGGTAGAACGCCCACGCACTGTCCAGTTCGCCCGCCATCAGTTCGTTCCAGCCGACCGTGCCCGGTGCACCCGGTTCCGGGCGCGGCCCCATGTCGCCGGTGCCGTGGAAAAGGATGAACGCCGCCCCGTGCGGGTCGGCCACCACGGCGAAGCGGCCGATGCCCGGAATGTCATCCGGCGGCCGCCGCACGCTGCCGCCTGCGTCCACAACGCGGGCGGCATACGCATCCACATCCGGCACGCCGACATAGCCGGTCCAGCACGGCGGCACGCCCATGGCGCGCATTTCATCTGACAATGGCATCAGCCCGCCGATGGGCGACGCGCCGGCGGTGAACACGTAGTATGGCCGGTCCGGCGCACCGGCGTTGCTGCTGCTCCAGCCCACCACGTCGCTGTAGAAGGCGCGGCCGGCTTCGGCGTCGGGCAGGGCGGCTTCGTACCAGACGAAGTGGGGTGTTGCGTTCGGCATGATGGCGTTCCCCGTTGCATTTCCGGAGAGTTTGCCATGCCGCAGCGTAACGGAAAAGGGCCCTACAGCGCCGCCAGCGCGGGCGCCAGATCGCCATAGCCGGTGAACCGCCGCTCGAACGCCAGCCCCAGCCTTGCGGCGGCGGCCTCGGCAGCTTCGGTCAGCGCCGGGTCATCGGTTTGCGCCAGATACACCACACGCTCGTAATGCCCGAAATACATCGGCAGCAAATCCGGGTGGCGGTCCATGCCCAGACCCTTCCACACCAGCGTGTCGAACTGCCGGGCGAGGAAGTCGGTCAGGAAGAAGCTGCGCATGTCACGCTCGGCGGTGGCGGCAAACGCCGCCACACCGGCGAAGAACGCGTAGCAATGCGGCCCGGGCAGACGTTCCACACCGTATTCGGCCAGCACGTCATCCAGTTCGCCGCCGGTGCCGCAATCGGCGTAGGCGACGAAGATGTGCTGATACTGGCTGCGATACTCGGCCAGTGCGGCACGGACCTCCGGCGCGATGTGCTCCGGGCGGTTGTGCAGGCTGGCGGGCAGGCATTGCAGGCGGATATGCGGCAACTGGCCCGGCGATAGGCTGGCGAGGATTTCCCGCGCCAGCGCGCCACAGGCCAGTATCAGCGTCTCAGCCACGCCGCCGCCCGGCCCGCCGCGCCTCCGCCGCTCCCGCCTTGGCGGGCGGGGAGGCAAGTGCGCCGACGCGCTCGACAATCTGCTCGAAGCTCGGCCGCTCGCCGCGCGTGTGGTTTTCCAGCGCATTGCGCATCGCGCGCAGATGCTCCGGCCGCGTGCCGCAGCAGCCGCCGATGATGCGCGCCCCGGAATCCAGCGCCAGCCGCGCGTAATCGGCCATCACCTCCGGCGTGCCGGTGTAGGTGACACCTTCGCGGCCCACTTTCGGCACGCCGCAATTGGCCTTGGCGATCACCACCGCATCCGGCTCGGCTTCCGTCATGGCCAGCACCGAGACCAGCAGGTCGGACGCGCCCACGCCGCAGTTGCAGCCGATGCCGTGCGGGCGCGGGGTCAGGGCCGTCAGGTCGCGGACCATGGATTCGGGCTTGATGCCCATCATGGTGTTGCCCGCCGTGTCGAATGACGCGGTGACGGTGTAGGGCATCCCGAGCTTGGCGGCGGCGCGCGCGGCGGCGTGCATTTCCTCCAGGGCCGACATCGTCTCGATCCAGATCACATCCGCGCCACCTGCCTTCAGGCCGCGAATCTGCTCTTCGAACACCTCCTCGGCCCAGGCGGGCGTCATGGCGCCCAGCGGGTCGAACAGGTCGCCGGTGGGGCCGACGGAACCGGCCACAATCACCCGCCGCCCGGCGGCATCGGCCACCTTGCGGGCGTTCTGCGCCGCCAGCGCGTTGATCTCCCCGGTGCGCTCCTCCAGCTTGTGCAGCGCCAGACGCCGCCGCGTGCCGCCGAAGCTGTTGGTGAGGATGATGTCCGCCCCGGCATCGACAAAGTTCTGATGCAGGCGCTGGATGCGGTCCGGGTGCGCCTCGTTCCACAACTCCGGCGCGTCGCCCGAAGTCAGGCCAAGGTCGAACAGGTTGGTGCCGGTTGCACCGTCAGCCAGCAGCCAGTCGCGTCCGGAAAACAAATCGTCGAGCATCTGCAAATGGGTTCCTGCTGGCCTGCGTAGCGTAGGGCGTGCAATTTCGTGCCGCCGGGGGCATTTGTCCACCGCCGCACATCAGATCCCCGCGCAGCAGGAGCCGCCCGACCCCATGGCGCAACGCATCATTCTCTATTGGCGCGACATTCCCACGCAAGTGATCGTCAAGCAGGGCCGCACCAGCGAAAAACGTGAATTGCCCGAGCGGTTCATCACCGCGGTGGATCGCGCCGCCATGCGCTCTGGCGCGCGCGACACCGATGCCTATCTGGCGGAATGGCGCCGTGGCGCGCCGGAACCGTGTGGCGACGACATGGCCGCCGAAGCCGATGCGGCGCTGGCCGATCTGCTGGCGCGCTACGACGACGCGAAGCTGGACGCGCTGATGCGGGCCGGCGGGCATGACGTGCCGGCAGAGGGCTGAATGGACCAGATGACGCAGGTGGCCGAGGCCGCGCAGAAAGACGCACTCGTCTTGTTCATGCCCAGCGGGCGGCGCGGGCGGTTTCCCATCGGGATGCCGCTGCTGGATGCCGCGCGCTCGCTGGGCGTGTATATCGAGTCAGTTTGCGGCGGCCGCGGCCTGTGCGGGCGCTGTCAGATCGAGGTGGTGGACGGCGCGTTCTCCAAGCACGGCATCGTCTCCAGCGGCGATAACCTGTCCGAGGCGGTCGAGACCGAATCCCCCTACCGCAAGCGCGGCATCCTGCCAGACCGCCGCCGCCTGTCCTGTGCCGGCCACATCACCGGCGATCTGGTGGTGGACGTGCCGAGCGAGTTCGCCGTCAACCGGCAGGTGGTCCGCAAGAAGGCCGAAACCCGCGTGATCGCCACCGACCCGGCGACACGGCTGGTGACGGTGACGGTGGAAGAACCCAGCATGGAACACCCGCTGGGCGACACGGATCGTCTGCTGGCGGCACTGGAACTGGCAGGCGGCTATCGCGGGCTGGCGATGGACACGCCGCTGCTGCCGCGCGTGCAGAAAATCCTGCGTCAGGGCCAGTGGCAGGTGACGGCGGCGGTGCATCAGGACGTGGACCGCCCGGTGGTCATTGCCTTGTGGCCCGGCGAGCAGACCGCGCTGTATGGCGTGGCGTTCGACATCGGCTCCACCACCATCGCCGGGCATCTGGTGGATCTGGCCACTGGCCGCGCCATCGCCTCGGCGGGCACCGCCAATCCGCAGATCCGCTTCGGCGAGGATCTGATGAGCCGGATCAGCTATCTGATGATGAACCCGGGCGATCAGGGCGCGCTGACGGCCGCCGTGCGCGGGGCCATTGCCAGCCTGATCGAGCGGCTGTGCGAACAGGCGGACGTGCCGGCCAGCGACGTGCTGGAAGCGGTGTTCGTCGGCAACCCGGTGATGCACCATCTGTTTCTGGGGCTGGACCCGGTGGAACTGGGGCAGGCCCCGTTCGCGCTGGCAGTGTCCTCGGCGCTGCGGATGCCCGCGCGCGATCTGGGGCTGATCCTCAACCCCGGCGCCCGCGTGTACATGCTGCCCTGCATCGCGGGCCATGTGGGGGCGGATGCCGCCGCCGTGGCGCTGGCCGAAGGGCCGCAGCATCACGATGAGGTGACGCTGGTGGTGGATGTCGGCACCAATGCCGAGATTCTGCTGGGCAACCGTGAGCGTGTGCTGGCCGCGAGTTCGCCCACCGGCCCGGCGTTCGAGGGCGCGCAGATCACCTCCGGCCAGCGCGCCGCCCCCGGCGCCATCGAGCGCGTGCGGATCGACCCGATCACGCTGGAGCCGCGCTTCAAGGTGCTGGGCGTGGACCCGTGGTCCGATGAAGCCGGGTTCGATGATGCCATCGACACCGTGGGTGTTACCGGCATCTGCGGCTCCGGCATCATCGAGGCGGTGGGTGAGATGTTTCTGGCGGGCATTGTGACCGCCGAGGGGCTGGTGAACGGCGAGATGCTGGGCCGCAGCCAGCGCATCCACAGTGACGGGCGCACGTTCAGCTACCGGCTATGGGATGGCGCGATTTCCATCTCCGTCACGCAAAGCGACATCCGTGCCATCCAGTTGGCCAAGGGCGCGCTGTATGCCGGTGCGCGGTTGCTGATGGACCGGCTGGGCGTGGACCACGTGGACCGCATCAAGCTCGCGGGCGCATTCGGCAGTTTCATCGACCCGAAATACGCGATGGTGATCGGGCTGATCCCGGATTGCCGGCTGGACCGGGTGTCCTCGGTGGGCAATGCGGCGGGCACCGGGGCGCGCATGGCGCTGGTCAATCGCGGCCACCGCGCCGAGGTGGAGGCGCTGGTGCGCCGGGTGGAGAAAATCGAAACCGCGCTGGAAGCCCGGTTTCAGGAGCATTTCGTGCACGCCATGGCGCTGCCGAACGGGCGCGATGCGTTCCCGCATCTGGCCGCAGCCGTGGTGTTGCCTGCCAAGGTGGAGAGCGCCGCCGCGTCCGGGCGGCGCGGCGGGCGGCGGCGGGGATAGCCCCGCCGCCGGTTGCGTCTCAGGCGGATTTTTGGCGGGCACGGCGGCGCAGCGGGATCAGCACCAGCCCGCTGGCCAGCAGCATGGCCGACATCGGCTCCGGCACCTGCACGGAATTGACGTTCAGGCCGCCACCCGGAGGTGCCGCATTGGCCGCTGCCGACCCGGTGCGGTAACTGCCGCCTTCGCCGCCCGGCAGGCCGATATCGGCGGCGAACCAGTAGCTGCCGCTGCCCTGGCCCTCACCGCCTTCACCGTTGGTGCCACCCTGGCTGCTGGTGGCAATCAGGTCGCTGAAGCTCAGGCCCGCGGCGAGCGTGAGTTTCACGTTCAGTTGGCCGGTATAGGCCCCCGACGCGCCGGATGCGCAGGCGGCGGAGCAGTCGATGCTGTTGGTGAACGTGCCGTAGCCCGATGCCTGATAACCGCTGTTGCTATAGGCGTTCACTTGCGCCGGGTACGGCGTGTTCACCAGTGTCACCGTGGCGCCCGAGGCGCGGGAGGACAGGTTGAAGGCGAAGGTCTGATGGTTGGGGGTATTGACCCAGACCACGCCGCTGCCAAGGCTGACATGAAAATCCAGCTCGTTGTTCACGCCATTATTGGCGATGGCATCCACTTCGATGGACCCAAAATTCCCGCTGCTGTTCTCGCTGATGGCCGAGACATCGAAGCTGGTGGACCATGTGGCCGTGGTCACGGCGGCCGGTGCCGGAGTGGCGAAGGCCGGTGCCGTGGCGAGGAAGCTGGCGGCGGTGGCCAGAATGGTGAAAGAGCGCATCACGAACCCCATCTAATTGTGTGCCAATTAGATAGATTATCGGTCTGGCTTATTGTGGTCTTGATGTGTGACGAAGTGCATATAATAGCCGTGCAATGTCAGGAAGCCTGCCGCGGCTGGTGCCCCAACATGACAACGGCCCCGAAAGGGGCCGTTGTCCGCATCGTCCTGCCAGCAAGGCGGGTGGTGCCGGGCCGGTCAGGCGCGGCGGCGGCGTGCCCAGCCCAGTATGGCCAAGCCGCCCGCGACGAGCGCGGCGGTGGCGGGTTCGGGGATGCGGCGTGGCTTTTGACTGGCGGCAATTGAGCCGGTCTTACCGGTCGCCGTGATCCCCAGATCAACTGCAAAATAGTACGAGCCACCGCCCGCGCCGGTTCCACTCCCAGAGAAGTTCGTAATGAAATCATCAACGGTGATGCCACCGGAGTAGGTGAACTTCAATGTCAGCAGACCGTGTGTGCCAAGCGCGCCATTAGACTGTGCGTCGATGCCTGAGTTGAAGTTGTTGAACGGGCTCTGAGAGTAACCAGTCGTATTATTGTACGACTTAGTATTATACGAGAAAGGCGACGTAACTGCCAGCGACGCATCACGCGCCCCAGAGGACAAGTTCCAGGCCATCGTGTTCTTGCTACCGCTGCCCACCCACGTTTCCGTGGCTGTCAATGATACCAGCACATCCACTTCGGTTGCGGGAATCTGGTCCAACTCAACGGTTCCGAACGCGGACCCCGGCAAATTCGCGGCGCTGGAGGTCGTGTCGAGCGTGGTAATGTATTTTGCGCCAACGATCGCGGCCGCCGAAGCCGGAGACGCCCCGGCCAACGCAAGCGCCGCCAACGCACCCAACATGCCAAAGCGAAGAGTCATGACGTGAGCCTGATTCCACATGCCGTGACGATAGCGCACTGCGGCAGGAAAAGCAATGCTCACGATGTAGGACATATTTTGTTGATCAACCGTCCCGTTGCCCGCCACACAGTGGCGGGGACGTTTGCGCACCCGACAATAGCCTTTACGCAATCAAAAATGCTACCATCTCTGCGCTGCCAAACCGGAGCCGCGCGTGAACATCAACCTCGTCTGGGATTCGAGCGTTATCAATGCCCCGGAGGGGTTCAAGACGGCGATGCAATTCGCCGCCACCACGCTGGACGGGCTGATCACGAACAACATCACCGTCAACATCAACGTCGGTTACGGCGAATACACGTATTTTGACACTAGGGGGCCGCACACCGATACGCTGGACAGCACTGTCAGCGAAGGCGGGATCGGCGTCGGCCCCGGCATATCCTATAGCGCGTTGGTGGCCGATTTGCAGGCGCACGCCACCACCACAACCGCGTTGCAGGCTGTGGCCAGCCTGCCTGCCAACGACCCGACGCTGCCGTTCCATCCTGGTAGCGGGTCCAGTTTTCTCATCACCAACGCCCAGCAGAAGGCGTGGGGGCTGCTGTCGCCCACCGCCACCGGCAACGACGGCTCGGTGGGCTTCGGCGCGGGCGGGTCGTATGATTTCAGCCTCACCGGCACGCCCGCGTCCGGCAAGCTCGATTTCGTGGCGGTGGCCGAGCACGAACTCACCCACGCGCTGGGCCGCTTCGCCGGGCTGCAACAGCCTGGGCCGGGCTGGTATTCGCCGCTCGACCTGTTCCGCTATCAGGCTCCCGGCTCACTGGAATTGCAGTCCGGCGCGGCGGCGTATTTCTCGGTGGATGGCGGGCACACCAACCTGTCGAATTTCGCCACCTCCAGCGATCTGGGCGACTGGGCGGGCAGCACGTCCAACACCGATGCGTTCAACGCCATTTCCTTCACCGGGCAGGACAATGGCCTGACCGCTGCCGATCTGGCCTCGCTCGCGGCCATCGGCTTCACGGTGGCGTGCTTCGCGCGCGGCACCTGCATGGCCACGCCGGATGGGAAGGTGGCGGTCGAGGCGCTGTGCGTGGGCCAGAACGTGACCCTGGCTGACGGCGGCGAGGCGCCGGTGCAATGGCTGGGGCATCGCGCCGTGGACTGCGCGCGGCATCCGCGCCCATGGGATGTGTGGCCGGTGCGGGTGCAGGCGGGGGCGTTCGCGCCCGGCCTGCCAAGCCGCGACCTGTTTCTGTCGCCGGACCATGCGGTGTTTGTGCGCGGCGCGCTGATTCCGGTGCGCTATCTGCTCAACGGGGCCAGCATCGCGCAAATCCCGGTGGAGCGGGTGGAATACTGGCACGTGGAACTGCCCGCGCACGCGGTGCTGCTGGCCGAGGATCTGCCCTGCGAGAGTTATCTGGACACCGGCAATCGCGCCGCCTTCGCAGGTGGGGCGGCGGTGGATCTGCACGCGGATTTCGCCCGGCGCACATGGCGTGCCAGGGGCTGCACGCCATTGCTGCTGCGCGGCCCGCGCGTGGCCGCCGCCCGCCGCCGCCTGCTGGCCCGCGCGGCGGCGCTCGGCCATGAAGCCTCCACCGACCCGGCGCTGATCGCCGAAGCCGATGGCCGCATCCTGCCGCTGCGCCGCGACGGCGCGCGCTGCGTGCTGCGCCTGCCGCATGGCGCGGCAAGGCTCCGCCTGCGCTCCCGCACATGGTCGCCCGCCGAGATGGACCCGGCCAGCACCGACACCCGCCGTCTCGGCGTGGCCGTTGCGGGGCTGCATCTGGATGGCCGCAGGGCCAGTCTGGAAAGCCGGGCGCTGGGCGCGGGCTGGCACGCGGTGGAGGCCAAATGGCGCTGGACCGCAGGCGATGCGTGGCTGGACGTGGCGGGGGCGCGGGAAGTGGCGTTCGAGCTTGTGGCGATGGGCCGCTACTGGCGTGCTGCGCCGCTTTGTCAGGGCCTGACGCACCGCCGGGCGTGATAGGCTCGCGCCATGCGCGCCAGCATCGCCCTCGCCCTGCTTTCCGCCGCCCTGTTCGGTGCCAGCACGCCGCTGGCCAAGCTGCTGCTGGACGGCGTTGACCCTTGGCTGATGGCCGGGCTGCTGTATCTGGGCGCGGGCGTGGGACTGGCCGGGGTGCATGTGGCGCGCGGTGCGCTGGGCGTGCCGGCGGCGGAAGCGCCGTTGCGGCGGGCGGATGTGCCGTGGCTGGCCTTGGTGGTGCTGGCCGGGGGCGTGGCCGGGCCGCTGTGCCTGATGCTGGGGCTGGCGCGCACCGAGGCAACATCGGCCTCGTTGCTGCTGAATCTGGAAGGCCTCGCCACCATGGCCTCGCATGGCTGGCGTTCCGCGAGAATGTGGACCGCCGCTTGCTGCTGGGGGCCGCGGCCATTCTGGCCGGCGCCGCCCTGTTGTCGGGCGGCACGGCAGCGTCGCTGGACCGGGGCGCGGGGCTGATCGCGCTGGCCTGTCTGGCCTGGGGCATCGACAACAACCTTACGCGCAAGCTGTCCGCCGCCGATCCGGTGCAGATCGCCATGCTGAAAGGGTTGATCGCGGGCGGCACCAATCTGGCGCTGGCAGTCTGGCAGGGCGCCGCGTGGCCGGGTCTGGCCGCCGTGCTGGCCGCCGCCGTGCTGGGGTTTTTCGGCTACGGGGTCAGCCTCGCGCTGTACGTGCGCGCGCTGCGCCATCTGGGGGCCGCGCGCACCGGGGCGTATTTTGCGCTGGCGCCGTTTCTGGGCGCGGTGCTGGCGCTGGGCCTGCTGCACGAGCCGCTCACGCTGCGCCTGCTGGCCGCAGGCGGCCTGATGGCGCTGGGGCTATGGCTGCATCTGACCGAGCGGCACGGCCACGCACACACGCATGAGGCGATGGAGCATGAACATCGCCACACCCATGACGCGCATCACCAGCATACCCATGCGCCGGGCGACCCGCCGGGGGAGCCGCACAGCCACGCACACCGGCATGAACCACTCACGCACAGCCACACGCATTACCCGGACCTGCACCACCGCCATCGCCACGCCGACGGTTAGGCAGACTGCCAGCGCTGCGCCCGCCGCGCCGGGGCGGACAGGCGGAATTTGTGGTCGATGCGGTCGAAATGCGGGTTGTAGAACGGGTCGCTGTCCAGCACCTCGCCCCAGCGCAACCGCATATAGGCCGCTTCGCGGCTGGCGCGGGCGATGTGGGCGGGCACCGTGTCCGGCCCGCGCGACGCCGATTCCAGATGGTACAGCAGCGCGTGCGGCGTCCACACCACGCGCAACCCGCCCTCGCGCAGCCGCAGGCACAGATCGACATCGTTGAACGAGACCGGCAGGTTGTCCGCGTCCAGCCCGCCCGCCGCCTCGAACACCGATTTGCGCAGCGCGAGGCACGCACCGGTCACGGCCGAGACGTCGCGGGTCATGACAAGCTGGCCGCAATAGCCGCTGGTATGCTGGTCGGCCCCGTGGCCGAAATGCCCGGCGATCATGGGCGCACCCACGCCCAGCACCACGCCCGCGTGCTGGATGCGCCCGTCGCCGAACAGCAGCTTGGCCCCCACCGCGCCCACATCCGGGCGGATGGCGTGGGAGACCAATTCGCGCAGCCAGCCCGCGTCAATCGGGTCGATGTCGTTGTTCAGCAGCACCACCACCTCACCGCTGGCGGCGCGCACGGCGGCGTTGTTGATGGCCGAGTAGTTGAACGCGCCGGGGCAGGGCAGCACGCGCACGCGCGGGTCGGCCTCCAGTTGGGTCAGCAGCGCCAGCGCCGCAGGGTCGCGACTGTCATTGTCGGCGATCAGCAATTCGATGTCCGGGTAGTCGGTGCGCTGCAACACACCTTCGGTCACGCGCGCCAGCAGGTCAGCATGGTCGCGGGTGGGCACAATCACGCTCACGCGCGGCGGCACCGGCGGCAGCGGCCAGCGCACGCGGGTCCATTCCGCGTTGCCGGGGGCAGGCAGCACAGCCGCGTCCACCACGCCCGCGTCCGCCAGATGGTCGGCTATGGCGCGGCGTGCCGCGTCCACGCAGCGTTGCAACTGGGTTTGTGAATAACTCACCGGTTTGGCCGACAGCCGCCAGTGATACAGCATCGCCGGAATATGCCGGATGCGCTGCGGCCCGCACGCGGCGGCGGCGCGCAGGGCCAGATCGTAATCCTGGCTGCCGTCCACCACGCCTTCGCGCAGGCCGCCGATCTGTTCCAGCAGGCTGCGGCGGTACACGCCCAGATGGCAGAAGAAATTCTGCCCCAGCATCAGATCGAGGCTCCAGTCCGGCTTGAAATACGGCTGGAACCGCCGCCCGGCGGCATCGATGCGGTCCTCGTCGGAATACATCATGGCGGTGTCAGGGTGCGCGTTCACCTCGGCGGCGATTTCATACAGCGCCTGCTCGGCCAGCAGGTCGTCGTGGTCCATCAACGCCACGAATTCGCCGCTGGCCAGCGCCAGCGCGGTGTTGGTGGCGGCTGCGATGTTGCCGTTGGCGGCCCGGCGCACAAACTTGATTCGCTTGTCCCCCGCCGCCGTCTCGGCCAGCACGCGGGCCACCGTGCCGGTGGGGGAGGCATCGTCGGCCACGCAGAGTTCCCAGTGCGGATACAACTGCCCCTGCACCGAGGCGATGGCCGCACGCAGTTCCGCCTCATCGGTCTCATAGGCGGGCATCACCACCGAGATCAACGGGCGATGCGGCAGGGCGGCGATATGCGCGCGGATGGCGTCGCGCCCGGCGGCGGTGAGCGTGTCGTGCTCGCGCACCCAACGGTCATAGGCCTGCGGCGATGGCACGCCGAGCCGGGCGGCCTGCCAGTCGGCCATGGTGCGGCCGAACGGCAGCATCGCCATCCGGTAGCCGGCGCGCAGGAGGCGCCGCACGCCGCCGCGCGCCTGCGCGGGCAGCGCTTCACCCAGCCGCCGCAGCGGGCGGGTGGCGCGCCAGATGGTGGAATGCAGCACCGCGTCACGCTCGGCCCGCACCATGGCGAGTTCGGCATGGGCGGCGGCAAGCTGGGCTTTCAGCGTGGCCGTCGACTCATCGGGCCACGTAGCCGTGCCGGGGCTGGTACCGGCTGCGGCAAGGGCGGCAATGCGGGCGATATCGTCGGGCATGCACCTTCCCACGCGGGCAAGCGGACGGATCGTGCAAGCCGACCCTCATGTAACGACGTGTTATCAGATGCTGCCGGGAAAAGGCGATGGCTATCTTGCGGTGCAGCGCAAAACGCCGCCGCCGCCGCCGGGCGGTGCCGGGCGGCGGGGGGATGGTGCGGTCCTAGCGGTGGGCGAGGCGGGCCAGCAGGAAGTCGCGGAACACCGCCACGCGCTTGGAAGTGCGCAGTTCCTCCGGATAGACGAAATACACGTCCACCTTCGGGGCTTTTTCATGCGCCAGCAGGCGCACCATGCCGTGGGCTTCTTCCTCGGCGGCCATGTAGTCGGGCAGGGCCGCGATGCCGAGGCCGGAGCGGGTGGCCATCACCATCGCCTGCAGGCTGTTCACCTCCAGCAGCGCCTTGCGCGGGCTGCCGGCGCGGCGGCCGATTTCGGCCAGCCAGTTGATGTCCTGTACCGGTGGGCGGTAATCCCCGAACAGGATCAGGCGGTGATTGTCCAGATCCTCGGCCTTCTGCGGCGCGCCGTGCTTCTTCACGTATTCGGCGCTGGCGCAGACATGCCATTCCATCGACATCAGGTGCCGCTGCACAAGGTCGGGCTGCTTGGGCGCGTGCATGCGGATGGCCACGTCGGCTTCGCGCATCGCCAGATCCAGGTCGCCGTCATCCAGAATCAGCGCCATCGTCACGTCCGGATACGCGTCCAGGAACATCTGCACGCGCGGGGCGAGCCAGGAGGAGCCGAAGCCGACCGTGGTGGTCACTTTCAGCCGCCCGGCGGGCTTCTCCTTGCTTTCGGTCAGCAGCGCCTCGGTCATCGCCAGCTTGGCGAACACTTCGCGCACCGTGCGGTTCAGGCTCTCACCCTGCTCGGTCAGGATCAGTCCGCGCGCATGGCGATGGAACAGCGGCACCTGCAGCGCCTCCTCCAGCGCCGAGATCTGCCGTGAGACCGCCGACTGGCTCAGATTCAGTGTGTCACCCGCATGCGTGAAGCTGCCCGCCTCGGCCACCGCATGGAACACCCGCAGCTTGTCCCAATCCATCGTTCTGCTGTTCCTTACCGGTGGGCCGTTTGTTGCTGGCCCGTTGGCCCCGTTCAATCCGCCGCCAGCGCCGACTCGGCGTCCAGCGTTGCCAGCCACTTTTCGGCTTCCAGCGCCGCCATGCAACCGGTTCCTGCGGCTGTGACGGCCTGGCGCCAAACTTTATCTTGCACATCGCCCGCCGCGAACACGCCGTTGACCGATGTGCGGGTGGTGCCGGGGGTGGTGAGCACATAGCCTTCCGCATCCAGCCGCAAAGCGCCCTGAAAGGGTTGCGTATTGGGCGTGTGGCCAATGGCCACGAACACGCCGTCCACCGCCAGTTTCTGCTCCGCGCCGGTGCGCACATTTCGAATCCGCACGCCATCCACCCCCTGTCCGGGGCCGGGCGCGGTGATTTCCTCGACGGTGTGATCCCAGATCACCTTGACCTTCGGATGGCTGAACAGCCGCTTCTGCAAGATTTTCTCGGCGCGCAACGTATCGCGGCGATGGATCAATGTCACGCTTTCGGCATGATGCGTCAGATACAGCGCCTCTTCCACCGCCGTGTTGCCGCCGCCGATCACCGCCACGCGCTTGCCGCGGAAGAAGAATCCGTCGCAGGTGGCACAGGCCGAGACGCCGAAGCCCTGCAACTGCTTCTCACTGGGCAGGCCAAGCCAGCGCGCCTGCGCGCCGGTGGCCACAATCACCGAATCGGCGGTGTACACGTCGCCCGAGTCGGCGTGGCAGCGGAAGGGGTGGACGGTGAAATCCACGCCGGTGATCAGGTCGTACACAATTTTTGTGCCGACATGTTCCGCCTGCGCCTGCATCTGCTCCATCAGCCACGGTCCTTGCACGGCCTCGGCGAAGCCCGGGTAGTTTTCCACCTCGGTGGTGATCATCAACTGCCCGCCCGGCTGCAAACCGGCCACCAGCAAGGGTTCCTGCCCGGCGCGGGCGGCGTAGATGGCGGCCGTGTAGCCGGCGGGGCCCGCGCCGATGATCAGCACGCGGGTATGAATGACGTTGGGCATCGTGGGGTCCGGGGTCGGGTGGCGGTCAAGATATCGGTGGCCGGGGCCACAGAACAAGGAAGCGCCGCCATCTGCCCTTGCCCTTCGGGAGTCGTGCAATAATATTTCGTCGAATAGCCCCGCGCAGAGTCGAGCCGACCCATGAAAACCCAGCCGCACGACACGACCGAACTGGACGCGATCGACCGGCGGATTCTGGCCGAGTTGCAGGCGGACGGGCGGATGACCAACGTGGAACTCGCCCGCCGCGCCGGCATCTCGGCCCCGCCCTGCCTGCGCCGGGTGCGGCGGCTGGAGGAAGCCGGGCTGATCCGTGGCTACCACGCCGACAGCGATCCGCAGAAACTGGGCTGGGAGATCACCTTCTTCGCCATCGTCGGGCTGGAAAGCCAGAAGGAGGTGGTGCTGTCCGGCTTCGAGCAACTGGTGGCGACATGGCCCGAGGTGCGGGAGTGCCACATGATCCGCGGCGGCGGGGATTTCCTGCTGCGGCTGGTGGCGCGCGACACCGCGCATGAGAATCAACTCACCCAGCGGCTGACCGGGGCGCCCAATGTCGGGCGGGTGCAGACGTTGCAGACCATCCGCACCAGCCGCAGCCTTGCGGGCGTGCCGCTCTGACCATGCCGATGCCGGTGGCGTTGCTGATTCTGGGGGCGTGGACCGCGCTGCGGCTGATCGTGGCGGCGCTGACGCCGCTGGCGCCAGATGAGGCGTATTACTGGGTGTGGTCGCGCGCACTGGCGGCGGGGTATCTGGACCATCCGCCGATGGTGGCCCTGTGGATCCGTGCCGGCACATGGATCGCCGGTGATACCGGGCTCGGTGTGCGGCTGTTTTCCCCACTGGCCGCCGCTGTGGGCAGCCTGCTGCTGGCCCGCGCCGCCGAGGATCTGCTGCCCGGGCGGCGCGCCGGGTTCACCGCCGCTGCCCTGCTGAACGCCACGCTGCTGCTGGGCGCGGGGGCGGTGATCATGACGCCGGATACGCCGCTGCTGCTGTTCTGGACGGCAGTGCTCACCTGCCTCGGGCGGCTGCACGCCACCGGGCGCGGCGTGTGGTGGCTGGCGGCAGGCGTGGCGGCGGGGCTGGCGCTGGACAGCAAATACACCGCCGTGTTGCTGCTGCCCGCCCTGCTGCTGTGGCTGCTGGCCGTGCCGGGGCTGCGGCACTGGCTGCGCAACCCGTATCCGTGGCTGGGCGGGGTGCTGGCGGCGGCCGTGTTCGCGCCGGTGGTGTGGTGGAACGCGCAGCACGGCTGGGCGAGCTTTGCCAAGCAGGGGGCGCGCACCGGCGACTGGGACCCGGCGCGGGCGCTGCAATTCCTCGGTGAGTTGTTCGGCGGGCAGTTCCTGCTGGCGACCCCGCTGCTGGCGCTGCTGTTCGGCGCGGGAATCGTGCTGGCCGCACGGCGTGGCTGGCGGCGCGATCCGGCGTGGACGTTGCTGGCGCTGCTGACGCTGCTGCCCGCAGTGGTGTTCGTGCAGCACGCAGTGGGCGACCGGGTGCAGGCCAACTGGCCTGCGGTGCTGTATCCGGCGGCGGCCATCGCGGCGGCGGGACTGGCCCCCGGCTGGCAGCGGTTGCGCGGCCCGGCCATGGCGCTGGGCTTCGCCGTGACCGCCGTGGCTTACGCACAGGCCACGCTGCGCCCGTTCCCGGTGCCGCCGCAGCTAGACCCGACCACACGGCTGACCGGCTGGCCGGATCTGGCCGCCGAGGTGGCGGTGGTGGCGTGGGAGACCAAGGCGCGGTTCGTGGCCGTGGAACCGTATGGCGCGGCATCCGAACTGGCGCTGCTGCTGCCGCCCGATCTGCCGGTGCTGGGGCTGGACGCGCGCTGGCGGCAATTCAACCTGCAAGATGCCGGGCCGCTCGTGGAAGGCAAGGCCGGGCTGATGCTGCACCAGATCCATCACGGCGACCCCGAGCCCGGCGTGTGGCAGCAGATGCAGCCGCTGCGCGACAACCCGCCCGGACAGGGCGGGATGGCCGGCGACCCGTACCGGGTTTATCGTGTGTCGGGCTGGACCGGCCACGCGGCCATGGTGGCCCTGCCGCGCCCCGAGTAGCGGCCTGTATAACGGAGAGTAGTATGGATCTGCCGACCCATGACGATGTGCTGGCCGCGCGCGCCCGGCTGGCCGGGCGGGTGGTCCGCACGCCAATGCTGCGCAACCCGCGGCTGGACGAGATCACCGGCGGCACCATCCTGCTCAAGCCCGAGCCGTTGCAGCGCACCGGCAGCTTCAAGTTCCGCGGCGCCACCAACGCCATTCTGCAACTCACCGAAGCGCAGCGCGCGGCGGGCGTGGTGACGCATTCCTCCGGCAATCACGGGCAGGCGGTGGCGTGCGCGGCGCAGGCGGTGGGGGCCAAGGCGACGATTTTCATGCCGCTCGATGCCCCGCGCATCAAGGTGGAGAGCACCGCGCGCTGGGGCGCCGAGATCCGCCACTATGACCGCGTGACCGACGACCGCGAGGCGATGACCCGCGCCTTCGCCGAACAGACCGGGGCCACGCTGGTGCCGCCGTTCGACCATCCGCACGTGATGGCCGGGCAGGGCACGCTGGCGCTGGAACTGTTCGATGATGCCAAGGCCGCCGGGCTGGCGATGGACGATCTGCTGGTCTGCACCGGCGGCGGCGGCCTGATCGGCGGTTGCGCGCTGGCGATGGAGGGTGTTTCCCCCGCCACCAAAATCTACTGCGTGGAACCCGAAGGCTGGAACGACACCGCGCTGTCGCTGGCCGCCGGTGAGCGGGTGGCCGCGCCGAAAACCGGCTCGATGCTGTGCGACGCGCTGCTGGCCAATATTCCCGGCAAGCTCACCTTCGCGGTCAACCGCACGCGGCTCGCTGGCGGCGTGGCGGTGACGGACGCCGAAGTGTTCGCCGCGATGGCGTTCGCGTTCCTGAACCTGAAGCTTGTGGTGGAACCCGGCGGCGCGGTGTGCCTGGCCGCGTTGCTGGCCGGAAAATTCGATGCGCGCGGCAAGACGGTGGGGGCGGTGATCAGCGGCGGCAATGTCGATCCGGCGGTGTTTGCGCGGGCGTTCGGGTAGGGGGCTACACCGGCAGCGTCACCAGCGCCCGGGCACCGCCCTCGGCGCGGTTGGCCAGCGTGACATCGCCGCCATGCGCGCGCAGGATGTTGCGGGCGATGGTCAGGCCGAGGCCCATGCCGCCGGTTTCCCGATTGCGGCTGCTTTCCAGCCGCTGGAACGGCTGGAACAGCCGGTCGAGTTCGGCGGGCGGGATGCCCGGCCCGTCGTCCTCGACCGTCAGCGCCACGTAGCGCCCGCTGTTGCCGTGCAACGTGACCAACGCATTGCCGCCGTAATTCACCGCATTGGTGACCAGATTGGTCAGCGCCCGTTTCAGCGCGAACGGGCGCGCGTGAACGGTCAGATGCGCGGCGCCCTGATAGCGTAGCGCCGCTGCCGCGTGCGGTCTGGCGTCGGCGGTCTCATCCAGCACCGTGCGTACCAGGGCCACCAGATCCACCGCCCCCACCGGCTCCTCGGCAGCGATGTCGCGGCCCACGGCCAGCGAGGCCGCCACCAGCGCCTCCAGATCCGCCAGATCGGCCAGCATCTTGTCGCGCTGTTCCTCGTCCTCCACGAATTCGGCGCGCAGGCGCAGGCGGGTGATGGGGGTGCGCAGGTCGTGGCTGATGGCCGCCAGCATCAGGTTGCGGTCGGCCAGCAGGCGGCGCAGGCGCGCGGCCATGGTGTTGAACGCCGCCCCGGCCTTGGCCAGTTCCAGCGGGCCGGTTTCGGCCAGCGGCGGCGCGTTCAGGTCTCGGCCGAACTGCTCGGCTGCCGCCGCCAGCGTGGCCACCGGGGCCACCAGCCGCCGCACCGCCCACAGTGCCAGCACCACCGCCGCTGCGGACATCAGCCCGAACGCGATCACGAAATTCACCGACAGCCACGGCAGCGGCGGGCCGGCGCTGATGGCCATGTCCAGCCAGCGCCCGTCCGGCAGTTGCAGCCCGGCGGTGATCAGCCCGCCGCCGATGGTGCCGTGCCACACGTCGCGCTGCGGGCGGCTGGCCTCCGGCATCGGCACCAGCAGCATGAACCGGCGGAACCGGCGCACCTCATCATCATCGGGCGGCGGCAGCGTGGCATCGGGCGGGGAGTCAGACAGCCAGGCATCGGCATCGTCGCGGGCGTCGAATTCCCGCACCAGCGCCGCCTGCTCGGCCAGCGGGCTGAGGATGACAGCGCGATACAGGCTGGCGGCGCGCACGGCCACCACGCGCAGATGGGCGCGCTCGATCACATCCTGCCGGTCATAGGCATGGATGGTCAGGCCCAGCGCCTGCACCGCCAGCAGCGCCACCACCAGCACCAGCACTGTCCGGCCCGCAAGGCTGCGCGGCCAGCGCAGCAAGACGGGCCGCTGGGCCGTCAATCCCGCTCCACCTCGGCCGCCAGCACATAGCCGCCGCCGCGCACGGTCTTGATCAGTTGCGCGTTGCGCCCGCCGTCTTCCAGCTTGCGGCGCAGGCGGCTGATGGCGACATCGATGGCGCGGTCAAACGGCCCGGCCTGCCGCCCGCGCAGCAAATCCAGCAGCATGTCGCGGGTCAGCACCTTGTTGGGCCGGTCGGCCAGCGCCTGCAACAGGTCGAACTCACCGCCGGTCAGCGGCACTTCCACACCGGCTTCATCCAGCAGGCGTCGGCGGGCCGGTTCCAGGGTCCAGCCGCTGAAGCGGATGGCGCGCGGGGCGGCTTCCAGCCGGATGGCCGCTTCGCCCGCCCGGCGCAGCACGGCGCGGATGCGGGCCAGCAACTCGCGCGGGTTGAACGGCTTGGGCAGGTAATCATCCGCCCCCAGTTCCAGCCCGGCAATGCGGTCGGTCTCCTCCCCCATCGCGGTCAGCATCACGATGGGCACGCTGGATTGCCGCCGCAGCCAGCCGGCGAATTCCAGCCCGCTTTCGCCGGGCAGCATCAGGTCCAGCACCACAAGCTGGAAGGCCCCGTTGCTCCAGACCTTGCGGGCCTCCTTGGCGTCGCGCGCCGAGGTCACACGGAACGATTCCCGCTCCAGAAAGCGCGACAGCAGATCGCGGATTTCGCGGTCATCGTCGATCACCAGCAGGTTCTGCGCCGGGGCGGCTGCGGGGATGGTTTCGGCTGACTCGGACAGCGATGTTTCCATGCGGGCATGATATGACAATCCGCGTGCAGATTTGAACTGGCGATTGCATGGCGGCGCGAACCGCCGCAGGACAGCCCGGTGAACGATCTGCCGCACCCGCCGCCCGAAGCCCGCGCCGCGCTTGCCGCCCTGTGCGCGCGCGACGCCGACCTCGCGCGCATTGAACCGGCCGCCGGGCCACTGCCGTGGCGCCGCCGCCCGGCGGGGTTTGCCGGGCTGTTGCAGGCCATCATGGGACAGCAGATCAGCAATCAGGCGGCGGGGGCCATCTGGCGCAGGCTCGCGGCCCTGCCCGGCGCGCTGACGCCGGAGGGGCTGCTGGCGCTGGACGATGAGGCGCTGCGCGGCGCGGGCCTGTCACGGCCCAAGGTGGCGCACGCCCGGTCTCTGGCCGAGGCTTTCGCCGCAGGCACGCTGTCCGAAGCGGGCATCGCCGTACTCGAGGATGAGGCTGCGGTGGCGCTGATCGCCTCGGTGCGCGGGCTGGGGCCGTGGACGGCGGAGGTGTATCTGCTGTTCGCGCTGCAACGCATGGATGTGTTTCCGGCGGGCGATCTGGCGCTGGCCGCCGCCGCGCAGCACCTGAAGAACCTGCCCGCCCGCCCCGCGCCGAAACCGTTCCGCGCGCTGGCCGAGGCGTGGCGGCCGCACCGGGCGATGGCCGCCCGGCTGCTGTGGCATCACTGGCGGCACGTGACCGGCCGCCCGGCGATGGACGACCCGCCGAGTCCGGCGATGGAGGACCCGCCGCGCCCGGCGATGGACGACCCGGCGCCCGCGTGAGACACGCTTGCCCAGATCAGGAGACCCGCGATGCAGAGCTTTCACCCCAACCTGCCAGTGACCCGCGACGGCGACATTGCCATCGTGACCTTCAACCGCCCGGAGGTGCGCAACGCCTTCAATCTGGCGATGTGGCGGGCGTTGCAGTCCACCATGGAGGCATTGTCCGCCGACGGCACGCTGCGCTGCGTGGTGCTGCGCGGCGCGGGCGGGCAGGCGTTCTGCGCCGGGGCCGACATCTCGGCGTTCGTGGAAGAGCGCGGCACGCGGGCGCTGGAGGATGTGTATGGGGAGGTGCTGCACACCTCGATGCAGTCCATCCGGCTGTGCCAGCACCCGGTGGTCGCCCAGATCGAGGGTTTCTGCCTGGGCGGCGGCGCCGGCATCGCCACCATGTGCGATTTCCGCGTCGGCGGTGAGGGCATCAAGTTCGGCATCACCGCACGCAATCTGGGCATCTGGTACCCGTATGCCGAAATCGACCCGATCATCCAGTTGGCGGGCACCGCCGTGGTGGCGGAGATTCTGATCGAGGGGCGGATTTTCACCGGCCGTGAAGCCTATGAAAAGGGCCTGCTGAGCCGCGTGGTGCCCGATGCGGCGGTGGCCGAGGAGGCGATGGCGCTGGCGCGGCGCATTGGTGAGGGCAGCCCGCTGTCGGCGCGCTTCCACAAGGCGGCCCTGCGCAAGCTGCGCGGGCCGCTGCCGATCACGGCGGCGGAGGATCTGGCGGTGAACGGCTTTGTGGAAACCGAGGATTTCCAGAACGCCTTCCGCGCCTTCATGGCCAAGCAGAAGCCGGTGTGGCGCGCGAAATAGCAGCCGCGCAAACCCCGCGTTAACCTGCGCGGGCCAGTCTGCCGCTTCGATCTGGCGGAAAAATTCCGGCATGCAGACTGCCGCTGCACTCGGCCTGGAGCTCCCCAAGCCGATCCATGGTTATCAGCCGTCCACCTTCCTCGAACGCGGGGTGGTGGTGCCCTACACCACGCCGCATCTGGCGGGGGGGCGGGTGCGGCCGGGGGAGCGGGCGGGGCTGGAATTGATCGTGCCGAATCTGTCGGGCGGGCGCGGGGTGTATGTGCTGCCGCTGGAAGGGGTGCAGGCGCTGTGCAGCCCCACGCTGCACGACCGGGCGCTGAACGCACGCATCGCGGGCCTGCGTGCCGTGACCCCCAGCGCCATCCGTCTGGCGGCGCGCGATATTGCCGCCGAAGGTCTGGCCGGGGAGGAGGTGGCAACCTCGGCGGCAATGACTCTGGCCGCCGAACAGCAACTCGGCCTGCTCGCGCATCTGGAACTGCTGCTGGAACTGCTGCGGCAGGTGGAGCCGCGCCATGCCGGCTGGACCCCGCCGGACCAGCGCGACCCCGAGCAGCTTGGCCGCCGCGCACGCGTGGTGCTGGCCAGCCTGTCGCCGCAGACCGGGCGCAGTGCCGAGGCGATGATGGGCGTGCTGGAGGAATTGGCGCAGGTGTTCAGTGCCGTCGGCGTCGGGCGGCAGACCCCGGCGGCGCGGCTGTCCGGCCTGATCCGGCTGCTGGACGATCTGCGCTTGCAGATGCAGCGCTGGCACACCGAGCCGGGGCGTGAGGGGGCCACCGAGGCCGAGATCATTGCGGGCACCGCCGGGCTCACGCTGGCCGCCGCGCGGACCACGTTGCATGAGGCGCGGGCGGCGCTGGGCAATCTGCCGCAACTGATGCAGCGCTGGCTGACCGAGCCGGACACGGTGGGCCGCCTTGTCGCCCGCCCGGAATGGCTGCTGGACGGGTGGGAGCGCATCGGCCTGCTGTGGCGCGCGGCGGACGAGCATATCGACCGCAAGCAGACGCTGGGCGAAATGGCAGCCCTGGTGCCCACCATCCCGCGTGAGGCGTCGGATTGGGTCGGCGGGCTGGACATGGAGGCGGAGTCCAAGCGCCACCGCCGCAAGGTGGCGCTGGGGGAGGATTGGCGCACCGGCATCACGGTGACCGATCTGGTGGCCCGCAACGAAAAGCTGCGCGCGATGTCGCCGGGCGGGCCCGCATGAGGAGCCGGGCGTGACGCAGGATCAACGCAGTGCGGAGTTGCGCGACCTCCGGCGCGGCCTGCTGGCGGCGGGTGACGGGCAGGTGCGGCGGCTGGTGGCGCTGGTGGACCGGGTGGGGGTGCGCGGCGAGGCTGATGCGCTGATCGCCCCGTTGCGCCCGCGCCTGGCCATGCTGCGCCCGCCGCGGCCGCTCAGTCTGGTGCGGCTGCTGTTCCTGCCGCTCGACCCGCTGATCCTGCCGCCGTCCGCATGGCGGCCCGGGGCACCCGGCATTCCGCGCGTGGCGCTGCGGGCGCTGGCCGAAGTGGCCGCCGCCGGGCTGGGGCCGGAGGCGGACGCCATTGCCGCCGCGATCGAGGGCCGCACCACGCAGGAGAGCGAGGTGGTGGCCGCCGCCGGGGTGCGGCTGTGGCCGCAATCCGCCGCCGTGCTGGCAGCGGCGGCCGCACCGCCGGGCTGGACCGAGGCTTCGGGGCTGCACGTGGCCGAGTTCGCGCCGCTGGCCAGCGCGTTGGGCGTGCTGCTGGCCGAAGGCCCGGCGCTGTACCGGCTGGCCATGCCGCTGGTTGACCCGCCGGCCTCAGCGGAGGGTGAACGCCTGCTCGATCTCGCCGCCGCTGCCTGGCCGCTGCCGCTTGCGATGATGCTGGCACTGCTGCTGGCCCGCCTGCCGCAGCACGGGCACTTGCTGCAATACGCCGATGATCTGGCCGCGCGCGGCAGCGATGCCGGGCGCATGGCCCCGGAACGGGCGCTGGATTTCCTGCTGGCCGGGGTCGCCGCCGAGGCGCAGAGCAGCGTGGACGATCTGCGCCGCGCCGCGCTGCTGCTGGAAACGCTGGTCACGCAAAGCCTGCGCCGCCCGGCGCGCGCGGCCAAGCTGGAACAGGCCCGCCGCCATCTGGACGACACCTGCCGCACCGCCTTCGCCGCCACCGCCGCCAGCCTCGCCGCCCCGCCGCATGCCGATGCGATGGACCCGGAGGCCACCGCGCGGCAGATGCGCAGGCTGGATGCGGTGGGCCGCCGCCTCGGCGGGGCTGCGTTCTACGACAGCACGCTGAAGCAGACGGCCGAGCAGTTGGGCCGCCAGCCGGGGTTGAGCCGCATCGCCCGGCTGCGTCTGGCCGAGATCCTGCTCGGGCCAGACGCAGCGCTGGCGTTGTTGGGGGCTTAGCCCGCCGCCACCGCGCCGATGGCTTCGTCGAACGTGTCCACAATCAGGTCCGCCTGCGCCATGGTCAGTGTCAGCGGCGGGGAGATGATGAACGTCTCGGCGAGGTTGCGGATCAGCACGCCCTTGGCGATGCAGCGTTCCCAGATGCGGTGGCCGAAGCCCTCGGTGAGTTCGTACTGCTTCTTGGTGGCGCGGTCGGCCACCAGTTCGATGCCCAGCATCAGCCCCTTGCCGCGCACGTCGCCGATATTGTGGTGCTTGTCCTGCAACGCCTGAAAGCGCGCGAGCATGTGGGCACCCACCGCCCCGGCATTGGCGGGCAGGTCTTCGTCCTCGACAATCTTCAGATTGGCCATCGCCGCCGCGCAGGCCAGCGGGTGCCCGGCATAGGTGTTGCCGTGGGCGAAGGCGCGCGGGGTGAACTGCGCGTCGTCCTCGGTGTCGAAGGGTTCGGCCACCCTGGCGTTGATCATGGTGGCCCCCAGCGGCACGTAGCCGCTGTTGATGCCCTTGGCGAACACCATCATGTCCGGCTTCACGCCCCACGCGCGGCTGCCGAACATGGAGCCCAGGCGGCCGAAGCCGGTCACGACCTCATCGGCAATGAACAGCACGCCGTGGCGGTCGCAAATCTCGCGCAGGCGCGGCCAGAAGCCCGGCGGCGGCACAATCACGCCGCCCGCGCCCTGCACCGGTTCGGCCATGAAGGCAGCCACGCTGTTGGGGCCCTGATAGATGATCTCCCGCTCCAGCAATTCGGCGCACAGGCGGCCGAGTTCCTCATGGTCGGTGGTGAACGGGTTGCGGTACAGATACGGCGTTTCGGTCTGGATGAAGCCGGGCAGCAGCGGCTCGAACGGTTCGCGGTAATAGGTGTAGCCGTTGGCCGACAACGCCCCGAGCGTGACACCGTGATAGGCGCGGCGCAGCGAAATGATTTTTGTGCGCGCCGGGTGGCCCATCAGCCGCCAGTATTGCCGCGCCAGCTTGATGGCTGCCTCATTGGCTTCCGAGCCGCCGGACGAGAAGAACGCCTTGGTCATGCCTTCTTGTGCAGTCATCCGCACCAGCATGGATGCCAGATCCACCGACGGCTTGTTCGTGGTCAGACCGAAGGTGGAGTAATAACTCAGCTTGTCGATCTGCGCGATGATTGCGTCTTTGATTTCCTTGCGGCCGTGGCCGACATTCACGTTCCACAACCCGGCTTGCCCGTCCAGAAACCGGTTGCCCTGGCTGTCGGAGATGTAAACCCCGTCGCCGCCCTCCACGCAGATTGGCGGATGCTTGGCCAGAAACGTGGCGTTGGCGAACGGATAGACCACATCGCGGGTCAGTGGATTGTTGGTCAGAACGTTGGTGTCCGGCATGGCGGCCCCTCCTGAAACTGCACCGAAACTAGCCCTGTGGCGTTTTTTGGTCAATTGACCAAGTATGCCCTATTTTCACGGCGGGAGCGGGCAGGGGGTGCGATGGCGCGGGTGAAGGGCGAGGCAACGCGGGCGCGGGTGATCGAGGGGGCGTTGCGCGCACTCGCGGCACATGGCGTGGCCACCGTGACCACGCGGCAGATTGCCGCCGAGTGCGGCGTGCCACTCGCCACGCTGCATTATCATTTCGCCAGCAAAAGCGCGCTGTTGCAGGCGGTGCTGGAGGCCATGATCGGCGACATGACCGAAAGCCTGCGCGCCGAGCAGGGGCCGAGTGCCGGGCTGGCCGAGTGTCTGGCGACCCTGCTGCAAGCCGCGTGGCGCTTTGCCGAACGCACGCGCGCGTTGCAGATCGTGCAGTATGAACTGACGCTGTATGCGCTGCGCGAACAGGCGAGCCATCTGGCCGAGCGCCAGTATGAGAGCTACGTGGCCGTGTACCGCGGCATTTTCCTGGCCGCCGCCACGCCGGCCGATGGTCTTGACGCCGCAGGCTGTGACGCGCTGGCGCGGTTCGTGCTGGCCGGCATTGACGGGTTGCTGTTGCAGGATCTGGCCAAGCCGGACCCCGCCCGCGCCGCACAGGGCATTGCGGCGCTGACGGCGGCGGCGAAGGGCTATGCGGCCTCGCTGCGCGTTTGACGGCTCGCGCCTGCCAGCCATTGGCGCAGCGCCTGCGGCAACTGCCGGGCGGATTTGACGCGCGGATAGGGCAGTTCGGCCAGCGCCGCGGCTTCGGGCCGCCCGGCGGCGTTGTCGAACGCCATCGGGTCCACCCGGTCCAGCAGGCTTTCGGCGGGCAGGCCCTCGGCCAGCAGAATGGCGTGTTCGTCCAGTTCGATGTGCCAGTACTGGAACACCTCCGGCGCTGCTGTCTCGCGGGTGATGGTATCGCCGTTCACCAGCGCCCCCGCCTGCACCAGCAAGCCGCCGAGCAGCACGGCATGGCCGGGGGACAGCAGCAGGTCGCGCTGCGGCAGGTTGCTGCCCAGCGCCCCGGCGTGAATACGCACCGGCAGTGTGCGCGCCGGGCCGGCGAAGCGGCGGCTGACCGTCTGCCGCCCCAGCCAGCGCACCGGCAGCGCGCGGCCATCGGCCAGACGGACCAGTCCGCCTTGCTGCAAGGTCTCCACCGCAACCTCGCCATTCGGCGTGGCGATGCGTGTGCCGGTGCAGAAGCACATCAGCACCTGCGTGCCACTGCTCGTGGCGGCAAGGCTCAACTGCGTGCCGTCGGCCAGGTTCGGCATCTCCAACTCGACGGTGTTGCCGTTCTCGATGACTTGCAGCCAGCCGCCCTGCGCGATGGCGGTCCCGGCGGGGTCGAACGTGAAACCGGGCAGCAGAATGCTGTCACCGGTGGCGAAGCCGTTGATGGTGTTGGTAAACCAGAAAGCGCCGCCGGACGGGTTCAGCGCGGCGGCGGTGATGTCCAGCGTGGCCGCGCCGGTGAAGGTGATGGCGCCGAATCCGGCCGCGCCGTTTGCATCCAGCACCAGCGTGCCGCTGGCCAGCGTGGTGCCGTTGTAGAACGTATTGGTGGCGGTCAGGTCCAGCGTGCCGGTGCCGTTGACCAGCAGGCCGATGAGCCCGGCGTGGTAGCCGGGGTCGAATTGGAAGGTGACGGCCGAGCCGATGTCATCGGCGATGGAACCCGAGACAGTCTGCAACCCGGTTGGCGTGAAGGTAAGGGTGTTGCTGCCCTGGAAATAGATGCCGTTGCCAAGGCCCAGCCCGGAACCGGCGACCCCGGCGCCTGTCCCGGCATTGCCCCCGGTGACGGTGCCTGCCGCCACGGATGCCGATCCGTTGATGGTGAGGGAGCCACCGGCCTGCACGAAAATGTCGCCGCCTGCGCCCAGGCCACCGCCGCCCGCGCCGCCGCTGGAGCCACTGCCGGTGGCCCCGCTGTTGGCTCCGTCGCCGCCGCCAATGTCACTGTTGCCGCCCTGACCGCTGCCGCCGCCACCGCCGCCGCCGCCGAAGGGGCTGCCGGTACCGCGAAAACCGCCCGGCTTTCCGCCTTGCCCGCCATTGCCGAACTGGTTCAGGCCGGAACTGCTGATGCCACCGGCACCATAGGTGGTCAGGCCAGCGGCATTGCCCGTGCCGCCTGCGCCGCCCAGCGCCTGATTGTTGCTGAATCCGGTATCCGTCAGGGCCACCGTGGCACCGCTGCCGATGAACAGCCCGCCGCCCAGACCCGCCCCGCCGCCGCCTGCCCCGGCGCCATTGCCGCTGTCCTGACCGTTGCCGCCCTGGGTCACCATGTCCGCGATCGTCAGGCCGGAGATGTCCACCGTGCCGCCATACACAAACAGCCCGTGCTGGGTGCCGCCGCCGTCCAGCGTGTGGCCATTGCCGATGATGTCCAGTGTCACGCCAGCCGCCAGGGTCAGTGCCTCCAGCACCGTGCTGCCCAGCGCGATGTCACTGCCGAGATTGATCGTGATGGTACCGGGCGAGAGGCTGGCATCTGCGCTGAGGATGGCGGCGTTCAGATCGGCGATCGTGCTCACGGTGGGCGGCATTTTGGCGCGTCCTTGCAATAATAATGTGGCGCGTTCTGCGGCAGTCGCGTCATGGCGTGAGCCAACAGGCAGAATATGGCCTCGGGCGGGATCGGTGCCGGGCCAGAATGCCGCGCTCAACTTGGAAATATCACTTCCGGTCAAAAATGGATCTGGGTATTACATTAAAATGCAAATACGCACGATCGCCCATCGTTAAGACAGTTCCGGACAAACTGTGGTATATACTGTCCTGTTGCAGAGACGCACCGTGGCGCGTCAGCTTATCTGCAACGCCTGCAACGTGCTTTCCAGTTCCTGAAAACTCGGCATGTGCTGGTTCGGCGCCATCTTGCGGCCGGTTTCCACACTCACCTGCGGCGCGTTGCCGTGCAGATGCGCCACGATCACGGCGCGGATGACTTCCATGTATTTCGCCTCCTCCTCCACCACGCCTTTCAGACGGGTCGAGAACGGGGCCACCATGCCGTAGGCCAGCAGCACGCCCAGAAACGTGCCCACCAGCGCGCCGCCGATCATCGCCCCCAACACGGCGGGCGGTTCGTTGATGTGCGACATGGTCTTGATCACGCCCAGCACGGCGGCGACGATGCCCAGCGCGGGCAGGCCGTCGGCCATGGTTTGCAGCGCGTGCGCGCCGTGCAGTTCCTCATGCAGCGTTTTCTTCAACTCCCGCGCCATCACGTCCTCGATCTGGTTCGGGTCGTCGGCGTTCATGCCCACCATGCGTAGGTAGTCGCAGATGATGGTGCTGGCGTGGTGGTTCTTCAGGATTTTGGGGAATTTCTGAAACGCCGCGCTGTCCTCGGGTTTTTCGATATGCGCTTCCAGCGCCATCGCGCCCTTGGTGCTGGCCAGACGCACCAGAAAATACAGCAGGCTGAGCAGTTCGACATAATCAGTCTTCCTGAACACCGCGCCTTTCATGATTTTGCCGAACCCGGCCAGCGTGTGTTTCACGTCGTGCATGGAATTGGACATCACGAAGGTGCCGATGGCGGCCCCGCCGATGGTGAGCATTTCAAACGGTATCGCCTCGATCAACGGCCCCATGCTGCCGCCCGAGGCCAGATAGCTGCCGAACACGCAGGCCAGCAGGAAGCCCAGTCCGCCGATGGTCAGCATGGCGCGCCCCCGGGCTAATGCGTGGCCGCGGCCGCGCGCAGCACCACAATGGCGATGCGGCGGTTGGCGGCGGCCAGCGGGTCGGCGGGCAGCAGCAGGTCGCGGTCGGCATGGCCGGTGACGTCGCGGAAGCGGGCTTCCGGCAAGCCGGCGTCGATCAGCAGGCGGCGGGTGGCGTGCGCGCGTTCGCTGGACAGTTCCCAGTTGCTGCGCTCAATGCCCCGGAACGGTGCCGCGTCTGTGTAGCCGGCGATGGACACGGCCCCCTCCAGCCGCGCCAGTGCGGGCACGATCTTGCCCACCAGCGTCCGCGCGCGGCCGTTCAGCACGGATGATCCGGTGGCGAACATCGGCTGATTGTCTTCATCCAGCATCTGGATGCGCAGGCCCTCCGGCGTGATGTCGATGGCCAGTTGCCGGGCGAGGGCTGCCAGCGCCGGGTCGCGCGCCACGGCCTCGCGAATGTCGTGCGCCGCCTGCTCGAACGCCGCGCGTTCCCTGGCGGCCTGCTGGGCGGGGGAGAGTTTGTCAGTTGGGTTCGGCACCGGCTTGGCCACACCGCTGCCGGCGGCGGCCAGAAACGCGGCGTCGGACGGGGCGGGGGAGGGTCTCGGGGCCGCACCGCCGCCCGCTTCATGGTCGCCGGGGCCTTTGCTGGCCGCATCGCCCGCGCCATGTGCCTCGGTGGGTTTGCCCGCGATGCCGTCCATGGTGCTGCCGGCCGGCACCGGCTCATCGCCGTCCAGATCCTGCTCGCTCAGCGGCGGCGGGGCGCGGCCGGGAATGAAGGTGTTGGCCCCGCGGTCCGACGCACGGTCCCCGGTTTCAAACGCGGATTTGCCGCCCAGCGGCAGGCCCGCGCCGGAATTGGCCCGGCTGAGCTGGCTGGCCGGGGCGAAATAATCGGCCAGCCCCTTGCGCTGCGCTTCCGTGGTGGCGTTGAGCAGCCACATCAGCAGAAAGAACGCCATCATCGCCGTCACGAAGTCGGCGTAGGCCACTTTCCATGCGCCGCCATGGTGGCCGCCCTCGACAATCTCCTCCTTGCGAATCAACACCGGGCGGCTGTTGCCGCCATTCCGATCCTTCGCTGCCATGTGGCCCCCGACCCGTGCAGGACCCACGCGCATCGGGGGGCCGGAGGTTTTTCCGGGCCGAGGGCGCGCGCTGCGGCAGAGTGGGGCGGGATGCTTAACCGGGCGCTAACGCGCGCCGCAGCGCACCAGCGGGTTGGGGAAATCGGCGCAGCCGGGGAACACGATCTCGTTTTCCGAGCGCCGCTGCACATGCAGCACATCCGGGTTTTCGCAGCCGAAGCCCGGCGTGGGCTTGGGCGCTTCCAGCCCCAGCAGGCCCCGGCTGATGCTGGCCACCGGGTCGCTGCCCTGCACGAAGCGGAAATCCGTGCCGCCGGAGCCGTTGCGCACCGTCTCCACAAGCCGCTGGGCAAAGGTGATGTCGGTGATGCTGGCGCGCATTACCACGTCGCGTGTGACGATGAAGGTGGGCTGGGCCAGACACGCCTGCGCGGTCATGCCGGACGGCACCGGGAACAGCCCGCCGGTCCATGTGCCGAACAGCCATGAATGCGGTGCCCCGCCGGATTGCGCCATCGCACCGGACGCTGTCAGCAGGCCCAGCAGCGCGGCGAGAAGGGCGGTCGGGCGAGGCATGCGGCGGCTCCGGCAAGGTAAGGCCGGAAGTCTAGCGGCGGATTGCCGCGGCAGGCCAGAGGGCGGTTCCAGAGGGCGGTGCCAGAGGGCGGTGCCAAAGGGCGTGCGGCGTGCGGCGATTGCGCCGCGCCCCGCCGCGTGGCAATGCCAGCCCAGCCGGAGGC
>CAIPHQ010000248.1 GCA_903864895.1 uncultured Rhodospirillales bacterium
AGCCCTTGCCGAACGCCCGCTCAATCTGCTGGACCGCACCGTCCAGCGCCTTGTTCTTGTCCATGCCCAATTCCCTCGCGGCGCCGGCCGACTCGATTCCGATGGCTTTGAGACTCCCATGATAAGAACAAAACCGCAACCCCAAACCCGGCGCGGCACAACACAGTCCGGCATAATAACGAATTTGTAGCGCTGCATTCACTGCCAAAGGCCGTATCGGCATTGCACCGAGGCCCTGCCGTACCAAGCTAGGGAGCAACGCAGAAGCTGGATCCCGAGATGTACTGGACGATTGGCGTGGCGGCATTTGCCGCGTTGGCGGTTTGCGCTGTGGGCGGCGTGTTGACCGAGATCGGGCCGTGGTATCGCGGCCTTCGCAAGCCGTCGTGGCAGCCGCCCGACTGGCTGTTCGGCCCGGCCTGGACCCTGATTCTGGGCATGGCCGCCGCGGCAGGTGTGCTGGCTTGGAACGGCGCGCCGACCGAGGCGGCGCGGGCCTGCGTGGTGAGCATGTTCGCGGTGAACGCCGTGTTCCACATTCTGTGGAGCCCGCTGTTCTTCAAGTGGAAACGCCCGGACTGGGCGCTGGCCGAGGTTGGCTTCCTGTGGCTGTCGATTCTGGCGCTGGTGATCGGGCTTGCCCCCTACTCCGCGCTGGCAAGTTGGCTGGTGGCACCCTATCTGGCGTGGGTGACGTTTGCGGCCTGGCTGAACTACACCATCGTGCGGCTGAACCGCCCGTTTGGCGTGGCGGCCTAGCGTTCCCCGGCCCGGCTGGCATGCCAGATCAGCCGGGCCAGCACTTCGGTGGCGCGGCTGACTGACGCCTGCACGCTTTCCAGCCGGGATGGCATCCGCGCCACGTCCACACCGTCGGTGATCTCCAGCGCGGCAAGTTGGGCGTTTTCCACCACCGAGGACAGCAGGTTCTGAAAGATCAGGTCGGCCTGCGAATCCAGCCGTCCCACCATGGCGCGATGGCCGCCGACGATGCCGTCCTGAAACTGCCGCCGGGCGGCGTCGGCCGCCTTGCGCTCGGTCAGATCGGTGAACAGCATCACGAAGCCCAGCACCCGCTCCGGCGAGGAATACACCGGGTCGGCGCGCACCAGCAGCGGCCGGGAGTCACCCGATTCGGTCTCCAGCCTGACCTCACCGCGCCATGTTCGTTTGTGGCGCAGCAGATCCCACAGCCGCCGCCGCACCTCGGCCGGGTCGGAAAAGAACGGCAGCAGCGAGTCCAGGTGGTGCAGCCCCACAGCCGCCGCCGGTAGCAGACGGCGCAGTTTTTCATTGGTCAGCAACACACGCCCGTTGGCATCCGCCACCACCACGGGCTGGTCCGACTGGCGCACCTGCCGCGACACCTGCTCCAGATGGTCCTGCGCAATCAGCACCCGCACCGAGCGGAATTGCAGCACCACATCGGTCACCGTCTCCCCGATCAGCCGCGCGGCGGTCAGGTCGGCATGCGACCACGGGTCAGACGTGCCTTCGACCAGTTGGTGCCATTGCGCGAACGAACGGCGCGGCGACAGATCGGCCGGGGTTTCGCCGATCTGCATCGGCTTGAACGGGTTGCCGCCCCAGGTGACCGTGCGCAGGCGCTCCGGGCGGAACCACAGCAGATACTCGCCCGGCGAGCGCGACACCGGGGTTGCCACCAGACCGCTGGCCATCGGGATCAGCGCCTCAAACGACGGCTCGTCCAGTCCCAATGATGCAGTGGCCGTCACTGGCTGGCGGGGGCGGGCATCCAGCCACGCGCCAATCGCTCGCAGTTGCGCCGTGCCTGGCACTTCGCCCGCCGTCAGCACCTGCCCGTCGTACAGCAGCGCCGCCCCGGTTGCGGACAGCGGTTGCAGCAAGGATTGCGCGCCGTCGAACAAGGCGTTGCGCCAGTCGCCGTCGCGTGAGATCGCCTCGATCATCCGCTGTTCCAGCCGCCGCACGGCCAGTTCCGCCTGCCCTTCTACAAAGCTTTCAAGGGCAGCAATGCGGGTGGCGATGGCCTCGGCGAGCAGTTCGCACACGGCGCGGAACTCGAAATGCAGGAAGCGCGGTTCGTAGTGGTGACAGGAAATCAACCCCCACAGGCGCCCGCCGACCATCAACGACACCACCAGCGTGCCGCGCACACCCATGTTACGCAGATACTGCACATGAATCGGTGACACGCTGCGCAGGAAGCACAGCGACATGTCCAGATCCTGCCTGGTATCGGGGTGCAGGCGCGGCTCCAGCGGTACCGGTTCGTATTCGATGTCCACCAGCACGCGCACGCGGTTGCGCTCATACAGCCGCCGGGCGATCTGCGGGATGTCGCTCGCCGGATAGCGATTGCCGAGGAAGGATTCCAGATGCGGCAGGCACTGTTCGGCAATTACCTCACCGTGGCCTTCATCGTCGAAACGGTACACCATCACCCGGTCGTAGCCGGTCAGGTCGCGGAACAGGCGTGCTGACTCGTCACACAGGGTGCGTAGCACCGGAGCGGTCAGAATGGACTGAAAGGCGCGTTCCACGTGGCGTGACAAGTCCACCAGTGGTCCGGCACGCTCCAGTTCCAGCACGAGGCCACCGCCGGGCGGGCGGTGCAGCAGGCCATCAAAGGGCGCCGCGGGCTGCCCGATCAGGCAGCGCACCGGCACCGCCACGTCCGTCAGCGCATCGCCCAGCAAGGGCCGCACACGCCGGGCGAGATCACCACAGAATGAATCCACGGTACGGCCAAGCAATGGGCGGTCCAGACCAAGAAAAGCGTGCGCGTTCACGCTGGCCTGCACAACCAATAATGCGGGTTCACTCAATACCAGAAGTGCACCATGCGGCTGGATGGAGGCAGCCAAATGGATCTGCTCGCGCTCGCAATTGTTCAGCGTCGCTTCACCGAAGGCCGACATCGCGGGTGTGCCAAGAGTCACGCCGGTTTCTCCGTTCATCACGCGCCACGCCGCAACGCCGGACAGGGCCGCAACGTGACCGTGCCACCCGAGCAGTTCAGGGACATTCCCGCTCGCAGCATGCCCGCAGGCATCATCCAGCGCAACGCGGCCACAGCGGGCCGCGCGGAAACACCGTGCGCAGCTAGACGCTGCGCACGCCGGGCATCCCGCCGCTGATGTCCAGCCCGTACCGGGCCAGCTTCACATACAGGCTCTGCCGGCTCAGCCCGAGGATTTCGGCCGCTGCCGTGCGGTTGCCTTCGGCGCGCCGAAGGGCCTCTTCAATATAGTGGCGTTCCACCACGCCAGTGGTGTCGCGCACCAATTGCAGCAGCGGGGTATCGCCAATCTTGCCCGACAGCGCGGCCAATTCGGACGCCAGTTTCTTCTCCTCGCCGGACAGGGACAGCCGGCGGCCGACGTCGCGGATCAGTGCGCCGATCAACCGGGGGCGGTTGTCGGAACTGCCGGCAGCGGAGACTTCCACATCGCTGTCGCCGCCCAATTCGCCCTGCACCCGGGTTGCCAGCAGGCGCACCACGCGGTGGCGCTGGATGCTGGCCAGCAACCCGGGCACATCGGCCCCGGCCACGCCCACCCAACGGCCCAGATTTTCGCCGATCACGGCCCCTTCCGCGCCGACCTGCACCAGATCCAGAAACGCGCCGTTGGCACGCAGGATGATGCCGCTCTGGTCCATCACCACGAACGCGTCCGGCAGACGCTCGATCAGCGCCTCGAACGACACCGCATCGCTGGGCGTCTCGGCCAGTTTGGCCACACCGAACGGGGCGATTTGCAGCAGGAACACCTGCCCCCGCTCGGCGTTCATCAGCGACGCGCGCACCATCCACGCCGTGCGGCCTGGTCCCAGATGCACAAGGATGCCCGGCGCGCGGCCCAAATCGCGCACCCGGGCCAGCATGGTCTGAAACGCTTCCAGATCCGCCGGGGATATTTCGGGCACAAACTCCCAGCCCGGTGCCAGACCGAGCGCGCGAATGGCCGCAGGATTGGCTTCCAGCACGCGCAGGCTGTCGGTGGTCAGCAACAGGACGGCTTCATGCGAGGCATCGAACAGCAGGCGGTAGCGCGTCTCAACCTCACGCAGCTTCCAGTAATCCTGCTCACGGGCGTGCTGCGCGGCGATCAGGCGGGACTGCAACTCGCCCACTGCCTGCAAGTTCCGGCCGATGGCAATCAGCCCGGCTTTGCCGCCGAGTCGCACCGTGGTGTATTCCATCGGCAGTTCGACGCCGCTGGGAAAGCGCTGGGTGATCTGCCGGAATGCCGACACGCCGCTGCGCCGCGCATCCTCGACGATCCGCCGCACCTTGTCCCCGGCCACGTCGCCCACGGTCTCGAACCACGGGCGGCCAACCCAGTCATTCAGTCCCTGATCAGGAATAGCGTCCGACAAAGTTGCCTTCTGGATGACCCCATCCAGATCGAGCAAAATTGTCAGGTCCGGCGACGCGATCGCTAGGCTGCTCATGTGTGATGCAGAATTCCGTGGATCGTCGCTTTTGCTACGCCCATCGACTGCCGCACGCAATGCCTCGGCAGGCTTCTCCGCTTGGATTTCGGCCATCATGGTCCTCCGGCGAGTGGCCCGACTTACCCGGGGCGCATGGCGGGGGATTGCTGTCCAGCAGCACAGATGGCGCCTAAGTGGTCACCAGAGCGGGTTGATTCGGCCCAGCCCTCTGCCTAGGTTGACACTCCTACCACCATCTGATGTCCAATGAAATTGACAGTTGTCACGGTCAGCCATGATTACACTGCGCCAAACGGCATCCGGTTGACCGAAAGGCTGCAAGCGGCAACCCACCGGTCTCACATCCGCGCGGAACGCTCGGGCATCATCCGCGACCTGTTCCGGGGCCAGACGAGCCGGACGGGATACGCGCTGTTGCTGCGAAATCTGCTGCCAGCCTATCGCGCGATGGAGCTTGCGCTGGCGGCGCTGCCCGCCAACAGCCCTGTTGCACCCGGTGCGTGGCGCGACCTGGCCCGTGCACCGGCGCTGGAGTCCGATCTGGCCGCGCTGCATGGTCCTGGCTGGGAGACCACCCTGCCGCTGCTGCCCGCCGCGCGGCGCTATGCCACCCGGGTCTCGCAGGCCGCGCGCCGCAGCCAGGCCGCGCTCGCAGCACACGCTTATGTACGGTATTTCGGCGACCTCAGCGGCGGGCAAGTGCTGCGCCGCGTGCTGTCACGCTCGCTGGGTCTGCCGGCAACCATGCTGGCCAGCCACCATTTCCCCGGCGTGGCCGATGCCGGCGCTACCAAACAGGCGCTGCGCGCGGCGCTGGAGGCACTTTGTGTTACCGAGGCCGCGGAAAATACCTTGCTGGCTGAAGCCGTGGTGGCATTTCGCCTGAATATCGCGGTCTCCGAGGCGGTGGCGCTGGCGCTGCCTGCCCTGACCCATTCGCTGGAGACTGTCGTGTGAGCAAGCGTGCCGCCTTTCCGTTCGCCGCCATCGTCGGCCAGGATGAGATGAAACTGGCGCTGCTGATCGCCGCCGTTGATGCCACGGTGGGCGGCGTGGTGGTGTTCGGTGACCGTGGGACCGGCAAGTCCACCGCTGTGCGCGCACTCGCCGCCCTGTTGCCGCCCATGCAGGCCAACGCCGGGTGCCGCTATGCCTGCGACCCGGCGGACCGTGACGCGTGGTGCGAGGACTGCCGCGCCCGCTACGTTTCGGGAGCACCCGCCGCCCACGCCGTGGCCGTGCCGGTGGTGGATCTGCCGCTGGGTGCCACCGAAGACCGCGTGGTGGGCGCGCTCGATCTGGAGCGCGCGCTGGTGCATGGCGAGAAAGCCTTCGAGCCGGGCCTGCTGGCGCGGGCCAATCGCGGGTTTCTCTATATTGATGAGGTGAATTTGCTGGAGGACCATCTGGTCGATCTGCTGATCGACGTGGCCGCCTCCGGCGAGAACGTGGTCGAGCGGGAGGGGCTGAGCATCCGCCACCCGGCCCGCTTTGTGCTGATCGGCAGCGGCAACCCCGAGGAAGGCGAGTTGCGGCCGCAATTGCTGGACCGCTTCGGCCTGTCGGTGGAGGTCCGCACGCCGCAGGACATTGCCAGCCGCATCGAAGTGGTGCGCCGCCGTGATGCGTTCGAGCGCGACAGGGCTGGCTACGCCATGTCATGGGCCGAGGCCGACGGCACGATTCGCAGCCAGATTCTGGCCGCCCGCGCGCATCTGCCCACGGTGAGCGTGCCGGACGAAAGCCTGATTCTGGCCGCCAAACTGTGCATGGCGCTGGGCACAGACGGGTTGCGCGGCGAACTGACCTTGATGCGCGCCGCCCGTGCCGCCGCCGCGCTGGACGGTGCCAGCACCGTCACAGCTTCCCATCTGCGGCAGATCGCCGCCTCCGCGCTGCGTCACCGCCTGCGCCGGGACCCGCTGGACGACGCCGGTTCCACCGCGCGTGTGGCGCGCGCGGTGGACGAAGTGCTGGGCAAATGACCGATCCTGCGCCGGCGGCAGACCCCGGCCCATGGGCGGATGCGTTGCTGGCGGCTGCCGTGTTCGCGGTAATGCCGGCGCAGATGGGCGTGGCCCTGCGCGCGCCCGCAGGAGCAGTGCGCGACATCTGGCTCGCGGCCGTGCGGGCCTGTTTGCCTGCCACCGATCCATGGCGGCGGGTGCCGCTGGGCATTGCCGACAGCCGCCTTCTGGGCGGGCTGGATCTGGCTGCCACGCTGCGGGCGGGCAAGCCGGTGGCCGAGCGCGGCGTGCTGGCTGAAGCCGATGGCGGCGTGGCCGTGCTGGCGATGGCCGAACGCCTGCCCGCCGCCACGGCGGGCAAACTCGCCGCCGTGCTCGACACCGGCGAGGTGCCGGTGGCGCGCGACGGGCTGTACCATATCGACGCAGCCCGCATCGGCGTAATCGCGCTGGATGAGGGCATCGGCCCCGATGAGCAGGTGCCTGCGTCGCTGCGCGACCGGCTTGGGTTTCTGCTGGACCTGACCGGCATTGCCCCGGCACAGGCCACCCCGCCCGAGCCACGCAACGTTGCCGCCGCGCGGACCATGCTGGCGCAGGTTTCGGCCAGCGACGCCATCCTGTCCGCGCTGTGCGGCACCGCGCTTGCCCTTGGCGTCGAGTCGGCCCGCGCGCCGCTGTTCGCGCTGCACGCCGCCCGTGCCATCGCCGCACTGGATGGCCGGGATGCCGTGTCGCAGGCCGACGCCGCCGCCGCCGCGCGCCTTGTACTCGCCCCGCGCGCCACCCGTCTGCCAAGCGCCGAGCCGCCGCCGGAACAGCCCGCCGAGGAGCCGCCGCCCCCGCCGCCCGAGGGCGAGGACGCCGAAAAGCCGGAACCGCCCACCGACCAGCAACTGGAAGACATGCTGCTGGAGGCGGCGCAGGCCGCGATCCCACAGGGTTTGCTGGCGCAACTGGCCGCCGAAGGGCTGAAGCCGCGTGGCCGCGCGGATGGCCGCATTGGCACGCCGGTCAATAACGGCGCGCGTGGCCGCCCGGCCGGCGTGCGCGCCGGTGAGCCGCGCGGCGGGCAGCGGCTGAGCGTGCTGGACACGCTGCGCGCCGCAGCCCCATGGCAGGCCATCCGCCGCCGGGACGGCGCGGCAGCCGGCCGTCTGGCGATCCGCAAGTCCGATTTCCGCGTGATCCATCGCAAACAGAACACCGAGACCACGACGATTTTTGTGGTCGATGCCTCCGGCTCCTCGGCGCTGAACCGGCTGGCCGAAGCCAAGGGCGCGGTCGAACTGCTGCTGGCCGAGTGCTATGTGCGCCGCGACCGGGTGGCGGTGCTGGCGTTTCGCGGCAAGACGGCGGATTTGCTGCTGCCGCCCACACGTTCACTGGTGCGCGCCAAGCGCAGCCTCGCCGCCCTGCCCGGCGGCGGCGGCACGCCGCTGGCGGCGGGGCTCGACGCAGCGGCGGCGCTGGCCGACGCGGTAAGGCGGCGCGGCGGCTCACCGGGGCTGGTGATCCTGACCGACGGCCGCGCCAACGTGGCGCGCGATGGCGCGGGCGGGCGCGCGCGGGCCGAAGCCGATGCGCTGGCGGCGGCAAAGCTGGTGCGCGCGGCAGGTTTTACCGGCGTGCTGATCGACACTTCACCCCGCCCGCAGCAGGCGGGGCAGGACATCGCCCGCGCGATGGGCGCGCGCTACATCCCGCTGCCCTACGCCAACGCCACCATGCTGACACAGGCGGTGCGCGCCGCCACGGCCAGCCCGTGACGCGGCGGCTGGCGTGGGAGCGTGACGGGCGGGACTGGCCCAATCGCGCCGCCAGCCAATTCGTGCGCGCGGCCGGATTTACGTGGCATGTGCAGATCATGGGCAGCGGTCCGGTGCTGCTGCTGGCGCATGGCACCGGGGCGGCCACCCATTCATGGCGCGGGCTGCTTCCGCTGCTGGCCCGGCATTTCACCGTCGTCGCCCCGGACCTGCCCGGCCACGGCTTCACCGAGACCCCGCGCCCCGGCGGCCTGTCGCTGCCCGGCATGGCCGCCTCCCTGTCGGCGCTGCTGACGGTGCTGGAACTTTCCCCCGCACTGTGTGCCGGGCACTCGGCCGGGGCGGCAATTCTGGCGCGCATGTGTCTGGACGGCCTGATCGCACCTGCTGCGCTGATCAGCCTGAACGGCGCGCTGCTGCCGCTGTTCGGGCTGACCGGACAGGTGTTTTCCGGCGTGGCAAAGCTGCTGGCCGGTGTGCCGATGCTGCAGACCATGTTTGCCCGCAGCGCTGGCGACCCCGTGACAGTGCGCCGGCTGCTGGCAGGCACCGGGTCGGTAATCGATGCCGAGGGGGTCGCGCTTTACGCCCGCACCGCCGCCAACCGCGCCCATGCCGAAGCCGCGCTGATGATGATGGCGCAGTGGGACTTGCAGCCGCTGCTGCGCGACCTTCCGAAACTGACCACGCCGTTGTTTCTGGTTGCCGGCAGCAACGACCGCACCGTCTCCCCCACCGAGGCCGTGCGGGTGCGCAATATCGTTCGTGGTGCGCGGATCATCACGCAGCCGGGCCTGGGCCATCTGGCGCATGAGGAACGGCCCGCCGAGACCGCCACGCTGATCGTGCAGATCGCACAGGAGACCGGAGTGCTGCCGCCATGACCGCGCTGCCGCCGAACCATCCGCAGCGCATCGAGATCAACGACGAGGTCCACGCCCGCCCGCCGGAACGGCTGAGCGCACCGGCGCGGGTCACCTATCTGGCGCTGATCGGCACGCCGGAGCAGCGTGAGGCCAGTTTTCGCGCCATTGCCAGCCTTGCCGAGCGCTTCGGTGCCACGCCGCCTGCACCGGGAGCCAACCATTTCAGCGCCGATCTCGGCCCGTTCCGGGTGAAATGGGAGCGGCATAGCGAGTTCGTGCGCTGCAAGTTCATCGTGCCGGGCGATGGCGGCGAGGCGGGGCCATTCGCGGCCCCCGCCCTGGCCGCCGTGCCGTCGGACTGGGTGGCGGCACTGCCGGGTGAAGTCATCGCCGCCGCCCATGTGGCGCTGCTGCCCGCGGGCGGCAGCCCGCCGCACCACCGTGACATCGCGGCCGCCTATTTCGGCGGCAACGTGCTGATCGGCGCGGCCGTGTCGGGGCAGGCCGCCACCGCCTATACCGATTTTCGCATCCATGCTGACGGGTTCAGCCGGGTGCTGATCCTCAATCGCGACACCACGCCGTGGCAGGCCGGGCGGATCACCCAGCGTCTGCTGGAAATCGACACCTATCGCGTGCTGGCCATGCTGGCCTTGCCGGTCGCGCGCGGACTGGCCCCGCTGCTGGCGCGCGGCGGGCAGGAACTCGGCGATATCACCGCAGCCCTCGTGGATGCGGGCGAGAAAGATGAGCCGGAGTTGCTCGACCGGCTGACAAGGCTGTCCGCCGAGATCGACAGTGCGCAGGCCCGCACCCGGTTCCGCTTCAGCGCCGCCGAGGCGTATGATGAACTGGTGGATCGCCGCATCAAGGAACTGCGCGAGGAGCGCATTCAGGGCCTTCAGACCTTCCGCGAATTCACCGACCGGCGCATGGCCCCGGCGATGCAGACCTGCCGTTCGGTTTCGGCACGCATCGAGTCGCTGTCACAGCGGGTGGCACGCGCCACGCAGTTGCTGTCAACGCGGGTGGACGTGACGCGGGAGCGGCAGAATCAGGCGCTGCTGGAATCGATGAACCGCCGGGTGAAGCTGCAATTACGGCTGCAGTCGACCGTGGAGGGCCTCTCGGTGGCGGCGATCACCTACTACATCGCCAGTCTGGTGGGACGAGTGGCCGAGGCGCTGGAGGTGGCGGGCCTGCACATCAACCCTTCGCTGGCCGAGGGCATCGCGATTCCACTGATCGCGGGCGGCATGGCCATCGGTATCCGGCGCGTGCGCCGCCTTGTTCACCGCGCACCCTGAGATGCAGGACTGGTTTGCCAGCGGACGGCTGATCGACGTGGCGCTGACGATGACGGCGCTGGAGGCGGTGGCGGTGGTGCTGTATTTCCGCCGCACCGGCCGCGGCATTGCACCGGCCGATTTCCTCGGCAACCTCGCCTCCGGCGTGTGCCTGATGCTGGCGCTGCGCTGTGGCGTCACCGGCGCGTGGTGGGGCTGGATTGCGCTTTGGCTGAGCGCGGCACTGGTGGCGCATTTGGCGGATGTGCGGCGGCGCTGGCGGTAGTTACCGCCCGACCACCGGAAATGTCACCGCAATCGCCCACGCAAACGCCAGCGCATTGGCGAACACGCCAGCCAGCGGGTGCCGGGTGCGCCGATAGGCCCAGGCGGCGAACAGGCCGTAGACGATCAGGAATGCCAGAATCACCGGCACGATGATGATCAGAAAGAACAATCGCTGCGGATTGAGTGCGATGGCGAAGATCAGTGAGCCGAGCAGGCACAGCTTGCTGGCCACCGATGCGCCGAACGGGGCCGGACGGCCGCGGATCAGCCATTCGTCGGCGGCGAAATACAGACCCGTGCCCACCATGATCGCCAGCAGCAGCAGCGCGCGCTGCGGTGTGGGGATGAACGACGTTACATACCGGTCGAACGGCAGGCCGAAGGCGATGAAGTAAGCCGCCATGGCCAGCGCTGCGGCGGGCAGCCGCCAGCCGGGCCAGACCCAGACCGGGCGCACGCCTGCGGCCAGCAGACCGACGGCCGTCAGCAGGCCATACACCGCGAAATGGCAGGCAATGTAATCGCCCAGCAGGCTCGGCAGGAAATCGGTGGGCAACTTCCACAGGATCAGCGGCGTCAGGATGGCTGGCGCCAGCGCCACCGGCAGAAAGCGCCGCCAGTGCAGGCTCGCCCCCACCGGCACGGCGGACACGCGCGGCAACAGGTGCGCCAGCGGCCAGCCCAGCAGCACCAGGCCAAGATACAGAAAGCCCAGCCACGGCGCGCGCGCATCCAGCCAGCCCGGGCTGTGGCGGACGAAAGCCGCGTCGAGCCACGACAGCGCCTCCAACAGGCTCTGGCGGCTGTACAGCACGGCGATATGCTCCACGCTGCCGGAAAACGAATAGCGCCGCGCGGTGCCATCGGCGAAATCGCCGTAGGTGTGCCGCTCGACCGCCATGCCGCCCGCCGCCAGCGCCACCACCCGCGCCGCCTCATCCTTGATCGGGCCGGGTTCAAGTTCGCCCGCCACCGCCAGCAGATTGTGCGGCAGCGTCGCAGTGACGGCGGGGGAGAACATTGAAACCGCCACCGTGGCCGCGACATCCGGATGTTCCACCGCGTAGCGCACAACGATATCGGACGCCATCGAGTGGCCCAGCACCGCGATGCGGCCGTCGCCTTCGGGCAAGGTCCGGGCGAATTTCACCACCGAGTCGAGACTGGCCAGCAGATCCGCATTGCGGGCCTCGTCGTTTGCCAGTCCGCCCAGCAAGGGGGACGTATTGCGGCCATGGCCGGGGAAATCGAAGGTCACGGCGATGTAGCCATTGCGCGCCAGCGTGACAGCGAACGGCAACATCAACTGCTGCGAGCCGGCGAAGCCGTGGCCGATGACCACCACCGGCGCCTTTGCGCCGGAGGCCGGCATCAGCACACTCACGGGTGCGGGACCGGCTTTGGTATATTGTATGATAATCCCATCAGTCGCCGCTTCCAGCCGCAGCAGGGCCAGCACGATCAGGGCGAGCGCAATCAACGCGGCGGCGGCATACCGGAGTTGGGGCACACTAGGCTCCTCGCTGGGCGCAGGCCGCGCAGGCCCTGCCGATATGTCTATCTTGTCTGACACTTTGAGTGTCAACTCCAGGTTGACAACCCCGGGCGCTACCGCTGAGACTGTTGGTCCGGCCGCAGTCCGATTGTACCCGGCCGTTATGCACCGGATGCACGCAAGCCTGCCCGCCGCAATCGCTCCAGCCCCTCGGTGATCTTTATGTCGTTTGTTGCCCGCACGTCCGGCGAAGCTGCAGAAGCCCACCCAGCGCAGACCGGGCTGAGCCGCGCGCAAATCCGCGAACTGGGCCGGGCCGACCTGGCTGCCTGCCGCGACATGCTGCGGGGCGGATCACGCACCTTCTTCGCCGCCGCGCGGGTGCTGCCGCGCTGGGTGCATGAACCGGCCACCGCGCTGTACGCGTTCTGCCGGGTGGCCGACGACGTGATCGACAATGGCGGCGGGGCCGAGGCGCTGGGATCGCTGTACGAACGGCTCGATCTGGCCTATGCCGGCCGCCCGCTGCCGCATGTGTGCGACCGCGCCTTCGCCTATGTGGCCGAGTGCCACGCCATTCCGCGCGCGGTGCCGGCCGCCCTGCTGGAAGGATTTGCATGGGACGCGCAGGGGCGGCGGTATGAGACCATCGGCGACCTGTACGCCTATGCCGCCCGCGTGGCTGGCACGGTGGGCGCCATGATGACGGCGCTGATGGACGCGCGTGCGCCGCATGTGGTGGCCCGCGCCTGCGACCTTGGCGTGGCGATGCAACTGACCAACATTGCCCGCGACGTGGGCGAGGATGCGCGCAACGGGCGCATCTATCTGCCGCTGGAATGGCTGCGTGAGGCCGGAATCGACCCTGAGGCGTTCCTCGCCAGCCCGCAATTCACGCCCGCGCTGGGTGAAGTGGTGCAGCGCCTGCTGGACACCGCCGACATGCTGTACAAGCGCGCCGATGCGGGCATTGCGCGCCTGCCGCTGTCTTGCCGGCCTGGCATCGGCGCGGCACGGCGGCTGTATGCCGAAATCGGGCGTGAGGTGGAGCGCAATGGCTGCGATTCGATCTCGCAGCGCGCCCGCGTGTCATCCCGCCGCAAGGCGGCGTTGCTGGCGCGCAGTGCCGCCGCCGCAGTGTGGAGCGTGCCCGACCTGACCGCGCCTGCGCTGCCGCAGACCCAATTTCTGGTGGATGCCGTCGCCGCCTCTCGCCGCCCGGAGGCTGAACCGCCGGTCAGCCGTGCGGTGTGGCTGATCGACCTGTTCGCCAAGCTGGAAGAACGCGACGCAATGCGCGCAACGGGCCGCGAATTCGGTCCCGCCGCCACCTGACCATGCTGGCGCACTGGGAATGGCTGATCATCGAGTTGCTGGTGCTCGGGCTGCTGCTGTTCGAACTGGTGAAAATTCGCCGCGCGGTGCGGCGTGACCGCGCAGCCAAGGCGGACAAGCTGCCGCCCGCCTAGGCGCCGCGGAGCCGGGGCATGCGGAACGGCAGCATGGCCTGCACCACCCCCGATTTGAACCGGTCCAGCGCCAGCGATTCATGCATCGCCAGCACGCCCTCGCCGCCGAGCACCGAGGCAACTTCCGAGCGGGCGTAGAACGGCGTGTCTTCGAACGTGCGGCGGACATGCGCCATGTTGTCCTCCGCCCGGATGCTGCGCGGCACCTGCCACAGCGTGCGCGGCAGTTTCACGCGCGGTGGCGGCGCGAAGCCGGTGGCGCTGCCGTCGCGGCCAAAGCGGGCCCCGAGGCACATCTCCGGCCCTTGCCGGGGCGTGACATCATACAGCACCGCCGCGCCGTCCCGCGTGCGGGCGCACGACCAGTCCCAGCGCACGAAATCCCGCTCCAGCGGTTGCGCGCCGGTGTTCATGTCCAGATACCCGGTGCCGGACCAGCGCAGGCCGGGGCTGGGCAGGTCAACTTCCACACGCGCAATGGGTGCTAGCGGTGTCCACCGGTGACGGCCCGCCGGATGGATGGCATAGCTGCGGCGGGGCTGGGCTTCAGGGTACAGCTTAACCGTGCCGCGCACCGGGCGTGGCAGCGGCACTGCCCATTCATGGATCTGCACAGTCAGTCCGCCTGGGCTCCATTGCAGCGCACTGCGGCCGATTTGCAGCGTTGCCGCATCGCGGCGCAGTGCGGCGCGGCCGCGCTCGGTCATGGCCCAGCGCGTGTGCGACTCGCCATACAGAGCCACATTCAACGAACAGTGATTTTCCGGGTCTGCCGGGCCGCTGCGGCGCGCCCATGCATAATATGGGGAAAACACGCTGCCGATAAACGCGATCAGCGTGATCGCATGGCGGCCGTCGTCGCTGATGGCATCCACATACCACCAGGCATAGCCGTCGCGCGGCACCGGGCGGTCGAACTCCGGCACGCCGCTATCGGCGGCCTCCACCACAGCGGCCGCCAGATTCGTCTGCATTCCCATGCCGCCCCCAGTGATTAGGCTTGACCGACTGTCAATCGTGCATGACAGTCTTATCTGACAACTCAAGCTTACACAAAGGGCGCTCGCAACCGGGCCGGGGGAATCGAATGGACGTCAGCAGCAGAATCGAGCGTGCCCTGACCAATGCGCTTGGCCGTGCCGATAACCCAAGCTGCCCCCCCCTGCTGGCGGCTGCCATGCGCCACGCCGTGTTCCCGAAGGGCGCACGCATCCGCCCGCGCCTGTGTCTGGCCGTGGCCGGGGCCTGCGGCGAGGACGACCCGGACATCGCCGACGCTGCTGCGGCCGCCATTGAGCTGCTGCACTGCGCCAGTCTGGTACACGACGATCTGCCCTGTTTCGATGATGCCGAAACCCGCCGCGGTAAACTGTCCGTGCACCGCGCCTATGGCGAGCCGCTGGCGGTGCTGGCGGGCGATGCGCTGATTGTGCTGGCGTTCCAGACCATTGCGACCGGGGCTGCCACCGCGCCGCTGCGGCTCGGGCCGCTGGTCAGCACCGTGGCGCGCTCGGTGGGCGTGCCGAACGGCATCTGCGCCGGGCAAGCGTGGGAGTGCGAGCCTTCCGCCGATCTGGCGCTGTATCAGCGCGAGAAGACCGGCGCCTTGTTCGCCGCCGCCACGGTCGCGGGTGCCGCTGCTGCAGGCTTCCCGGCAGAGGCATGGCGGCGTCTGGGTGAGAAACTCGGCGAGGCCTATCAGGTGGCCGACGATATTCGCGACGCGGTG
>CAIPHQ010000249.1 GCA_903864895.1 uncultured Rhodospirillales bacterium
ACGGTGGCGCCGATGGTCAGCACACCATCCGCCGCCGCAATGCCGCCCATGGCGGCGATGCCGGACAGGTCAACCAGCGCGCCGGGCGTGGCCAGCCGGAATTTCATCACCGGCAGCAGGCTCATGCCACCGGCAATGCCGGCACCGCCGGTGGATTGAAGCAGCGCCGCCGCGTCCGCAATGGTGGACGGGCGATGATAGGTGAAAGGGTGCATGATCTGCGTCCTTATTCCGCCGCCTGCGCCAGACGGGCAGCCTTGATGATGCGCCACAGCTTGTTGGGGCTGGCCGGCATGTCGACATGCGTGACACCCAGCGGCGACAGCGCATCGACCACGGCGTTCATGACCGTCGCGGGAGACCCGATGGTGCCCACCTCGCCGCAACCCTTCACGCCCAGATCGTTATGCGTGCAGCGCGTGCTGTGCGTGACGATCTTCATGTTCGGCAAAATGTCGGCGCGCGGCATGGCGTAGTCCATGAATGAGCCGGACAGAAGCTGGCCGCTGCCTTCATCATACACCGCCGTCTCGCACAGCGCCTGACCGGCGCCCTGCGCGATGCCGCCGTGCAACTGGCCTGCGACGATCATCGGGTTGATGACGGTGCCAATATCGTCCACCGCCACGTAGGACAGCAGATGCACGGTGCCGGTATCGGCCTCGATCTCGACCTCAGCGATATGCGCGCCGCCCGGGAAGGTGAAGTTTACCGGATCGTAAAACGACTGCTCCTCCAGCCCCGGTTCCAGCACTTCCAGCGGGTAGTTGTGCGGGATGTAGGCGGCGAGACAGATTTCCTCAAACTTCAGCGAGCGGTCGGTGCCGGTGACGCTGAACTTGCCGTCCTCGAACACGATGTCCGGCTCACCGGCTTCCAGCAGATGGGCGGCGATCTTGCGGCCCTTCAGGATAACCTTGTCCACCGACTTGGCCAGCGCCGAACCGCCGACCGACAGCGAGCGCGAGCCATAGGTGCCCATGCCAAACTGCACCTTATCGGTGTCGCCGAACACGATCTCGATCTTGTCCGCCGGGATGCCCAGCTTGTCTGACACGATCTGCGCGAACGTGGTTTCGTGGCCTTGGCCGTGGCAATGCGTGCCGATCAGCACCGTCACGTCGCCGGTGGCGTGCACGCGCACGGTGGCACTTTCATACAGCCCGCCGCGCGCACCCAGGCGCCCGGCAATGCGCGACGGGGCAAGGCCGCAGGCTTCGACGTAGGTGGAAAGCCCGATGCCGCGATACCGGCCACGGGTGGCGGCTTCGGCGCGGCGGGCGGGGAAACCGTCCCAATCGGCCAGCGCCAGCGCGCGATCAAGGCAGCCGGAGGGGTCGCCACTGTCGTATTCCATCATCACTGGTGTCTGATACGGATACGCCGATGCCGGGATCATGTTGCGGCGGCGGATGGCCACCCGGTCCATGCCCAGTTGCGCTGCGGCGATATCCACCAGACGCTCCAGCAGGAACGTCGCTTCCGGGCGGCCCGCGCCGCGATAGGCATCCACCGGTACCGTGTTGGTGAACACCACCTTCACTTCGCAGTAGATCGCGGGCGTGGTGTACACCCCGGCCAGCAGCGGACCGTACAGATTGGTGGGAATGTTCGGGCCGAACGTGGACAGATAACCGCCCATGTTGGCCAGCGTGCTGACGCGCAGGCCGAGGAACTTCCCGGTTTCGTCGAGCGCCAGTTCAGCCTCGCTGACATGGTCGCGGCCCTGCGCGTCCGACAGGAAGCCCTCGCTGCGTTCGCTGACCCATTTCACCGGCACGTCCAGCCGCCGCGCGGCCCAGGTGATCACGGCTTCTTCGGCGTAGTGGAACTGCTTGACACCAAAGCCGCCGCCGACGTCCGGCGCAATCACGCGCAGTTTGTGCTGCGGAATGCCCAGCACGAAATTGCCCATCAGCAGTTTCACCACATGCGGAAACTGGCTGGTGGACCACAGCGTGGTGTGGCCGGTGCTGCGCTCATACAGCGCAATGGCCGCGCGCGGTTCCATCGGGTTGCCGACAAGACGGTTGTTGACCAGATTGATCTTGGCCACATGCGCGGCGGACGCGAAGGCCGCATCGGTCGCGGCGCGATCACCGATTTCCCAGTCACAGCACAGATTGTCCGGGATGTCTTCAAACACTGCCGGTGCGCCCGGCTTCAGCGCGTCCACCATGCCCACCACGGCGGGCAGCACCTCGTACTCCACCACCACCGCATCGGCGGCGATGCGCGCCAGATCGACCGATTCCGCCACCACCAGCGCCACCGCATCGCCGACATGGCGCACCTTGCCGTGCGCAATGGCCGGATGCGGCGGCTCTTTCATCGCCAGCCCATCCTTGCCGGTGATGCCCCAACCGCAGGGAATGCCACCCACGCCATCAGCCTTCAAATCCTCGCCGGTCAGCACCGCGACCACGCCCGGCATTGCCAGCGCCGCCGAGGCGTCGATGCCGAGCAGGCGGGCATGGGCGTGCGGTGAACGGAGGAACACCGCGTAGGTCATGCCCGGAAGCTTCACGTCGGCGACGTAATTGCCGCGCCCGGTGATGAAGCGCTGGTCTTCCTTGCGCAGAATGGCTGCACCAATGCCTGTAATATTTCCCATGACTATGCTGCCTCCACGCTGGCGGTTGCGTGCATCGCCGCAGTGCCGGCCAGAATGGCCGCCACAATATTCTGATAGCCGGTGCAGCGGCACATATTGCCTTCCAGCCAGTGCCGCACTTGCGCTTCGGTGGGCTCGGTGTGGCGGTTGGCGAAGTCGATGGCGCTCATGATCATGCCCGGCGTGCAGAAGCCGCATTGCAGGCCATGATTTTCATGAAACGCCTGCTGCATCGGGTGCAGTGAGTTACGCCCGCCAGCGCCGGAAATGCCTTCGATGGAGGTGACCTGCGCATCCTGCGCCGCAACCGCCAGCATGGTGCAGCTTTTCACCGACACGCCATCCACATGCACCACGCACGCGCCGCACTGGCTGGTGTCGCATCCCACATGCGTGCCGGTCAGGCCCAGACGCTCGCGCAGCAAATCCACGAGCAGCATGTCTGTGGGCACGTCCACAGCCACCTTGCGGCCGTTCACCGTCAGCTTCAGTTCCATGTGACTGGTCTCCGTCTTGCGAGTTGGTGGCTATTCGGCTGCGAGCGCGTGTACTTCTTCAGTGTCCCACGCCGCACAGGCGCGGTCGGCGACACCGATCGGGGAGGCGAAGTAATCGCCTTCCTCGACATAGGCGACGAACAGGTCGTCCTTGTCCTGACTACCATCCACACGCAGCGTGACTTTCACGAACGTGCCCTGGTATTCCACCGCACGCACTATGCCGCTGACGGCATTCACCGGCGGCGCGCTGCCCGCCGCAGCTTTGGTCAGGCGCACATGATCGCGCCGCACCGAGAAGGACAGGCGCGGATGGCCCGAATGCGCGGCTCCGCGCAGGTGCAACATGAACGTCTGACCGCCATCACCGCGCAGCGTCGCGAGGCCATCCTTGACCGATTCCAGTTTGCCGGACAGCACGTTTTGCCCGCCCATGAAGCGCGCCACATAGGCGCTGCGCGGTTCGGCATACACGGTGCGCGCCGGATCGGACTGAACCACATGACCACGGTCCATCACCACGACCTGATCGGCCACCGCGACGGCTTCCAATTGGGTGTGCGTGACGTGGATGAAGGTGATGCCAAGCTGGCGCTGCAATTCACGCAATTCGCTGCGCATTTGCAGGCGCAGGAACTCATCCAGCGCCGACAGCGGCTCATCCAGCAACAGCACGCGCGGGCGGGTGATGATCGCGCGCGCAAGGGCCACGCGCTGCTGCTGCCCGCCGGAGAGTTGCGCGGGCAGGCGCTGCGCAAGTTCGGTCAACTGAACCTGCTCGATAACGCGGTCGGCTTCCTTGTAACGCTCGGTCTTGCCGATGCCGCGCACCCGCAGCGTAAACGCCACGTTGTCACGCACCGAAAGATGCGGAAACAGCGCGTAGCTCTGGAACATCATCGCCGTGCCGCGCTGGCGCGGTGTCAGGCCAACCACATTGCCGCCGTCGATCAGAATCTCGCCATCGGTCGGCGTCTCGTGGCCCGCGATCATGCGCAGCATGGTGGTCTTGCCGCAGCCGCTGGGGCCGAGCAGGCAGCAATAGGTGCCGCTGGCGATGCGCAGATTGATGCCGTCCACCGCCACAGTGCCATCGGCATAGCGCTTCTGGATGCCCGCGAGTTCAATCGCACCACGCCCGGCGGCAGTTTCGATGGGGGTGAGAGTCAAAGCTGTCATGTCAATTGTCCTTCTCACCCGCGTCCGGTGAGGCTGCCGAGGCGGCGGCGTTGGATGATCGCAATCGCGCCGAGCGCCGTGCCGATCACCACGAACGACAGCGCAGTGGTGAGCGTGCCGAGCGCATAGAGCGACGGCGACGTGACGTTCTGCGTCATGCTCCAGATTTCGATGGGCACGGTGTTGGTGGGGCCGGTGGTTTGCAGCGTGCGGGCGAATTCGTCGTAGGACAGCGTGAAGCCGAACAGTGCCACTGCGATCATGCCCGGCAGCAGGATGGGCACCACGATCAGCCACATGGTCTGGAACTGGTTGGCGCCGAGATCGCGCGCTGCTTCCTCATACGACCGGCTGAAGCGCCCGAAGATGGCGAACATGATCAGCAGGCCGAATGGCAGTGTCCACGACAACTGCGCGCCAAGCGCCGAGGTGTACCAGTTGGTATCAAAGCCCAGCAGCTGGAACATCAGGCCGATGCCGATGCTGAGCACATAGCCGGGGGCGACGAGGCTCGCGATGACCAGATAGAACAGCAACCCGCTGCCCGGAAACCGGCTGCGGAACGCCATACCGGCCGACAGCGAAATCAGCACGGTCAGTGCCATGACGATCAGTGCCAACGGCACCGAGCGCGACAATGCGCCCATCAGATCGCCGGTATCGCCCTGGCCCAGCAACTGCCGGAACCAGTGCAGGCTGACGCCGCGCATCGGAAAGGCCAGCCCGCCCTGTGGCCCCTGAAACGAAAGGATGTAGATGCACAGCATCGGGCCATACAGGAACACCACATAGGCGATGAAGATCGCTCCCAGCGCATAGAACGTCCAGTTGCGCCGGCCGGCCGACAGGGAAGTGCTTGCCATGTTGAGTCTCTTACCGGTGCGAGGCGAGTTCTTTGCGTACATCCACAAAGCGCAAGATGGCCGCGACCATGATGGTCAGAATAATCATCAGCACCGCAGCGCTGGCGGCGGCGTGCGGGAACAGCAGAGTGCTGATATCGTCGTACATCGCCGACACCACTGAGGCATCGGACCCGCCGCTCATAACCTTGACGACGTAGAAATCGCCCATCACCAGCGTGACAACAAATATCGAGCCGAGCACGATGCCACTTTTGGTCAGGGGCAGCACCACAAACAGCAGCGTATGCCAGCGCGATGCCCCGGCATCCAGCGCTGCTTCGAACAGCGAGCGGTCGATGCGGCTCATGGAATTGAAGATCGGCACGATCATGAAGATCGTGAACAGATGAACGTAGGAGATCACCACAGAAAAGTCCGAAAACAGCAGAATATGTAGCGGCGCGTGGATCAGCCCAGTGGCCAGCAGCGCCTGGTTGATCACGCCCTGTTTGCCCAGCAGCGGCAGCCACGAGATCATGCGGATGACATTGGACGTCCAGAACGGCACAGTGCACAGCAGGAACAGCCCGATAGCGGTCAGCCGGTTGCGCACATGAAATACCAGAAAGCCCGCCACCGAAAAGCCGATCAGCAGCGTGCAGGCCCAAGTGATCGCAGCAAGCTTCAGCATCGAGCCATACAGCGACAGCGTCAGATGCGATTGCAGCACGCTCTCGTAATTTTCGAGCGTGAATGCCGGAATCACCTCGAAATTGTCGTAGCGGAACACGCTGACCGCCAACACGAAGACCAGCGGTGCCACCACGAAGACCAGCAATATCAACGCCAGCGGCAGCACCAGCGCAAATGATTTCAGGCGTGCCATACGCACAGCCGGCGTGCCCGTCATTGCAACTGATGCTGCCATAATCGTGTTCCTGCTTACGCTGCCTTGAACTCGTTCCAGCGCTGGATCATGTACTGGTTCTCGTCCATCACCGTGTTCCAGCACGAGATGTTGGTGAACCGCTCCACGAGCGAACCGCCGTCACGCACCGCACCAGCCTTGGCGATGGGGGCGCCATACGGGTCCTTGATGATGTCGCTCGCCGGCTTGCCGGCATACCAGTAGGCGAACTCGTTGGCCGACATGAACTTCTCGGCCGTGGACGGCACCGGGCTGTAGTAGCCATGGCGGGCAACGAAGGCGCCCTGCCAGCCGCTGTAGTACCAGTTGAGATATTCATAGGCGGCATCGAGCTTCTTGCCGGTCAGGTGGCGCATCAGGCCCATGCCGTTGCACCAGCCGCGATAGCCTTCCTTGCCATCCGGGCGAATGTTCACCGGCGCGTAGGTGCAGGGAATGCCCTTGGCCAGCACAGCGGTGACGGCGGGCGACCACATGGACTGCACTTCAACTTCGCCGGCAGCCATGAGTTCCACCGACTGCTCGAACGTCGTCCACGTCGCGCGGAACTGGCCGGCCTTCTTGGCGGCGATCAGCGCGTTGATCGTCACGTCGATCTCCGCACGGGTCATGTTGCCCTTGTTCTTGTAGACGATGTCACCACGCGATTCGAGCGCCAGCGCGGCGTCCATGATGCCGATGTTCGGCACGTCAAGAATGGCGGACTTGCCCTTGAACTTCGGGTCCAGCAGCATTTTCCACTGCGTGATCGGCGCACCCACCAGATCAGGGCGGTAGCCGATGGAATCGGCGTTGTACACCTGCGGCAGGAAGGTCGCCCAGTCATGCACGCCTTCGACGATCTTGGTCGAGTCCTTGCTGTCGATATACATCGCTTCGTACGGCGAGATACCCTGGCGCGACACCTTCTTGCCGTCGTATTCGCCCTTGGTGAAAATCGGCAGCATGTTGTCGAACTGCTTGATCTTCTTGATGTCGATGCCCTGCAGGATACCGCGCGGGGTGCAGACTTTCGACTGCCAGCCTTCAAGATCGGGAATGTCCACGCTGGTCGGCTGCGTGATGAAACGGGTCAGTGCGGTGGAGGTATCAAGGTTCTGCATCACGACCTTGAAGCCAAGATCCTTGGCCGCCTGATCGCCGATGGCCTGCACCACGGCATAGGACACGCCGATGTGGCGCAGCGTGATGTCCTTGATTTCCTGCGCCCAGATCGTCGGGAACCCGGTGATGGCGCCGGAACCGGCCGCCGCACCGGCCATGGCGGCGGCACCCTTCAGCAACGTGCGGCGTGTCGGTGACGGCACGGCAATTGGCTTCTGGTCATCACTCATTTGAATGTTCTCCGAAAAGGGGCTGCTGACGATGGCGCAAGGCGAAGCACGCGCGGACTGCCTGCATCCGCTGTGATCGAGCCATCGCACAGGCTTTAGGCGAACACCCAATCAGAAATTGATATTTTGCCCATGAGTGATTCTAATACCCGCAAAATATTCGCGCATTTGGGCGATTTTTAGGCAGGATAGGCTAATTTGCGCGCAACCCCGTTGGAGCAGCACGGCCGGGGTCCGCCACTGCATGCAACGGCAAGTGTCCGGCGGATTTCACCTGTGACTGTGGCAGAACGCGCGCCCACCTGATCCGGGATCATTGGCTCTCAAGTCCGGCCTTCCGCCGGTTGGCTGATACAATCGGCGGAAATCGCGCTGACGTTCTCCAATGCACCGATCATCACGGCCGGGCGCTGCGGCCCGCAAATTACCCTGCTCTGTCGTCCGGATCAGGGCAGCGCCATCGCCCGCGCCGGGAACAGGCCTTCAAGCAGCCTGGAATTCCCCCCATGCC
>CAIPHQ010000250.1 GCA_903864895.1 uncultured Rhodospirillales bacterium
AGGGCGAGGTTGTACGGCAGAACGGCTCCGGTACTTTGCAGGTAAGCCGGATCATGCTGCACGTTCAGTGCTGGCAAAGAGGGCTGCGTCAGCACGGCATGCCAGTCCTGATACTGATAATGCGTGATATTATTGTAGGCATAGGTGCTGCTGCCCAGCACGATATTGGCGTTGTAGGACAGCGTGCCGCCGGATGCCTTCATCGTCAGGTCGTTGTTGAATTGCACATCGGCCGCGATACTGCCATCGGCATACATTGTGACATCAGCCAGCAGATGCAGGGAGGCGGTCACTCCCACATCCACCCGCGCCTGCGTCGCCAACGGACCCTTTAGCCAGTATGCCGGGGTGCGGAGCAGTTTAGCTTTCAGCGCTGCGCCAATGTCGATATGGCGCGGCGCCAGATTGGTCTGCCCGATGAAGGTCAGATCAACGCTCAGGGCGATGGCGGCACCAGCAAGATTCACCGGAAGTCCGCCCGGTACGCTGCCTTTGGCAATCATCGCCGGAAGACTGATGCCTGCGGCAATCGGCGGCAGCGCGGCGGTGATGGCTCCGAGTTTCACCGTGCCGTCGGGCCACAGTGATAACGCGTCCATCTGTGCGGCAGCGCCGGACACGACGGACAATTGATCTGTCGCCTGTACGGTCCCCGGCGCGAACACCTGCCCAAACGTGACGTAGCCGCCGGGGGTCGCCATTCTGGCAGTATTTTGGAATATTACACCCACAACCTGCTGCGGTGCGGACGGCTTGGGAAATACGGGAGGCAATACAATTGTCTGAGCATGGCAGACGGTGATTAGACACGGAAACAACACCGCAGTTGCGGCAGTGCGCTTGATTAAAGAAAACATATCGGCTCCTGCAATCGGCCGCGGCGAAATGTGCCGGTAGACGGAGCATAGCGTAGAACTATACTAAAATCATATTAAGAACGCTGTTGGGTGCTATGGATCGGCCATGATTTGTCACAGGTTATATTGCACATGTCCGAAAATTCTTGCATATGTAACGAAATGTCGGCATGTCAGACGCGACGGCTCAGCGGGTCAGATCACGCCACATATACGTCGCCCCAGCCCCGTATCCCGCAATGACGTGTGATTTTGCCGCGTGATGTGCGCTGTAGCCGTGCCGCTGCCAGTATCCGGCCTTGCCACCAACGGCCACCAGCGTGCTGCAGCGCAGCCCGTGGGCCCGGCCAGCAGCCAGCAACATGGACACCACCGAATGGCCCAGACCGCCGCCGCGCCGGTGTTCCAGCAGCGCCACATCATGGATGTGCAGCGCATCGGCGTGCTGCGGCCACTGATAGTCCAGCTCGTCGAGCGCGGGCGGCATGCCCACCAGCGCCGGGTGGGCAACCGCGTAGCCATCCACCGTCATGAAACAGCCTTGCGGGAACAATTCCAGACGGCGGGCAAACACGGCATCTGATTCGGTCAGGTCGGCATGAACGATGTCGCTGATGCGCTTGACGTCCGGCATATCGCTCGGGCGCATGGGCCGCCATCCGGCGGCGTTGTGTGAAGGCGGCATGTTGCCCTGCAGAGGAAGGATAGAGAGCGGCCGGCGGGGTTTCCCGCCGGCCGTGTGGGTTGGCGGTCAGCTATTGGCGCAGCTTGGTCCAAATGCGGTCGTAGGCGCGGATGGCCTTTTCATCGCAGCTTGGCGCGAAGGTGTATTTCCAGCCCTTCGGCGGCAGGTACTCGGGCGCGGTCGCCACCGCAGGGTCGGTGAACTTCTCGGCCCCGGTCACCGCGGTCGGGTAGCCCGCGAAGGTGGAGTGCATGCCCGAGTTTTCCGGCTTCAGCATGAACTGCATGAAGATCTTGGCGTTTTCCAGGTTCGGCGCGTGCGCGGGGACCACGATGTTGTCCATCCATGCAATGCCGCCTTCCTTGGCGAACAGGTATTTCAGCGACGCACGCTGCGCGCGGGCGCGGCGGAAGTCGCCCGACCACACCTGATGCGCCACCGTCTCGCCGGAGGCCATGCGGTCCTGAATGCCATCACTGTTGTACAGCTTCACGGACGGCTTCTGCTTCTCCAGCACTGCCGCCGCTTCCTTCAGGTCAGCGGGGTTGGAGTTGCACTGCGGCTTGCCGAGATACACCAGCACCAGCGACATCACCTCGGTCGGTGAGCCGAACATGCCGATCTTGCCCTTCAGTTCGGCGGGCGGATCGTAGAACGTCTTCAGGCTGTCCACCGGCTTGGTATACACGGCGGTGTCGTAGCCGAACGACGTGGTGCCCCAGTCATACGGGATCGAGTATTCGTTGCCCGGGTCCCATGCGGGGCTCTGCCATTCCTTCTTCAGGTTGCCGTAATCGGGGAACTTGGCCGCGTGGACCTTCTGGATCAGCCCTTCGCGAGAGAGGATCTGCACGAAATCGTGGCTGGCCACCGCGATGTCATAGCCCGCCGCGCCCGATTTCAGCTTGGCCAGCAGGGTTTCGTTGGAATCGTAGGTGTCCACCGTCACCTTGATGCCGGTTTCCTCGCTGAACTTCTTCATCAGTTCGGGCGAGGTGTAGTCGGTCCAGTTATAAATGTGCAGTTCGCCCTTGGACTGGGCCTGCGCCTGTGCGCCAAGCGCTAGCCCGAAGGCGGCCCCCAGCACGATCTTGCCAAAACGGGTCACGTCGCTTCCTTTCCTTGGTGGTTCATGTGGCCGCCGGTTTGCGCCCTGTCAGCAACAGGGCCATCACCACCAGCAGCAGCGAGACTCCCAGCAGAATTGCCGAGACCGCATTGACTTCGGGCGTCACGCCCACGCGCATCATGCCGTACACATACACCGGCAGCGTGGTGGTGCCTGCATCGGCCACCATCATGCTGATGATGAAGTCGTCCAGCGACGTCACGAAACTCAGCATCGCGCCCGAGGCGATGGCCGGCAGCATCAGCGGCAGCGTGATGCGGCGGAACACCTGCCAGTCGCTGGCATACAAATCCCGCGCGGCGTTTTCCGCACTCTGCCCCATGTCGCGCAGGCGAGCACGCATGGGCAGCAGCGCGAACGGAATGCAAAATACCGTATGCGCAATCACCAGATTGCCCGCGCCGAGTTTCAGCCCGATGGCCGAGAAGAACACCAGCGTGGTGATCGCCACCACGATTTCCGGCACCACCAGCGGCAATGCAATCAGGCTTTCCGACAGGCCGCGCAGGCCGGGCAACCGCCCGCGCTCCAGCGCCAGGGCTGCGGCAACGGCGAAGGCGGTGGCCAGAATGGTGGCCATGATGGCCACCGTGATACTGGTATAGGCCGTGCGGCGGATGTCCGGGTTGTCCCACACCATGCCGAACCAGCGCGTGCTGAACCCGCCCCACACGGTCACGATGCGGCTCGCATTGAACGAATAGATCACCAGAATCGCCAGCGGTGCATACAAAAACACCAGCAGGCTGGTCATCAACGAGCGCCCGCCCGGCAGATGCCGCCAGTTGAAGGGCTGCGCGCTCATGCGTGCAGTTCCGACGGCGGCCGCCCGCGCCGCGCCTGAATCAGCATGGCAATCAGCACACCCGTGCTGACCAGCACCGCAATGGCCGAGCCGAACGGCCAGTTACGGCCGGAAGTAAATTCCAGCTGAATCAGGCTGCCGATCAGCAATTTGCGCCCGCCGCCCAGCAGGTCGGGGGCGAGGAATGACCCAAGCGCGGGGGCAAACACCAGCAGCGCGCCCGCGGCCACGCCGGGGCGGGCCAGCGGCCACAGAATGCGGCGGAAGACCAGACGGCGATTGGCGTACAAGTCATACGCGGCCTCGATCAACCGGTGGTCCACCCGCTCCAGCGTGCTGTAGATCGGCAGCACCATGAACGGCAGGAAGGTGTATATCAGGCCCAGCAGGATCGCGCCGTCATTGTACAGCAGCGTCACCGGCTCATCCGTCACGCCCGCACCTTCCAGCAGATGGTTCACCAGCCCTTCGTCGCGCAGCAGCAGCACCCAGCAATAGGTGCGGATCAGCGTGTTGATCCAGAACGGCAGGCTGACCAGAAACAGCAGCAACTGGCGCTGGCGTGGCGCGCGGCAGACGATGAACCATGCGGTCGGGAACGCCACGGCAAGGCAGGCCGCCGTGGTCAGTCCCGCCAGCACCACCGAACGGCCGATGATCATCAGATAATCCGTGGTGAACGCCAGCGTGCCGTCGAAATCCTCGTCATAGAGGATTTGAATGTAGGCGCCGACGCTGAACGGCATCTGCACGCCGCCATACGGGCTGGAGGTCATGAACGAATAGGCCAGCGCCACCAGCATCGGCACGGCCATGAAAATGCCAATGGTCAGCAGGCTTGGCGCCATCAGCAACAGGGAGCGCAGGCGGGTCATCAGTCCTGCAACTCCACTTCCGCATCGCCGGGCCAATCGAGCCCGACGGTGCCGCCCACCTCATAACCGGCCGAACCGCGCACGCGGGCCCGCTGCATCCCCGCCGGGGTATCCACCTCCAGCAACGTGTCCGAGCCGAGATACTGAATGCTGGCCACGGTGCCGCGATGCCGCGCCGCGCCGGGTTCCACCACGCTCACCCGTTCCGGCCGCACCGCCACGCTGCCGCCGCTACGCCCCAGGGCGGCGGCGGGCAAGATGTTGGCCTCGCCGATAAAGCCCGCCACGAAGCGGTTGACCGGGCGGTCGTAAATCTCGGCCGGGGCGCCCAATTGCAGGATACGCCCGGCGCTCATCACCGCGATGCGGTCCGACATGGTCAGGGCTTCTTCCTGATCATGTGTGACGAGCACGAAGCTGATGCCGCTTTCCTTTTGCAGGCGTTTCAGTTCGATCTGCATTTCCTTGCGCAGCTTCTGGTCAAGCGCCGACAGCGGCTCATCCAGCAGCAGCAATTGCGGGGAAGGGGCCAGTGCCCGCGCCAGCGCCACGCGCTGTTGCTGGCCGCCGGACAACTGATCGGGGCGGCGGTTGCCGTAATCGGCCAGCCGCACCATCGCCAGCATCTGCTCGACCCGCCCGGCAATATCGGGCTTGCGCCACCCGGACATCTCCAGCCCGAAGCCGACATTGCCCGCCACCGTCATGTGCGGAAACAGCGCGTAGTTCTGGAACACGGTGTTGATGGGCCGCTGCTGCGGCGGCAACGGGGCCACATCCTGCCCGTTCAGCCGGATTTCACCGGCAGTTGGGTGCTCAAAGCCGCCCAGCAGGCGCAGCAGCGTGGTCTTGCCGCAGCCGGAGGGGCCAAGCAGGGTCAGGAATTCGTGGTTTTCAATGTCCAGATTGATGTCGATCAGCGCCTTCACCGGGCCGAACGACATGGAAACGCCGCGAATCGCCACCAGAGGTTCGGTGCTGGCGGCGGCACCGGGTGCCTTCAGATACGAGCGGGCGGCCTGCGGCGCGGGGCGCGCGCTGACCGTTGTCACGATGCCGCCTCCGCGCGGCTCATGCGGCAGGGCTCCGGTGTTCGGTGTCCACGCGCGACATTCGGCACCCTTTCAAAACCAGTCGTTGCAATCCGAACCCGCATTGCAGGCGGTGTGCCAGCGCCGCGCAGGCCAGATATGCGGCCTGCGGGCATGTTACGCGTCTTGCAAGCCACTGCAACTGCCCGCGTGTTGCCCAACATGCCTACCGCGCGGGCAATCTGGCGGTTGCGCGCCGCGTGGCAGAGTGCTGGGCTATGCCCAACAACAGCAACAGCCGCAGGGGACGCCAATGAGTGCCACGCTGTTCACCGATGTGCGGATCATCGACGGGCTCTCCCCCGCCGCCTACCGGGGCGACGTGCTGGTGGAGGGCGAGCGCATCGCCGCCATCGCCCGCGCGCCGCACACCCTGCCGCGCGGCACCGCCGAGGTGATCGACGGCGCTGGCCGCACGCTGATGCCGGGCCTGACCGAAGCGCACGCGCATCTGAGCTTCACCGGCTGCCGCGACCTGCACGAATTCACCCGCATTCCGGTGGAAGAGCACCTGCTGCTGACCATCGAGAACGCCAAACTGCTGCTGGATCAGGGTTTTACCAGTTGCTTCTCCGCAGCTTCGGCCAAGCCGAGGCTGGACGTGGTGGTCCGCAACGCCATCAACGCAGGGCGCTTTCCGGGGCCGCGCCTGCGGGCGGCCACGCAGGAAATCACCCCATCCGGCAATCTCGGCGATCTGGACACGGTGGAAATGAGCCTGCCGCCGCAGGTGCGCTTTGCCGTCACCTGCGACTCGCCGGACGCGTTTCGCGCCTATTGCCGCATCGCCGCGCGTGAGGGCGTGGATACGTTCAAGATCAACGTATCCGGCGACCGGGGCTTCTACGACTGGGGTGCCGGGTCGGACGCCACCGTGATCACCGATGAGGAACTCGCCGCCGTGGTGCAGGTGGCGCGCAGCCGCGGCAAAAAGGTCGCCGCCCACGCCACCTCCGCCGGGTCGGTGAAGATGTGCGTCCGCCATGGGGTGGACGTGGTGTACCACGCAGCCCTGGCCGACACCGAAGCGCTGGACATGCTGGAAAGTGCCAGGGATCGGGTGTTCGTGGCACCCACCATCGGGTTTCCGTTCACGCTGACCCATGAAGCGGGCGAATACGGCGTGCACCACGACGCCGCGACCAAGGCGCATCTGGAAGCGGAATTGAACTCCATCATCCGTGTCTGCACCGACATGCGAAAGCGCGGCATCCGCGTGCTGCCGGGTGGCGACTACGGCCTGTTCTGCAACCCCCAGGGCACCAACGCGCGCGATCTGGCGCATTTCGTCGATCTGCTGGGCTTCACGCCGATGGAGGCCATTCAGGCCGCCACCCGCCACGGCGGCGCGCTGATGGGCCAACCCAACGATCTGGGGCAGGTAAAGGAAGGCTATCTGGCCGACCTGTTGCTGGTGGATGGCGACCCGCTGGACGACATAGCCATCCTGCAGGACGCCGGGCGGTTGCAGGGCATCATGAAGGGCGGGCGCTTCCACAAACGCCCGGCGGCCCGCGCGGCCCTGCGGATCGCGGCAGAATAATGCCCGATACCCACATGGCCGCCCAACCTGCCGGTGCCGCGCGGGCGGCTGAAGACTGGCTGGCGCGGTTCGGGCATGCACTTGCCGATTCGGGCGGGGCCGCACTTGCGGCGCTGTTCCACCCGGAAAGCTACTGGCGCGACCTGCTGGCGCTGACCTGGCGCATCCAGACGCTGAATGGCCGCGACGCCATTATCGCCGCACTCGCCCCCCATGCCGCCCGGATGCACCCGGCGGGCCTGCACCTCAATCCGCAGCGCGCCGCCCCGGCCTATGCCACCCGCGTGGGCACCGAGACGCTGGAAGTGATCTTCCAGTTCACCGCCGCCTCCGGCCCCTGCACCGGCGTGGTCCGCCTGACGCCCGATCCGGCAGACGCAACGCTGAAGGCATGGACGCTGCTGACGGCGCTGGATGACCTGCCCGCACAGCAAGGCGCGGAGGCCAAAGCCTTCTCCCGAGACTTTCGCGGTCCGAACTGGCTGGACCTGCGCCGCGCGTCGTTGGCCTACGAAGACCGCGATCCGGCGGTGCTGGTGGTGGGCGGCGGGCAGGCGGGGCTGGCGATTGCCGCGCGGCTGAACCATCTGCACGTCGATACGCTGGTGGTGGATCGCGAGGCCAATATCGGCGACAACTGGCGCAAGCGCTACCATGCATTGACACTGCACAATCAGGTGCACGTCAATCATCTGCCCTACATGCCATTCCCGCCCGGCTGGCCGGTGTATATTCCCAAAGACAAGCTGGCTGGCTGGCTGGCCGCCTATGTTGAAAGCCTTGAGATCAATTACTGGACTGCCACCGAGTTCGAGGGTGGCAGCTACGATGCCGAAGCCGGGCATTGGGTGGTGTCGCTGCGCCGCGCCGATGGCACGCGGCGGCACATGCGGCCCCGGCACATCGTACTCGCCACCGGGGTCAGCGGCATCCCGAACCTGCCGGACATTCCGTCCCTGCCGAATTTCACCGGAACCGTGCTGCATTCCAGCCAATACCGCGACGGGGACGATTGGGCCGGCAAGCGGGCGTTGGTGATCGGCACCGGCAACAGCGGCCACGACATCGCGCAGGATCTGCATTCCGGCGGCGCGCAGGTCACGATGGTGCAGCGCAGCCCGACGATGGTGGTCAATCTGGAACCGAGCGCGCAACTGCCCTACGCGCTGTATTCCGAAGGCCGCTCGCTGGAGGATACCGACATCCTTGCCGCCGCGATGCCGGCCGCACTCGCCCGCCGCGCGCATATTCGCATCACCGAGCAGGCGCGGCAGATGGATTTGCCGTTGCTGGAGGGGCTGCAACGCGCGGGCTTCAAGCTGGATTTCGGCGAGGATGGCACAGGCTGGCAGTTCAAATACCACACGCGCGGCGGCGGTTATTACTTCAACGTCGGCTGCTCGGACCTGATTGTCGAAGGCCAGATCGGGCTTGTGCAGTTCGAAGACCTGCAAGGCTTCGTGGCCGAAGGTGCGCTCACCCGCGCGGGCGCAACCCTGCCCGCAGACCTGATTGTGCTGGCCACCGGCTACAAGGGGCAGGAGGCACTGGTGCGCCACCTGTTCGGCGCGGATGTGGCAGACCGCGTGGGCCCCATCTGGGGCTTCGGCACCGGCGGCGAACTGCGCAACATGTTTGTCCGCACGCCACAGCCGGGGCTGTATTTCATCGCGGGCAGTCTGGCGCAGTGCCGGGTCTATTCGAAGTATCTGGCGTTGCAGATCAAGGCGCTGGAGGCAGGCATTCTGCCAGCCTTCTGAACGCTGGTCCTATTCCACCTCACTCACCTGATACTTCGCCGCATCCAGCCACGCCGGTTCAATCTCCATCCCCCATCCCGGACCCTGCGGAATCTGCACCTTGCCGTCCTGCACGCGCAGCGGGTTGCGGAACAGGCCCACCTCCCACGGGTAATAATCCGGCCCCTCGATGGAGTATTCCACATACGGCCCGGCACTCGGGATGGCGCCCATCATGTGCAGCGTGCACACCGTCACCAGCGACTGATTGGCCGAATGCGGCGTCACCGGCATTCCGGCGGCCTCGGCCATCGCCACCACCTGCAACGTGCGGTTCAGGCCGCCGAGATAGAACAGGTCGGGCTGTGCCACGTCCATCACCAGTCCGCGTGTCAGATAGCGCCAGATGGTCAGGTCGCAATCCTGTTCGCCGCCGGTCACGTCCAGTTCCAGCGTCTCGGTGACTTCGCGGGTCCAGTCGTGTTCCCAGTACGGGCACGGCTCCTCGAAATGCGCCACGCCATAGTCCTGCAGCATCTTGCCGACTTCGATGGCCTTGGCGGGGGTGTAGCCGCTGTTGGCGTCCACCAGCAGTGTCGCCTCCGGGCCGAGCGCGCGGCGCACGGCGGGCACGATTTCATCGGTGCGGCCGGGCCATTCGTCCTCGTCGTGGCCGCACTCTTTCGCCACGCGGAACTTGAACGCGGTGAAGCCGTAGGCATCGCGCAACCGCGCCAGACGTTCGGCGTCGTCCCTGGGCGTGATCTCGCCGCGCTTCATGCTGCTGGCATACACGGGGAACGGGCGGGGCGTGCCGCCGAGCAACTCGCATACGCTCTGCCCGGCCCGTTTCCCGCGCAAATCCCACAGCGCCGTGTCCAGCCCGGTCAGCGCCCGCAGCACGTAACTGCCGGGGTATTTGTGCTCCCGCTCCGGGATCATCGCCACCAGACCGGCAATGTCGTCCGCGTCATGGCCCAGTGCCCAGCGCGCCACCTGCCGGTGGAAAATCGTGCTGGTGATGTCGGCGTTGTAGGTGGAAACCTGCCCCCAGCCCTGCGCGCCATCCTCGGCGGTCACGCGGACGAAGCCCACATATTCGGTGCTGAACGTCTCAAGCCGCCTGATCTTCATGGTCCGCACCTTCTGCCCGCGCCGCATCATCGCCGCGCGGCCCGCGCTGTCCAGAGGGCGCGCATTATGCGAGGGTGCGCCCGCGCGGATGGAGGCGGGTCTTGCAGCAATTCGACTTTATCGTGGTGGGCGCTGGCTCGGCGGGCTGTGCGGTGGCCGGGCGGCTGAGCGAAAGCGGGCGGCATTCGGTGCTGCTTCTGGAGGCCGGGCCGTCTGACATGAATCTGTGGGTGCAGATGCCCATCGGCTACGGCAAGACCTATTACCACAACCGCATGAACTGGATGTATCGCAGTGAGCCGATCCCCGGCCTGAACAACCGCGACGTGTATGTGCCGCGCGGCAAGGTGCTGGGTGGCTCAAGTTCCATCAACGCGATGGTGTATTCGCGCGGTCAGGCAAGCGACTTCGACGACTGGGCGGCGGCGGGCAACCCCGGCTGGGACTGGGCCAGCGTGCTGCCGGTGTACCGGCGGATGGAGGATCACGCGCTGGGTTCCAGCCAGTGGCACGGCGCAGGCGGGCCACTGCATGTTACGGACATCAAGCGCGACGTGCATCCGCTGACGCATCAATTCATTGAGGCTGGCAAGCAGGCGGGGCTGGCGTTCAACCCGGATCTGAACGGCGAAACGCTCGAAGGTGTCGGTTACTACCAGATTACCACCAAGGGCGGCCTGCGCATGTCCGCTGCCCGCGCCTATCTGTGGCCCGCGCGCGGCCGCAAGAACCTGCGTGTCGAGACCGAGGCGCTGGTGTCGAAGCTGGTGTTCGAGGGCACGCGCGCCGTGGGCGTCACCTACACGCAGCGCGGCCAGACCATCACCGCGCGGGCGGGGCGGGAAGTGATCCTGTCCGGCGGGGCCATCAACTCGCCGCAACTGCTGCAACTCTCGGGCGTGGGCGGCCCTGCGTTGCTGGCGGGTCTGGGGATTCCGGTGGTGCACGGCAACGAAGCCGTGGGCCAGAATTTGCAGGACCATCTGTGTTACGACCACGCCTTCCGCGCCAGCCAGCCCAGCCTGAACGAGGAATTGCTGCCGCTATGGGGCCGCTTCCGCCACGGTCTGAATTACGTGCTGCGGCGGCGCGGGCCGTTGTCGCTCAGCGTCAATCAGGGCGGCGGCTATTTCCGCTCCCGGCCCGACAGCCCGCACCCGGACATCCAGTTGTATTTCTCGCCGCTGAGTTATGAGCGCGCCACGCCCGGCGTGCGGGCGCTGCTGAAGCCCGATCCGTTCCCCGGTTTCTACACCAGCGTCTCCCCCTGCCGCCCGACCAGCCGGGGCCATGTGGCGATCCGTGCCAACGACCCGTCCGCCGCCCCGGCCATCGTGCCGAACTTCCTGTCCAGCAACGAGGATATCGACACCATTTTGCGCGGCGCGAAATTCCTGCGCGCCCTGTCCGCCACGCCCGCGCTGCGCGGCATCATCGATACCGAATTGAAACCCGGCGCCGCCTGCCAGAGCGATGATGATCTGGTGGCGGACGTGCGCGCCAAGGCCTACTCGGTGTTCCACCCCTGCGGCACCTGCCGCATGGGTCCGGACGCCAC
>CAIPHQ010000251.1 GCA_903864895.1 uncultured Rhodospirillales bacterium
CCATGCCAAACACCTCGAACGGAAGATTGCCGCCGCTGGGTTCGGCCCCCATCGCGACACTGGTGTGGAAGCCCGCGGCACCGCGCAGCCGGGCGGCGATGATGCCCGATACGGTGGTGGCCTCGGCGATCAGAAAACAGCGGAAATAGGCCAGACGGCGGATTTTCGCGGCTGAATCAAACGCGAGTCTTGTCATGCCCACTCCAGACAAACATCAGCGGCAGCGCAGGACCGTGCCATGCACCCTGGGATCAAATACAATATGATAATTCAACATGCCCGGACAAGGGCAATTGGAACATTGCCCTTGTTCAGTATCGGGAAATAATACTTTCCAAGGACGCAATCATCATGCCCCGGATGATTTAACAGCACCGCCAGCCATCAACCGCCGATACAGCGCCACGTAATCATCGGCCATCCGCCGCGCCGTCCAGCGCTGTTCAAACCGGGTGCGCACCGCCGCGCGGTCAAGCTCGCCCAGCCGTGCCACGGCGGCCACGGCGCCGGCCACGTCATCGGCGATGAAGCCGGTCAGCCCCGGTTCGATGATTTCCGGCACGCTGCCGCGGCGGAAGGCAATCACCGGGCAGCCGCAGGCCATCGCCTCGATCATCACCAGCCCGAACGGCTCGGGCCAGTCAATCGGCACCAGCAGCGCGCGCGCATTGGACAGGAAGTCCGATTTCTGCGCGTCGCCGATCTCGCCAATGTATTCCACGCCCGGCCCGCCCAGATGCGGGGCGATGTGTTCCTCATACCACAGCCGGTCTTCTTCCCCGATCTTGGCGGCGATCTTCAGCGTCAGGCCGCATGCGCGTGCGATGGCCAGCGCGCTGCCCACGCCTTTTTCCGGTGACATGCGGCCCAGAAACGCCAGATAGCCGCCCTGCCCTTCCGCCACCGGGCGCAGCAAATCGCGCGGCATCCCGTGCAGGATGGTCGCGGCATAGGCCAGCCCCGGCAGCGGCGCGCGCTGGCTGTCGCTGATCGACACCAGCGGGGCGGTGGGAAACATCGGGTAGATCTCAGCAGCGAAATCGCGGTCCAGCCGGCCGTGCAGCGTGGTCAGGAACGGGGTGGGCTGGCGGGTGAACAGCGGGAACGGCCAGAAATCGATGTGGAAATGCAGCACGTCGAACTGGTCCGCCTGCCGCCGCACCAGTTCCAGCAGCTTCATGTAGGGCGCGCCGTTCACCTCGAAATTCGGCTGAAACCGCGCCGCCTTGTCGCGCGCCGCCACCAGTTTCGCGCTCGTGGTGCTGTCGCCGGTGGCGAACAGCGTCACGTCGTGGCCCATGCCCACCAGTTCCTCGGTCAGCCAGTGCACCACGCGCTCGGTGCCGCCATACATTTTCGGCGGCACGGCCTCGAACAGCGGGGCGATTTGGGCGATGCGCATGGGCTGGGTCCGGGTGGTGAAACGGCGCTGTTGTGGCATGGTGCCGCAGCGCTGGCCACGCCATGCTGCGCCATGGACGCCACGCCCGCCAAGCTGCCCGACCCCGCTGCCGGATTGCGCGCCACCGCCGCCGGGCGGCGCTTCGGCTGCATTCTGGCCGACCCGCCATGGCAGTTCCAGAACCGCACCGGCAAGGTGGCGCCGGAGCATCGCCGCCTGTCGCGTTATGGCACGCTCGACCTGCCCGGCATCTGCGCGCTGCCGGTGGCCGAGGTGGCGGCCGAGGTGGCCCATTTGTATCTGTGGGTGCCCAACGCGCTGCTGCCGGAGGGGCTGGCCACCATGGCGGCGTGGGGGTTTGCCTACAAAACCAACCTCGTCTGGCACAAGGTGCGCAAGGATGGCGGGTCCGACGGGCGGGGCGTGGGGTTTTACTTCCGCAACGTCACCGAGTTGCTGCTGTTCGGCACCCGCGGCCGCCACGCCCGCACGCTGCCGCCGGGGCGCACGCAGGTGAATTTGCTCGCCACCCGCAAGCGCGAGCACTCCCGCAAGCCCGATGAGGTGTATCCGCTGATCGAGGCGTGCAGCCCCGGCCCGTTTCTGGAACTGTTCGCCCGTGGCGCCCGGCCCGGCTGGGCGGTATGGGGCAACCAGGCCGATGCCAGCTACGCGCCGGGCTGGGCCACCTACGCCCACAACTCGGCGCGCGAGCGGGCCTGAGGGGCGATGTTCGCCGCGCTGGCAGCCGCCCCCATGGGGCGATTGTGGGGTGAGGTGCGGGACACACCGCACCCGAAGCGGAACCGCCTTGCGCGCGGCACACCCACCTCACCCATCCCTGGTCTGCTTCGCAGCCCAAGCCGCCATAAAGCGCGGAGAGTGGGAATGAAGGGCCGCCCTACCCCGCCCCGCCCCCGGCTTCCCGTTCGACGCGTTCGAGGTTGGCGCGCACAATCCTGGTGGTGGGATGCTCCGGCCCCAGCACCTTTGTGAGTCCCGCCAGCGCCCGGCGAATCAACGGCAGCGCCGCCGCCGCGTCGCCCAGCGCCCGCAGACACGCGGCCAGATTGTTCACGTTGCTCAGCGTGAACGGATGCTCGGGGCCCAGCACGCGCTCCTGTGCCTCCAGCGCGCGGCGATACAACGGCAGCGCCGCCGCCGCGTCGCCCAGCCTTTGGTAGGTGTCGGCCAGATTGTTCACGCTGATCAGCGTGGACGGATGCTCGGGGCCCAGCACGCGCTCCTGTGCCTCCAGCGCGCGGCGAATCAACGGCAGCGCCGCCGCCGCGTCGCCCAGCGCATAGTGGCATCCAGCCAGATTGTTCACGCTGCCCAGCGTGTCCGGATGCTCGGGGCCCAGCACGCGTTCGCATGCCTCCAGCGCGCGGCG
>CAIPHQ010000252.1 GCA_903864895.1 uncultured Rhodospirillales bacterium
CGTCGGGCCGGATCAGCCCGGCCTCGGACAACGCCTGCAGCACCGGATTGCGCGCGATGCCGAGGCGGTGGGCCGGGCCGGTGCAGGCCACCACGGCATCAGCCGTTACGGACACGCGTTCGGCGGCAGGCCGGCCGCGCGGATGCAGGTGCAGGGCGACAGCGCCGCCGCCCTGCTGCTCCGCGCCGATCAGCGACGCCGCCAGCACGCGCAAGCCACCGCTTGCCAGTTCGTGTTGCAGAATATCGTTGATCTGCGGGGCGCTTTGATAGCGGTGCACGTCCCAGTAAGGCTGCACATGGCGCAGCAGGCGCTTGCGCTCGGCAGACGGCAGGGCGGCCCACACCGTGCGGGCCTGCACCCGCAGCGCGTCGATCACGTCCTCCCACGGCAGTCCGCGCTTGGCCCCGCGGGTGATCTCGGCACGCACGCGGCGCAGCAGGTCCAGTGCCGCCGTGGCGGGCTGGCTGGCGAAATCGCCACGCGCCTGCACTGGCAGCGGCGTGCGCGGGCGCGGCAACAGACCGCGGCGCGAAATTGCGGTGACTTTGCCGCGATGCCCGGCGGCGCGCAGCGTCGCCAACACGTCGGTCATGGTCAGGCCGGTGCCGATGATCGCCACGCGCGCATCCGGCGCAATGCCCGCAAGGCCGCCGCTGGCCCATGGGTCCGCGACCAGGGACGCAGTGCCTGCAAGGGACCGCAACGCAGCAGGCGGCTCGGCCGCCGGGTGGCCGGTGGCGAGCACCACCAAATCGGCGTGCAGCGTGCCGCCCTGCGCCAGCGTCACCACATAGCCATCCGCATCCGGCACCACCGCCAGCGCGCGGTCGCGCACATGGGTGCAGCGCGCCGCCCGGTGCTGCGCCACGCTGTCCGCCAGACGGTCGCGCAGATATCGCCCGAACGCCGCCCGCGTGGGATAGGCCCCGCCATTGGCCGCCAGCGCCGCCGGATCGGCGATCAGTTCGCCGGAGGCGCGGAACCAGCGGTCGAAATCGGTGGGGTCTTCGGCGAACACCGCCATGCGGGCAGCGGCAACGTTGATGCGGTGCTGCGTGCCGGGCGTGGAATAGGCCAGACCGGCACCGAGCACCGGGCGCAGCTCGATGATGCGAATGTCGGCAACCAGCATAGGGGCGTCGCGCAGCAGGTGCAGCGCAAACAGCGTGCCGCTGACCCCGCCGCCGATCACGGCAATCACCGGACGTGCGGCCGTGGGTGAGAGGTTGTTCACGGTAGCGCGCCTAATGCAGCCACGGGCGCGGCGGCGTGGGGCGGCGATCACGGAAGCCCGCGCGGCCATCACTGCCGAGGCCGAAATACAGTTCCTTCACCTCATGCCGGTTGCCGAGTTCGCTGGCCGGGCCTGCCATTACCACGCGGCCATTTTCGATGATGACCGCCGTGTGGGCATAGCGCAGCGCCACGGCGGCATTCTGCTCGGCCAGCAGGAAACTCACCCCGGCATCACGGTTGAGCGTTCCGACGATTTCAAAGATTTCCTCCACCACCAGCGGCGCGAGACCCATCGAGGGTTCGTCCAGTACCACCAGCGTGGGGCGGGCCATCAGTGCGCGGCCAATGGCCGTCATCTGCTGCTCGCCGCCCGAGGTATAGCCCGCGCGCAGCCGCCGCTTGTCGCGCAGGCGGGGGAAATAGTGGTAAATGCGCTCCAGATCCTGCGCCAGTTCGCGGCGCGGACGCGGCACGGCCGCGGCACCGGTCAGCAGATTTTCTTCCACGGTCAGTTGCGCGAAGCAGTGCCGCC
>CAIPHQ010000253.1 GCA_903864895.1 uncultured Rhodospirillales bacterium
GATGCGGCCCTCGACCAGTTCGTAGCGCCAGGCGTCGCCGAATGACCGCTGGTCGGCGGCCAGGAACTCGTCTGCCGTCCACTGCTTTTCCCGCGTGAGAGCGACCGGCATGGCGTGAGCCTCCAACCAGCAAGCGTGCCGCTAGTCTTGCACAAAATCGCCGGACTTGCCGCCGGACTTCGCCACCACGCGCAACCCGTCCACCCGCATGCCGCGATCCACCGCCTTGCACATGTCGTACACGGTCAGCGCCGCGATGCTGGCAGCGGTAAGGGCTTCCATTTCCACGCCGGTGCGCCCGGTGGTCCGCACGGTGGCCTCGATTGCCACGGCGTCCTCGCCATCCGGGGTCAGATCGACGGTCACGGCGGTGATGGGCAGCGGGTGGCATAGCGGGATCAGATCAGCGGTGCGCTTGGCCCCCATGATCCCGGCGAGGCGGGCGACCCCGAGCACGTCGCCCTTCTTGGCCTCACCGGCGAGGATCATGCGCAGGGTCTGCGGTTGCATGGTCACCCGCGCGCGGGCCGTGGCGCTGCGGGCGGTTTCCGGCTTGGCCCCCACATCGACCATCGCGGCATGGCCTGCGGCGTCGAAATGGGTAAACCCGGTCATCGGTTCAGCAGGGCGCGGGTGGCGGCTTCCACGTCGTCCTGGCGCATCAACGATTCACCGACGAGGAAACAATGCACGCCGCACGCGGCCAGGCGTTGCACATCGGCATGGTTGCGAATGCCGCTTTCGCCGATCAGGAACCGGTCGGGCGGCACCAGCGGTGACAGTTCCACCGTTGTGTTCAGATCGGTCTTCAACGTCTTGAGATTGCGATTGTTGATGCCGATCAGTTTGGTCTGCAAGCCCAGCGCCCGGTCGAGTTCGGCGGCGTTGTGAACCTCGACCAGCACGTCCAGATCCAGATCGCGCGCCAGTTGTTCCAGTTCCACCGCCTGCGCGTCGTCCAAGGCCGCCATGATAAGCAGGATGCAGTCCGCCCCCATCGCGCGGCTTTCATAGACCTGCCACTTGTCGAGGATGAAATCCTTGCGCAGCACCGGCAATGGCACGGCGGCGCGGGCGGCGCGCAGGTGGTCGGCGTGGCCCTGAAAATACGGCCCGTCGGTCAGCACCGACAGACAGGTGGCACCGGCCGCCTGATAGGCCCGCGCCAGTGCCGGGGGGTCGAAATCCGGGCGGATCAGCCCGCCGGAGGGGGAGGCCTTCTTGATTTCCGCGATCAGCGCGAACGACCCCACGGCCGTGGTGTGCATCAGCGCCCGGCCAAACCCGCGCGGCCGGTCGGCGGCCAGTGCCCTGGCGCGCATGGCTTCCAGCGGCACCGCCACGCGGCGGCGCGCCACTTCGGCCAGCGTGTCCTGGCATATCTGCGCCAGCGTATCCTGTGGCGCTGCCGTATCTGTCATGGCTGTCTGGCCTGTCATGCCGTCTCTCTGCGTAAAGTCTCAAGCGCCGCCAGTGCCGCGCCGCCGTCAATCGACGCGGCCGCTTCGGCCACGCCGCCGCGCAAATCCCCGCAACGCCCGGCCACCATCAGGGCTGCCGCGGTGTTGAGCAGCACCGTGTCCCGGTACGGCCCCGCCGCCCCGCGCAGCAGCGCGCCCAAAGCCGCTGCATTGACCGGCGCCTCGCCGCCGCGAATGGCGGAAATGGGAGAGCGCGGCAGACCGGCATCTTCCGGCATCACAGTAAACGAGCGGATGCTGCCGTTGTTGAGTTCCACCACCGAGTTCGGTCCGGAGACCGCCAGTTCGTCCAGCCCCTCACCATTGACCAGCCAGCAGCGTTCGCTGCCCAACTCGCCCAGCGTCTCGGCCATCGGGCGGGCCCATTTCACGTCGAACACGCCGGTCAGTTGCCGCTTCA
>CAIPHQ010000254.1 GCA_903864895.1 uncultured Rhodospirillales bacterium
CCCGGCGTTCACGGTGGACTGGGACGCATGGGCGGCCAAACAGCGCGACGCCTACAAGGAACAACGCGGTCTGTCCGGCGATGCGTTTGATACCACGGTGGAAGGCAAATGGATGGACCGGTGGCGCGCGGCGGCGTGAGGGACTGGGCCCGCTAAACCGGCATCGGCTCCAGCGCGTCGCCCACGCCGATCCGTCCGCCTTCGATCACCTCCCCATAGATGCCAAGGTCCGGGTGGCCGAAGGCGGCGCGCAGTTCAGCCACCGGGTCGGCGTCGCGCAGCGCGGTGGCGGGGTTCACCTCGGTGGCCTTGCAGCGCGGGATGCGGCGCACGATGCGCAGGCGCGCGCCGCCGGCCTGAAATTCCTGGCCTATCCAGTCCAGTTCGCTCCACGCGGGGGCGCCCGTGAAATACAGGTTGGCACGGAAGCGCAGCTTGTCGCGCGGCGCACCCGCGCGGCGGGCGAGATCGTCCACGCTGGCCAGATTGATCATGCTGACCACCTTGGCGCGCACGTCGCTGAACGCATGGCCGGGCACGTGGTGAAATTGCGGCGTGCCGCGCGCCTCATCGCCCAGAAATTCTGCCAGCCATGCGGCCATTTTTGCCCGCCCGGCGGGGCTGAGCACGTTGGCGGCGATCTGGCTGCCATCGCGGGCCAGCAGGGTCAGGGTGCCGGATTTCGGCTCGAACAGTGATTTCAGCTCGGCGGCCCGCGCATTGGCCATCAGGCACATGAAATGCGTCTTCTGCAGCCATGACGGCGCGGCGGGGTCGAACGGCGCATCCCCCTGCGCCAGCGCGAAGGCGCGGTCCCACGGCAGCATTTCGCCGGGTTCGACCGTGACCTCCTCCAGCGCCTCGGCGGTGAGCCCCTTCACCGGGTAGCGGTACAATTGCTCGATGCGCATGGCGGCTCCGGATCGGCTGGCTTGAGTTGACCAGCATCATTTCCCATCTGCCTGTCAGAGCATAGCGTTCCATTGCCGCAGCTGGGATGGAGCGCCTGCGTCGCCTGACAAGGGACACTAGAACATGGACATCGAGAAATTCACCGAACGCGCGCGCGGCTTCATTCAGGCCGCCCAGACCATCGCGATCCGCGAGTTCCACCACCAACTGACCGCCGAACACCTGCTGAAGGCGTTGCTGGATGACGAGGAAGGGGCTGCGGCAGGCCTGATCCGCGCTGCCGGGGGCGACGACAAGCTGGCGCGCGCCACGATTGATCAGGAAATCGCCAAGCTGCCGAAAGTCTCGGGCGGCGGGGCGAGTCAGCCGCAGGCGACGCCGGGCTTCGTGCGGGTGCTGGACAACGCCCAGCAAGCTGCGGCCAGGGCGGGCGACGAGTATGTGGCGCAGGACCGGGTGCTGGTGGCGCTCGCGTCCAGTGACGGCGGGGCTGCGAAGGCGCTGCGCGCGGCCGGTGCCACGCCGCAGGCGCTGGAGAAGGCGCTGGCCGACATCCGCAAGGGCCGCAAGGTGACCAGCCCGAACGCCGAGGCCAATTTCGACGCGCTGAAG
>CAIPHQ010000255.1 GCA_903864895.1 uncultured Rhodospirillales bacterium
CGCTGTGCCGCATCCTCTCCCCCCTGCCGTGACCGGCGTTATCGCCCCGTCAACGCCCCCGCCACTCATCCCTGTTTAATGTTAGCAAAATTCGCTGCGAAAATGCGAAAAGCGCTGGACATCACCGATCAACGCCGGTAACAATTTTATATCGCGTTAGGCACCGGTTTCAAAACCGGTTGGGTTGGCGGCGGAGCGGAGACGGAAGATGGCAAAAGGTCGGATTCTCGGGACGATTGTCGCCAGCGCCATGTGGGCGATGGCCGCACAAAGTGCGCACGCAGATATGTTTACGGCGGCACCGGAGGCAGGTAACGACGCCTACTGGTTCGGCGCCACGAATTCCACGTCCTTCGGCGAGGCGTTTAACGCCCCGGCGAGCGGCGGCACGCTGATGAACTGGACCTTCTACGCCGACGGTATCCTCAGCAGCCTCGGGGGCGGGGTGGATCAGGGTGGAGACTTCTACCTCGTGATCGCCACCTGGGACGGGTCCAATGCAGGATCGTCGCTGTTCAGTTCTCAGTCGCTGCCGACCACCTACAGCAAGCCGTTGGTTGACGATCCAATTGCGTACCAGGGCGATAATATCTCGTCTCTGACCTGGACAGGGCTGAACGTCGATCTGGTTGGCGGACAGTCTTACATTGCTTTCCTGAGCGTGTACGGACTGAGCAGCCCCATCGATTACATGTTCCTTGGCGGCAGCAGTTCGGACGGCGGGCTGGGCGGCGGATTTTATTTCTCCAACGTCAATGATAACATGACGATGCCCAACCCGCTGGGCGAGACGGCCGGCTGGACCAAGCATGACAGCGCGCCACAGTACCTTGCCTATCAGGCCGACATCTCGGTACCGGAACCGGCGTCGATGGCGCTGCTCGGTGCCGGTCTGCTCGGCTTCGCCGGTCTGCGCCGCCGCCGCGCCTGACCGGACTGCACGACAGAAAGCGGGCGGCGCCGCACAGGCCCGCCCGCTTTTGATGTCTAGACGGTGGCCTCTGCCACCGCGCCATGCGCCTTCGGCCGCGCCTTGCGCCGCAGTTCCATCACGTCTGCCGCCGCCGCCGCCGCCGTGCGCACCATCTGGTCGCGGCCCGGCTTGTATTGCACTGGCCCCGGCAGGCTCACCCCATACTGCGCTGCCGCGCGCTGGGTGAAATACGGGTCGGTCAGATGCGGACGGCCCAGTGCCACCATGTCTGCACGGCCTGCGGCCAGAATGGTGTTCACCTGATCGGGCGTGGTGATGCTGCCCACGCACATCGTCGCCACCCGCGCGTCATTGCGCACCTGATCGGCAAATGGGGTCTGGAACATGCGGCCATACACCGGCTGCGCATCCGGCGTGGTCTGGCCGGACGATACGTCGATCAGGTCCGCCCCGGCGCGGGTGAAGGCGCGGGCGATGTCCACCGCATCGTCGCCAGTGGTGCCGCCGTCCTGCCAGTCGGTGGCGGAAATGCGCACCGACATCGGGCGTTCGGCGGGCCACACGGCTCGCATGGCCGCGAACACCTCCAGCGGAAAGCGCAGCCGGTTGTCCAGACTGCCGCCGTACGCGTCGCTGCGATGATTGGTGAGCGGTGAGAGGAAACTGCCCAGCAGGTAGCCGTGGGCGCAGTGCAGTTCCACCATGTCGAAGCCGCAGCGCAGCGCGCGGTGTGTGGCTTCGACAAACTGCACCAGTACCATGTCCATGTCCGCGCGGGTCATTGCGCGCGGCACCGGGCTTTCCGGGTAGTAGGGCAGCGGCGAGGGGGCCAGCACCTGCCACCCGCCCTGCTCCAGCGGGCGGTCCATGCCGTCCCACATCAGCTTGCTCGATCCCTTGCGCCCGGAATGGCCGAGTTGCAGGCACAGTTTCGTGCCGCCGTGTGCGTGGGCGAACTGCACGATGCGCGTCCAAGCGGCTTCCTGCGCGCCGTTCCACAGCCCGGCGCAGCCCGGCGTGATGCGGCCTTCGGCGGACACGCAGGTCATTTCGGTGAACAGCAAACCCGCCCCGCCCATGGCGCGGCTGCCGTAATGCACCAGATGGAAATCGCCGGGCACGCCGTCCTCAGCCGAGTACATGCACATCGGGCTGACCACCACGCGGTTCGGCACGGTCAGGCTGCGCAGGCGGAACGGCTGGAACATCGGCGGCAGCGGCGTTTCGGTGTTCACCGCGAAACCCTCGGCGCGGACCTGCCGGGCGAACATCCGGTCGGTTTCTGCCACGAACTCCGGCGCGCGCAGGCGCAGATTGTCGTAGGTGATCGACTTGCTGCGCGTCATCAGCCCGAAGGCGAACTGCACCGGGTCCATGCGGGCGAAGCGGGCGATGTGCTCGAACCACACCAGCGACACGTCGGCGGCGTGCTGCGTGCGCTCCACCTCACCGCGCCGCCCGGTCTCGAACTGCGCCAGCGCGGCGGGCACGTCCGCCTCATGCGCGCGGAAACTCTCGAACAGGGCGATGGCGTCTTCCATGGCCAGCTTGGTGCCGCTGCCAATGGAAAAATGCGCGGTGGATTTGGCGTCGCCCAGTAGCACCACATTGCCCATCACGCTGCGCGCATTGCGGATCATCGGGAAGCGCCGCCATAGCGAGCGGTTGGTGACCAGTGTGTGGCCATCCAGATCTTCGGCGAACACGCCTTCCAGAAACGCCGCCGATCCGGCTTCGCTCATGTCTTCCAGACCGGCGCGGGCGAAGGTCTCGGGGTCAGTTTCCAGTACCCAGGTGCTGTGGCCGGGTTCGTACTGGTAGGCGTGGGCGATGAAGATGCCGTGTTCGGTTTCGCGGAACGAGAAGGTGAAGGCGTCGAGCGGCTTGGTGCTGCCCATCCAGGTGAAGCGGTTCGGGCGCAGATCCACGCTCGGCTGGAAGTGGTCGCGGTGGGATTCGCGGATGATCGAGTTGATGCCGTCGGCGGCGATGATCAGGCCAGAGTCCGCGAAGGCGGACAGGTCTGATATTTCGCTCTGGAAGTGAATCTCCACCCCAAGCGCGCGGCAGCGTTCGTGCAGCAACAGCAGCAGCGTGCGCCTTGCGCAGCCACAGAAACCGTTGCCGCCGATGCGATGCACCGTGCCCTTGAAACGGATTTCGATATCGTCCCAATAGGCGAAGGCCTGCGTGATGGCCCGGTAGCTTTCCGGGTCGTAGCGCGCGAAGGTCTCCAGCGTTTGGTCGGAGAACACCACGCCAAAGCCGAACGTGTCGTCCGGCCGGTTGCGCTCGTGCACCACAATGTCGTGGCCGGGCCAGCGCTGCTTCATCAGGATGGCGAAATACAGCCCGGCCGGACCGCCGCCGAGGATGGAGATGCGCATGGACGGTTTCCTCATCAGGTCTGTGGTATTTTAGGCTTGAAACATGCCGGGCGCAATGTTGGGATGCGCCGGGTCCGAGGGAGGGCGCGCTATGCAACTGGCCGGGCGGCATGCACTGGTCACCGGAGGCGGCGGCGGCATTGGTGCTGCCTGCGCCCGCGCGCTGTCGCACGCTGGCGCGCGCGTGACCGTGCTGGGCCGGGCGGGCGGGCCGCTGGCGGCGATGGTGCAGGCGGGTGATGCCGCCGGGTTCGAGATTGCGGATGTGACCGACGCGCAGGCGCTGGCCGGGGCGTTTGCGCGCGCCGAAGTGCTGCTGGGCCCGCCGGATATTCTGCTCAACAATGCCGGTGGCGCGGAAAGTGCGCCGTTCGGGCGCACGAACCGGGCGTTGTGGGACCGGATGATCGCGCTCAATCTCACTTCCGTGTTCGAGGCGGCCCGATTGGTGCTGCCCGGCATGGTGGCGCGCGGGCGGGGCAGGGTGGTGAACATTGCATCGACCGCCGGATTGACCGGCTATGCCTATGTGTCGGCCTATGTTGCGGCCAAGCATGGCGTGGTGGGGCTGACGCGGGCGCTGGCGCTGGAATGCGCCAAATCCGGCGTGACGGTGAATGCAGTGTGTCCCGGCTACACAGAAACCGGCATGTTATCGGCCAGCATCGACACGGTCAGCCGCAAGACCGGGCGCAGTGCGGAGGATGTGCGGTCCGGATTTGCCGCCAGCAACCCGCAGGGCCGTCTGGTTCAGCCGGAGGAGGTGGCGGCGGCGGTGCTGTTTCTGTGCGGCCCCGGTTCGGATGCCATGACCGGGCAGGCCATCGCGGTGGCGGGCGGCGAGGTGATGCCATGAGCGGAGCGGACGACATCGAACTGGACGCGGAGACCCGGCTGGCGAGTGACCACCGGGGCGAACTGCGCCTGTGGCTGCGGCTGCTGACCTGCGCCACGCTGATCGAGGGCGAGGTGCGCGGGCGGCTGCGGGAGCGGTTCGATGTGACGCTGCCGCGCTTCGACCTGATGGCGCAGTTGGAGAAATCCCCGGACGGGCTGACGCTGGGCGACCTGTCGCGGCGGATGATGGTCTCCAACGGCAATATCACCGGGCTGGTGGAGCGGCTGGTCGATTCCGGCCACATCGTGCGGATGCCGCACGCCACCGACCGCAGGGTGTCGTATGTGCGCCTGACCGAAGCCGGGCGCACCGAGTTTGCCAAGATGGCGGCGCAGCATGGTGACTGGATCGCACAAATGTTCTCCGGCCTGAACGCCGAGGAACAGCGCACGCTGCTGCGCCTGCTGGGACAATTGAAGCAATCGGTGCGCGCAAGGAGCGAGCCTGCATGACCAGCGGCCTGACCATTCTGCAACCGCCCGGCTGGCCGCGCCCGAAAGGCTATTCCAACGGCATGGCGGGCGAAGGCCGCATGGTGCTGACCGCAGGCCATGTCGGCTGGGATGCCGAACAGCGCTTTGCCGAAGGACTGGTGCCGCAGATCGCGCAGGCGCTGCGCAACGTGCTGGCGGTGCTGGCCGAAGCCGGCGCCGGGCCGCAGCACGTGGCGCGGATGACCTGGTACGTCACCGACATTCCGGCCTACCGCGCCGCCGGGCCGGCGCTGGGGCAGGTGTGGCGCGAGGTGATGGGCAAGCACTATCCGGCAATGGCCGTGGTGGGCGTGACCGAATTGGTGGAACCGCTCGCGATGGTGGAGATTGAGGCGACGGCGGTGGTGTAGGTCGAGCGGCGTCCTTGCACGCAAGACCAATTGTATTTACATTTTCGTAGTGACATCGCGCGGTGCCAGTGCCGATTTTCGAATGGGACGATGCCAAGGCGAGACGTAACCTCGCCAAGCACGGCGTTGCATTCGAGGACGCGGAACTGGTCTGGCGCGATCCACGGCATTTGTTGCGCTTTGATCGCTTCGAGCTAACAGAAGAGCGGTGGCATGCGCTCGGTGTGGTGGCGGGCGTGGCCCTGTTGTTGGTGGTCCATACCTACCCTGATGATGGTGAGGACAGGGTGCGGATTATCAGCGCACGCCGGGCCACGCGCCATGAACGGAGGGCCTATGATGATGGAGATGTCTGAGTCCCAGCGTGAGCGGCTGAAACAACTGGCTGCCCAGCCCGATTCAACGATCGACACGACGGATATACCCGAAGTGCACGACTGGTCAGGCGCAGTGCGCGGCGGGCTCTACAAGGCGCGCAAAGAGGCCATCACCATCCGGATCGACGCGGATGTGCTGGCCTGGTTTCGTGACCATGCCGAAGGCGGGCGCGGTTACCAGAGCGACATTAACCGTGCGCTGCGGCAATTCGTGACGGCAGCCCAAGAGCGGCCCGCGTAACCGGCGGAATGTTGCAGGATTCGGCAATCATCTGAGGGTTCCAAGGGCCTTTCGGCCCTTGGCGGGTCCGGGCAGCGCCCGGTTTTCCCTTGTCCCCTCAGTGCGACATCAGCACCGGCACCGTCAGCGTGCGGGCGAGTTGGTGGCTGACGCCGCCCAGCATTCGCTCCATCAGCCGCGAATGGCCGTAGCCGCCGGCCACGATCAGGTCGGCGCCGGATTCGGAGAGGCAGGAGAACAGCGCCGAGACCGGGTCCATGTCGTTGGTGCCGGGCCACGGGTGCAGGCTGGCGGTGACGCCGTGCATGGCCAGGTGGCCGCGCAGCATTTCGCATTCCTCGCGCAGTACGTTTTGGCGGGAATCGAAGGCGAACACCGTCACCGAATTGGCGCGGGTGAGCAGCGGCATCGCGTCATGCACCGCGCGGGTGGCTTCGCGGCTGGCGTTCCAGCTGATGACGATGTTGGCGCCCAGAGGCTGCCTTGCCCACAGGTCAGGGATCACCAGCACTGGCACGCCGCCCTGCATCAGCACGTCTTCCGGCACGCCGCGCAGCACGAGCCCGGCATCGGCTTCGCTGGCCGACGGGGCGATCACCAGATCGGCGTAATGCGCGTACAGCGCCTTCCATCCGGCGGCATCGTCGCGGCTGGCGGCGTGGACGGCGTGTTGCACATGCGCGGCGCGCACTTCGGTCAGAAAATGCTCGGTGACACTGGTGGCTTCGGCGGCGTGGGCGCTGGCATAGACGCTGGGGTGGTTCACCTCCACGCCGATCAACCGCGCGCCGTGCTGGCGTGCGAGCGTGATGGCGGCGGTCACGCGGGCGCGGGCGTTGTCGCCAGCGGACAGATAGACCACGATGTCGCGATAGGCGGGTGCGGTGGCGTTCGGCATGGTGCCCTCCGGAATTGGGTCGATGCGCGACTATACGGTGCCGTTGGCGCGGCGTTTTTGATCTGACCCCATGCCCCGTGCAGGAGTGACGATGGACCTTGCGGACCTGTTCGCCCCGGTTCACGCGCTGGGCGGGTTGCAGGCGGCGGTGATGCTGGCGGGGCTGGCAGCGGGCGCGCTCGCGCGCGGCTATTCCGGTTTCGGGTTTTCCGCGCTGCTGGTGGCAAGCTGGTCGCTGGTGGGGGCCCCGGTGCAGGCGGTGGGCGTGGCGCTGGTGCTGGAGGTGACTGCCAGCGTGTTTCAGGCGGTTTCCGTGTGGCGCGATATTCCGTGGCGGCGGGTGGGGCTGCTGATTGCGGGGGCTGCGGTTGGCACACCGCTGGGCGTGCATGTGCTGGCGGTGACGGACGCGGCCACGCTGCGGCTCGGCATTGCCCTGTTCGTGCTGCTGGCCAGTGCTGTGCTGGCGGCGGGGTTCAAGTTCAAGGCACGGGCGAGTGCGCCGCTGGTGCTGGCGATTGGCGCGCTGTCGGGCGCGTGCAATGGCGCGGTGGCGATGGGCGGTTTGCCGGTGGCGGTGTTTCTGACGGCGGACGGCGTCTCGCCCGCCGCGCTGCGCGCGTCGGTGGTGGCGTATTTCTTTCTGCTGGATCTGACCGGGCTGGCGTTTCTGCGAAACGAGGGGTTGGCCGGGCCGGACACGCTGGCGCTTGCGGTGCTGTGTCTGCCGGTGCTGCTGCTTGGCATGTGGCTGGGCGGGCGGCATTTTCTGGGTGCCACCCCGGCCGGTTTCCGCCGCGTCACGCTCGGCCTGCTGGCCGGGCTTGCGGTGCTGGGAATCATCAGAACCGTCGTGTAACGGGTTCCAAGGGCCCCCCGGCCCTTGGCGGGTCCGGGCAGCGCCCGGCCTTGCTTGCTACTCCGCCGCCTGCCTCGCCCCCTGCGGCACGCCGAGCACTACGCCCGCGCGGATCACCGCCGGGTCGTAGGCCTTGCGGCCGAACACCTCACGCACCAACGGCGCGAAATGCTCCAGCGTTTCGGTCGGGTATTCGGGGTCGAACGCTGCCTGATCCCAGCGGCCGCAGAAATCCACGCAGCTCTGGAAATACGGGCTGCCGCGGTACTTGTCCCGCTCATTGGGGTTCCAGCCGTAATGGTGCGCGTAGAACACCATCTGGAACGCGCCGTGGTGTTCGACCGACCACGTGACTTCCTCACGCACGAACGGGCGCATCAGTTCGGCGGCGAAGCGGTCGTGGTTCAGCGGTGCCAAGCCGTCGCCGATGTCGTGCAGCAGGGCGGCCACGATCCAGTCGATGTCCGCGCCGTCGCGCTCGGCCATGGTGGCGGTCTGCAAGGCGTGATCGAGGCGGCCGATTTTATAGCCCTCGTAGTTTTCCTCGGCCTGCCGCGCCATTTCGCGCAGCACGCGCTCCGCGGTGCCGGCGAGGTGGGCTTTTTCCAGTTCCTGCAACAGCAGGTAATCCTCGCGGGTGCCGTCTTCCATCCGGCTGAAGCTGACCGTTGCCATCGTGCGCCCCTTTATTCCGCCGCCATCTTGGCGGGTTCCGCCGCCTTCGTCAGCACGCGATACAGGCTGCGCGGCGAGTCCACGTCGATGTAGCAGCCTTGCAGGTGGCGCAGGCCCTCGTTGGGGTCGTAGCTGGTGCGGCCATGCAGCAGGCGGCGGTTGTCGAACATCACCAGATCGCCCGCGTTCAGCAGGAAGCGGATTTCGAACTCGTCAGACGCCAGCATGGCGTTCAGCGTGCGCCGCGCGGCGTAGAACGCCGAAAGCTCGGCTTCCGGCAACAGCGGCACGAAATCCAGCTTCGGGCTGAAGCG
>CAIPHQ010000256.1 GCA_903864895.1 uncultured Rhodospirillales bacterium
CAGCGCGCTGAACACGTAGTCGCTGCCGATCAGTGGCAGGATAACAACCGCGAAGATGGCACCCGCACCCAGCAGCCAGCGGTTCAGCGCGAATTTCAGCAAACGCCGGTCAGCGGCGTAGGACAGCGCAAGCGTGCCGGTGGTGTCGTAGAACATGGCGATTACACCCGCTGAATCTGCTTCTGGCCGAACAGGCCGGACGGGCGCACCAGCAGGAATGCCAGCGCAGCCACATAGGCGAACCAGCTTTCAATGCCGCCGCCGACATAGGGACCGAGGAACACTTCGGCGAGTTTCTCCGTGGCCCCCACCACAAGCCCGCCGATGATGGCACCGGCAATGGAATCAAACCCGCCCAGTACCAGCACCGGCAGCGCCTTCAGCACAACCAGTGACAGCGAGAACTGCACGCCCTGCCGCGAACCCCACAGCAGGCCTGCCACAAACGCCACCAGCCCGGCGGTGGCCCACACGATGGCCCAGATCCGCCGCAGCCGCAGGCCCACGGCCAGTGCCGCAAAATGGTCGCCCGCCACGGCGCGGAACGCGAGGCCAACGCGGGTGTAGTTGAAGAACACCGTGAGCCCGGCCACCAGCGTTGCCGCGACACCGGCGGCGAAAAGGTCGAACGTGCTGACCGAAACGCCGCCCGCATCCATCGGCAGGTCGGAAATGCCAAGGTTCAGTTCATGCGGCTGGGTGCCGAACAGCAGTTGCGCCGCACCCTCCAGCACGTAGCTCACGCCCAACGTGGCCATAAACAGCGTGATCGGCGGCTGATTGATCAACTGCCGCAGCACCACGCGTTCGATGGCGAATCCCAGCAGGATCATGATGATGGCTGTGGCCACCAGCGCCAGCACGAACGGCACGCCATACTCGGTCATGCTGACAAACGTCAGGGCGGCAAACAGTACCATCGCGCCCTGCGCGAAGTTCAGCACGCCGGAGGTCTTGTAGATCAGCACGAAGCCAATCGCGACCAGCGAATACATCACACCGGACAGCAGCCCGCCGATCAGCACTTCCAGAAAAAAGTTCCAGTCCATCGGGTGCTCCTTACGCGGCTTGCGCTGCGTGAACGCCCAGATACGCGTCGATCACGCGCTGGTCGTGGCGCACCTCATCCGGCGTACCGTCAGCAATCTTTTCACCGTGGTCGAGCACCACGATGTGATCGGACAGATCCATCACCACGCCGATATCGTGCTCGATCAGCACGATGGTGGTGCCGAACTCTGCATTTACTTCCAGAATGAACCGGCACATCTCGATCTTCTCCGAAGACCCCATGCCGGCCATCGGCTCGTCGAGCAGCAGCACCTGCGGCTGCGCGGCAATGGCGCGCCCCAGTTCCACGCGCTTCTGCAGGCCATAGGGCAGCTTGCTCACCACCGCATCGCGCACATCCTGCAGGCGCAGGAACGCGATGATGGATTCGGCGCGGGCCCGCAGCCGGTCTTCCTCTCTGCGCGCCCGCGGCAGGCCCAGCGCCTGTTCCAGCATGGTGGACCGCACGCTGCGCGCCTCACCCAGAATGATGCTGTCCAGCAAGGTCATGGTGCGCGACAGCGCGAGGTTCTGGAATGTGCGGCCGATGCCGATATCGCCCGCGTCCTGCGGCGTGATGCGCGAATACCAGCGGTCACGGAAGCGCAGCTTGCCGTCCTGCGGCTGATACACGCCGCTGAGAATGTTCAGCAGCGAGCTTTTGCCAGCCCCGTTCGGCCCGATCACCGCGCAGATGGCACCCTCGCGCACACTGAAACTCACGTTCGAGACGGCGCGCACGCCGCCAAATGCCAGTGTCAGCCCGGCGGCTTCCAGAATGTCGGTTGCAAGCGGCAGGTTCATCTCACAGCACTCCGATGCCGGCCTGCATGGCCCAGATGGTGGCTTGCGATGCAGGCTCGGCGGCTTGCGCCTGCGGCCGGGGCTCCACCGCGATGCCGCCGCCACTGCGCAGCCGCGCCAGAGCCGCAGCATGCAGGCGCTCGGCCGCGGTGTGCTGCACTGTCCCGTCGGGGGCGATGTCTCCGGCCTGCGGTGACAGCCCTTGCGCCGCGATCAGGAAGCGGCCAATGGCCGGTTCTGCCGTGGCAATTTCGGCGGCGAGCAGCGCAATCACGCTCGGCAGGGCTGCGATGTCTTCGGTGCTGCGCAGCGCCTCACCGCGCTGGCGTGCCCACAGCGTGATGGCGGCGGCATCAGGCGCTATCAGCGCCACGCCAATGCCGCCGGCGGTCGCAGTTGCATAGGCGGCGCGAATGAACACGCTTCCGGTCAGCCGCGCTTCCTGTGCCACCGCGGCGGGTGCCGCCGGTCCCTGCGGGTCGGCGAACACCTGCATCGGCACGCCAAGCGACTCGAAAAACGCCGTCACCTGCGGCGATGCTGCGGCTTCAGTGCTGATCGCAAGCCGCAACCGGGACAGACCCAGCCGCTTGCGCAGCATGGCCAGCAGCACGCGGCCCAACATGCCCGGCGGCACCGCCGCGGCCCCGGTGAAACCCAGCGCGTGGCAGATCACATCGCGCCACGGGGTGGCGGTGCCGCAGACATGGCGGAAGCCCGCCTGCCG
>CAIPHQ010000257.1 GCA_903864895.1 uncultured Rhodospirillales bacterium
GCTTGACCGGCGCGCCGTGGCTGCATATCTTCGCAGCTATGAACATACAGCCGTCCCTGATGAACGCCGCCGCCAACCGCGCCAGTGAGTTGCTGAAGTCGCTCGCCAACCGGCACCGGCTGCTGATCCTGTGCCAGTTGATCGAGGGTGAGCGCCCGGTGGGCGAACTGGCCGCGTTTCTGGGCGTGCGCGATTCCACCGTGTCCCAGCATCTGGCCCTGCTGCGCAAGGATGGGCTGGTGGAAACACGGCGTGACGGCCAGACCATCTACTATTCCATTGCCAGCCCCGAAGCCAAACGGGTGCTGGAGACGCTGTATGCCCTGTATTGCGCGCCCGCGTGCGGTGGCGCCCAACCGGAAGGAACCCGCCCATGAGCCTTGAACTGTTGCAGAACTTCTCGCCCGAAGAAGCCCAGGCACTGGTGACCGAAGGGGAGGCGGTGCTGGTGGATGTGCGCGAGGCCGCCGAGTTCGCCGCCGAGCGGATCGCGGGTGCGGTGAACCGCCCGCTGTCGGCGTTCGACCCGATGGCGCTTCCTGCCAAAGCGGAGCGGGTGATTCTGCATTGCGGCGTCGGCAAGCGCTCGGCGATGGCGATGGAGGCGGCGCGCCGGGCCGGGGTGCAGGTGGCCGGGCACGTGGCGGGCGGGCTGATGGCCTGGAAAGCGGCGGGATTGCCGGCCACGCGATAAGCCACAGGAGTCACATCGATGACAATCTGGTCTGCGCGCACCCTGCGCGGCGGAGCGTTGGCGGCTGGCTTGCTGCTGGCGCAGGCGGCGCAGGCCGAAACCGGCCTGACGGTGGTGCAGACGCTGCTACCCGACGAAAAATCCGTGTTCGCCACGGTGGAAAGCCAGAACGTGGTGCCCGCGCGCGCCCGCCTTGGCGGCACGGTGGTGGAGTTGCGGGTGCATGACGGCGATGCCGTCACGCAGGGCCAGACCATCGCGCTGGTCGGCGACGACAAGCTGCAATTTCAACTGCGCGCGGTGGACGCGCAGATCGCCGGGCTGAAATCCAGCCAGCAGCAGATGCAGACCGAACTGGCGCGGGAGGAGGCGCTGGCGCAGACCGGGGCGACGTCGCGCCAGAGCCTGGACCGCGCCCGCACCGCCGCCACGCTGGCCAGCAACGCGCTGGCGTCACGCACCGCCGAGCGTGCAGTGCTGGAACAGCAGATGGCCGAGGGCGCGGTGCTGGCGCCGATCAGCGGGCGGGTGCTGCAAGTGCCCATCACGCGCGGCAGCGTGGTGCTGCCGGGCGACGCGCTGGCCAGCATCGCCGAGGGCAATTTCGTGCTGCGCCTGTCCGTGCCCGAGCGCCACGCCGCCAGCCTGCATGTGGGCGATGCGGTGCGGCTGGATGCCACCCCGCCGGTCGCAGGCCGGATCACGCTGGTCTATCCGCAGATCATCGAGGGCCGGGTGCGCGCGGATGCCACGGCCCCCGGTCTGGGCAGCTATTTCGTGGGCCAGCGCGTCGGCGTGTGGATTGCGGCAGGGCGGCGGCACGGCATCGTGATTCCGGCGCATCTGATTTCCCAGCGCTTCGGGCTGGACTATGTGCGGCTGGAAGATGGCAGCGACAGCCCGGTGCAGCGCGGGCGCGACACGCCGTTGCCGGACATGGCGGACGGGGTGGAGATCCTGTCCGGCCTGCGCGCGGGTGACGTGGTGCGTGCGCCATGAATCCCGGCATTTCCGGCAGGCTGACGCAGGCGGCGATCCGCAGCCCACTCACGCCGCTGTTCCTGCTGGCCGCACTCGCCGCCGGGCTGGTGGCGCTGATGACCATCCCGCGCGAGGAAGACCCGCAGATTCACGTGCCGATGGTCGATGTGGCGGTGGCCGCCGACGGGTTGCGCGCGGCGGATGCGGCGGAACTGGTGACCAAGCCGCTGGAGGCGCTGCTGGGGGCCATTCCCGGCATCGAGCACATCTACAGCCAGACGCAGGACGACCGCGTGATGGTCACCGCGCGCTTCGCGGTGGGCACCGATGAAGACACCGCCGTGCTGCGGGTGAACGACAAGATCTCCGCCAACCTCAACCGCATCCCCACCGGCATCGCGCCACCGCTGGTGGTGGGGCGCGGCATAGATGACGTGGCCGCCGTGGTGGTGACGCTGTCCCCCCGCGCTGACGCCGCCGCGCGCTGGACGCAGGCTGATCTGGGGCAACTGGCGCAGAAGCTGCAAACCGAGCTGGTGAAAATCCCCGAAGCCGGGTCGAGTTACGTGGCCGGCAGCGCGCCCGAGGAAATCCGCGTCGCGCCGGACCCGGAGAAACTGGCGCTGTATGGCGTGACCTTGCAGCAATTGCTGGGCAAGCTGCGCGGGGCCAACCGATCGTTTCTGGCCGGGCAGGTGCGCGATGCGGGCGGCATGGCCACCGTCTCGGCCGGGCAGACGCTGCTGGGCGTGCCGGATATCGGCCTGCTGCTGGTCGGCACGCGGGACGGGCGGCCGGTGTATGTGCAGGATGTCGCCAGCATCACCGTGGGCGCCGCGCCGCTGGAAGCCCGCGCGTGGAATTTCACGCCCGCCGCCGATGGCTGGCAGCGCACGCCGGCCGTGAGCGTGGCGGTGGCCAAACGCGCCGGGGCCAATGCGGTCACGATGGCCGAAGCCGTGCGGGGGCGGCTTGATTTGCTGCGCGGCAAGCTGATTCCGGCGGATGTGCAGGCCGAAATCACCCGCGATTACGGGGCCACCGCCAACGCCAAGGCCGATGAACTGCTGTTTCATCTGGGGCTGGCCACCGTGTCCATCGTGGTGCTGATCGCGTTCGCGATTGGCTGGCGTGAGGCGCTGGTGACGCTGGTGGTGATCCCCACCACGATTCTGCTGACGCTGTTTGCCGCCAGGGTAATGGGCTACTCGATCAACCGCGTGAGTTTGTTCGCGCTGATCTTTGCCATCGGCATTCTGGTGGATGACGCGATTGTGGTGGTGGAAAACATCGCCCGGCATTGGGGGATGCGCGACGGGCGCGACAGGCTGCGCGCCAGCATCGACGCGGTGGCCGAAGTGGGCAACCCTACGGTGGTGGCCACGCTGACCGTGGTGGCGGCGCTGCTGCCGATGCTGTTCGTGTCTGGCCTGATGGGGCCGTACATGGCCCCGATTCCGGTGAACGCCTCGGCGGCGATGCTGTTCTCGTTCTTTGTGGCGATGGCGGTGGCGCCGTGGATGATGCTGAAACTCGCCCCGCGCGCCGAAGCCGCCGCGCACGCGCACGCGCATGGCGAGGGCCGCCTGGGCCGCATCTATCGCGCGGTGGCCGCCCCGCTGATCGCCACCAAGGCACGGGCGTGGATTTTTCTGCTGCTGGTGGGGGTGGCCACGATTGTCAGTGGCGCGCTGTTCTATACCGAGGACGTGACCGTCAAGCTGCTGCCGTTCGACAATAAAAGCGAGGTGTCCGTGGTGCTGAACCTGCCGGAAGGCAGCAGCGTGGAGGCCACCGAGCGGGCGCTGTTCGATGTGGCGCGGATTGCGCGCGGCATCCCGGAAGTGGCGGGTGCGCAGGCCTATGCGGGCACGCCGCAGCCGTTCGATTTCAACGGTCTGGTGCGGCATTATTACTTCCGCACCAGTCCCGAGATGGGCGACCTGCACATTCTGCTGACGCCCAAGGAGCAGCGCAGCCGCGCCAGCCACGCGATTGCGCTTGATCTGCGCCAGCGCCTGCAAAGCCTGACCCTGCCCGCAGGCAGCGTGCTGAAAGTGGTGGAAATGCCGCCTGGTCCCCCGGTGCTGGCCACGCTGCTGGCCGAGGTGTACGGGCCGGACGCCGCCACGCGCCGCGCCACCGCCGAGGAACTGAAAACCGTGTTCCGCACGGTGCCGTATCTGGTGGACCTGGATGACAGCTACGGCCATCCGCGCCCGCGCCTGCGGGTGGCCATCGATCAGGACCGGCTGGAGTTTTTCGGTGTCGAGCAGGCGGACGTGTACGACACGGTGCAGGCGCTGTTCGGCAGCATCCCGGTTGGCTACTCGTACCGTGGCGAGGGCCGCACGCCGCTGGACATTGTGGTGGGGCTGCCGAAGCGCGATCTGGCGTGGAGCCAGCGTCTGGCCGCCACCCCGGTGCCCGCCAACGCGCTGCCGGGCAGCCGTGGCATCGTGGAACTGGGCGAGGTGGTGCGCGCCGGGCACGAACAGGGCTCGCCGGTGCTGTTCCGCCGCGACGGGCATTTTGCCGACATGGTGATGGCCGAACTGGCCGGGCGCTTCGAAGCGCCGATCTACGGCATGATCGCCGTCAACCGCGCCATCGCCGCGCATGACTGGGGCAAGCTGACGCCCCCCACAGTCTCATTGCGCGGCCAGCCCGCAGATGAAAGCAAGCCCAGCCTGCTGTGGGACGGGGAGTGGGAGATCACCTATGTCACCTTCCGCGACATGGGGGCGGCGTTCGGCGTGGCGCTGCTGGGCATCTATATTCTGGTGGTCGCCCAGTTCGGCAGTTTCCGCCTGCCCCTGGTGATTCTGGTGCCGGTGCCGCTGACCCTGATCGGCATCGTGCCCGGCCACTGGCTGCTGGGCGCGCCGTTCACCGCAACCTCGATGATCGGATTCATTGCGCTGGCGGGGATCATCGTCCGCAACTCGATCCTGCTGGTGGACTTCATCCGCCACGCGCCTGCGGGCATGGGCGTGCGGGAGATGGTGCTGGCGGCGGGGGCCACCCGGTTCAAGCCGATCCTGCTGACCGCGCTGTCGGCGATGATCGGGGCAGCGACCATTCTGACCGACCCGATCTTTCAGGGGCTGGCGATTTCGCTGCTGTTCGGGCTGGCGAGTTCGACGCTGCTGACAGTGCTGGTGATTCCGGCCATTTATGTGGTGCTGCGCGGTGGCCGGACGGCATGACGGTGACGTCAGACAGGAATTAATACATTGCTCTGATTGTCATGCGTAATTAGGCAAACGGTAACAATATGCCGCTTCACATCAGCCAGAACGCGGCCACGTTCCTTCACAGGTCCGGCGCGGCGCCGTTCTGGCTGGAGGTGCATTGTGCAGGCCGTGGGCGAGGTCATGCGGTGTTTCGAAAATCTCGGCGATAATTGTGAGTTTGGCATCGTTCAGCGTTGTTTTGGGGTCGAAAATTTGGGCCTGTTCCGGCTGGCCTATTGCCCGCTGCCCGGCCTGCTGGACGCGCTGGCCGAGGATTTCGCCGGGATCGGGGACGGGCTGGCGCTGAGCGTGTGGCCGAACCGGGAATACGCCGTGGAACTGCCGCGCTACGGCATGCGCTATCACACCCGCGCGTTCGAGGGGCAGACCGATCCATCCCGGCTGCTGGCGCAACAGGCGGTGGCGTTGCGGTTTCTGGTGGACAAGCTGCGCGCTGATTTGCGCGGCGGGGAGAAGATGTTCGTCCGCAAGGGCGGCGGCAGCCGCAGCCTGCCGCAGATCGCGCGCCTGCACGCGGCGCTGCGTGCGCGCGGGCCGAACACGCTGCTCTGGGTGGTGCCGGAGGACGCCGTACATCCGGCGGGCACGGTGGTGGTGCTGCAACCGGGGTTGCTGCGCGGCCATATCGACCGCTTCGCCCCGCCCGCGCATCCGCAACA
>CAIPHQ010000258.1 GCA_903864895.1 uncultured Rhodospirillales bacterium
AGCCCCACATCGAGCGTGCGCAGGCTGACATCCTTCAGCGATGGCGGCACGTCACCCGCCACGATGCGCAGCGCGAAGCCTTCCACCACGGCGGTTTTGCCGACGCCCGCTTCGCCGGTGAGGATGGGGTTGTTCTGGCGGCGGCGCATCAGCACGTCCACCACCTGCCGGATTTCCTGATCGCGGCCGACGATGGGGTCGATCTCGCCTTTGCGGGCACGTTCGGTGAGGTCCACCGAGAACTTGGCCAGCGCCTCCTGCTTGCCCATCTGCGCCGGGGCCATCGCGCCCGAAGCGTCACCGGGGGCGGCCCCGCCTGCGCCCGAGCCATCGGCGGCACCGAGATTATCCTCCGGCGAGCCGCCGACGATCTTGGCGAAGTTGTCGCCGAGGGCTTCGGCTTTCACCTTCTCGAACTGCCGGCTGATGCCGTACAGCGCGTTGCGCAGCGTGGTGGTGCTGAGCGCGCCGTAAATGATGTGGCCGGTGCGCACCTGCGACTCGCCGAACATCAGCGTGGCGAACACCCACGACCGCTCGATGGATTCCTCGATCAGCGGCGAGAAATCGGAAATTGCCGTCGCCCCGCGCGGCAGCTTGTCCAAAGCGGCGGTCATGTCGCCCGCGAGTTTGGAGGCGTCGAGCTCGAAATGCCGGGCGATGCGGTGCAGGTCGGAATCCTGCGTGGTCAGGATCTGCTGCAACCAGTGGACAAATTCCACATACGGATTGCCCCGCAGCTTGCAGAACACCGTGGCACCTTCGATGGCCTTGTAGGCAAGCGGGTTGAGCTTGCCGAACAGGCGGGAGCGGCTGATCGAACTCATGCTGCGGCCTTTGCGTCGCTGGATGTGGAGGGGTCGGTCGGGAAGTGCGAGTCGATGCGCTGCGCCACGCTGTCGGCGCTGGCGTCCAGATACAGGTCGGCAGCGTCTTGCTGTTTGCGGCGCGGCATCAGCCAGGTGGTCCAGCCGAGGCGGCCCTGCTTGCCCAGCACCATGGGCGGCACCTCGTCCCGCTTGAGGACGATGTTCACGTCCCATAGCAGCGTGTCACCGGCGTAGTTGCGCACGATGGGGATCAGCCGGTGAAAGCTCAGCCCGCCCGGCAGCAGGCGCAGATAATCGGGCAGCGGCAGCGGGCCGAACACGATGCGGAACTTGTCGGTGCGCGACCACACCCGGCTGCCGAGCAGGGCGGTGCGGCCCAGCCCGCCGGTGCGCGGGTCTGCCCCCAGCGCGGTGCGGTCGGCTTCCGGCATCGGCAGCCATGTGCCGACAAAGCATTCAATGCGCACCGGCATGGTGAAGAACGCTGACAGAATGGCGCCCAGACCTTCGGCATTGCGGGTCTGGTTGGCGAAGCGCCCGGCGAAATGCAGCTTGGACAGATGCGGCATCGCGTCACGGTCGCGCAGGCTGTCCATGCCAAGGCCCACCAGCGCGCCGGTGTACAGCGCGAAATGGTCGTCGGCGGGGCGGTCATGCGCGATGGTGGGCCGCACATCGGCCCATGCGCGGTAGAACAATGAGATGGCGCGGTGGTGGAAGATGTCCGCGAAGCGTTCAAACGTCGGGTCGCGCGCGTTGCGGCGGCGGTCGCGCGCGTAGTCGGTCAGGTGCAGCGGCAGCGGGCCGTCCGGCCCGAACAGGCCGAAGAAATGCACCAGCAGGCGCGCGGCGCGGCCCTCGCGCGCGGGTTCGAAGCCAGCGAACTGCGACGGCGCGAACATGGCCGAGGCTTCCTGTGCGAAGCGCACCGCATCTTCCGCCGGACGCACCGAACGGCCAAAGCGAGGCCGATCAGCAAACAGCGCCTCCAGCCGCCGCATGGTCTGGTAGAAACTGTGCGACGCCGGATCGGCGGCCAGACGGTCCAGCAACCCGGCTTGTTCCGGCGGCGCGGCAGGTACTGCGGCCGGAACGCGCGCGACGAGGGCTGCGAAGCCGCCGTCCGGGGCTACAGGATCGGCCGCTGGCCGATCTGCATGGGCCATCGCATCACCTCCCCGCGTTCGGCGCTGCGCAGCACGGTTTCGGTAAACGCGTTGATCGAGACGTATTTGGCAAAGAACTGGTCCAGCACGGCGGCCAGCAGAATGCCGCTGGTGCCGCCGAACGCCGATTCGTCCATCAGCAGCGTGACTTCCAGCCCGCGCCCGACCGCCACCGGCCCGCTGCCGGGAATGCGGCGCACCACCGGGCGGCTGGCGACCGACAGCAGGCCTTCGAGTTGCCGCGCCATCGGCGAGGTGGCCGAGGGCACATACAGCCGCAGCATCTCCCGCAACGCGGCGGCGCCGTGCGTGGTGCTGGTGTCGGTAAGGCTGAGATAGTTCAGCCCCAGATGCGAGATGAAGCGCCATGCATACTCGCCATCGCCACGGCACGGGCGCGGCGTGGTGGGACCGGCGATGCAGCGCGTGGCGGACAGCGGCGCGCTGACCGTGATGGTGAAATCGGTGTGCTGCTTGCCGGTGGGCATGGATATCGGCAGGTCGCGGTTGGTGCACAGCAGGTCGAGGCCCAACTGGCGCAGCGAGTGCGCCAGCGGTGCCGCCCCGCCGCCGACCAGCGAAATCATGGCTTCGTGGCCGAGATAGCTGGAACGCGGCCCGCGCTGGCGGCTGCGCTGCGACAGCAGGCGCGGCTGGCGGCGCAGCATGTAGTAGCTGTTATGGCCCGGATTGCGGCTGAGATCGTTGGCCGCATAGAACGGCAGGAAGGGCTGCGGCGCCGAGCCGTCGGCGGCATAGCCTTCCACGCTCTGCACGCTGAACACCTCGTAGTCCAGCGGGCGCATCCGGTCCGGCACGATCAGGTGTTCGGCGTCGTTCTCGTTCAGGTTGATGCGGTCGGAGCGGCGCGGGAACAGGTTGATGGCCGGGGTGCAGAACAGCGACATGTGGTCGGTGCCGAAATTGCGCGCCAGCGACGACTCGGCGCGGTTCAGCAGCAGCACGATATCCAGTTCGTTGGTGGTGCAGCGCGCCACCGCACGGTCCAGCCCGGCGATATCGACGAACAGGAACCGCTCCGGCATCGCATAATATTCCTGCAACAGCCGGTAGCCGTCGAAGGATTGCGGGGCGGGCGGCAGCAGCGCGTCTTCGGCGCCGAAGCCGCGTGCCTGCACCGCATTTGCTGGCAAGCGTTCCTGCCACGGCAGCGGGCGCACGCTGGGGCGCACCCAGATGGCGGCGACATTGGCCAGCATCTGCTCATACAGCCGCTCGCGCGAGCCCTCCGGCCCGCCGAGGAACAGGCTCAGCCGGTCGAGCCCGATCTTGTTGAACACCAGATCGCCCCCGGCCTTCAACCGGATGCGGATGGCGGCCTTCACGCCCTTCTGTTCCGGCAGGCCCAAGGCTGCCACGGCGGCGGGCGAGCCGATATATTCGGCCTCGGTGATTTCGATGGGCAGCAGGCGCACCGCGTGGCCGGTGCGGAATTCACAGTTGGTCTGGTCCTGCGTGCCCAGCAGGCTGCGCAGTTCGGTGCCGCGCGGCAGGTCCACGCCTTTCGGCACGCCACGGATGGCCACCGGGTCCGGCTGGAAGCGCACGACGGCCATCGACGGCGTGGGGGCGAGGTAATGCGGATAGACCATCTGCAGCAGCGACTGCGTGAAGGTCGGAAACTCCGCTTCCATTTTCAGTTGGATGCGCGCGGTCAGGAAGGCAAAGCCTTCCAGCAGGCGTTCCACGTAGGGGTCGGGCACCTCGGTGCTGCCAAGGTCGAGGCGGGAGGCAACCTTGGGGAACTCGGCGGCGAATTCGGTTCCCATGTCGCGCAGGAACGACAATTCGCCTTCGTAGAAGCGCAGCAATCTGGGGTCCATCAGCCGCGCGCCTTCACATCGGTCACCACGGCCAGCCGCGTTTCAATATCAATCGAGGTTTCCAGAAACAGTTGCAGCGGCACCGGTTGCGCCCACAACTCACCGCGAATTTCAAACACCAGCGTGGGCACGGCCAGATTGCCGCTGTCCTCACGCGCGCGCACCCGCAGCGTGTGCGGGCGGATGCGCGGCTCGAACCGCTTGATGGCCTCCGCGATGGCGTTTTCCAGCGCCTGCGCCTTGTCACGCGCACCGATCATGCCGGTGAAGCCGGGCACACCGTAATTCACCGTCGAGGCGTTGGTGAGCGGATAGGCTTCGATCTCGTCCACGGCCGCGAGGTTCGAGGTATTGAGCAGCCACGCCAGATCGCGCAGCACCGCCTGCCGTAGCTGGATCATGCTCAGCGATTGCTGGTCGAGCGATTCCTTGCGGTATTCCGGCGCGGAATCGGTCAGCCGGTCCAGCAGTGACGGCTGCAACCGCTCGCGATTCGTGCCTTCGGCCATGTTCAGGCCACGGACGGTGCGGCGAACTCCAGCCGCCGGACGTCCATGATGGCGACTTCGTCGCTGTCCGTGGTCAACATGCGCTGCCCGAGGCCGAGTGCCCAGTCACCGTCCTCACGCCACTCGGTGCGGCGTGACAGCGCCAGATCTTCATCGGCAATCGAGCCGGGATAGCGCGTGGGGATGAAGCCGTGCGATTCACCCTTTGTGGCCCAGGTGAAATGCGCGGGCAGCCAGACCTGATCGCGCAAATCGGCAGGCTTTTCGATGTCCACGCGGGCGATGTTGGCGAACGGTATCCAGAAATACTTGCCTTCTATCATCGCCTCCAGCACCGGGCCCAGGCGCTGGTCGGCATCGGCGATCCATTCGAACGGCTTGCCGTCGATGCTGCCCGGCGTGGCGGGGGCGGCTTCAAACGCCGCGTCGCGCAGTTGCGCGGCTTCGGCGGGTTTGCCGCTGGCCAGCACGCGGTTGGCTTCCACCAGCAGCGACACCCATTGCTCGGGCTTGCCGAACACGGTGGGTGTGCGCGTGCCGGCAAACACACGCTCGCGCAGCATCTCGCAGCGGATGGCCGCGCGATAGGCCTGCGCCATCGGCTGTGCTGCTGCGTCGAATTCCGAGGTGACGGCCAGTTGCGTCAGCGCGCGGTCCCATTCGCCGAACACGCAGAACAACTGGAACAGGAAGACGCGCAGCTTCACGTCGCGCGGGGCCTTGCGCACTTCCTGTTTCAGCCGCTCCAGCGCGGCGCGCGGCCCGTCCGCCCGGAGCAGGCTCCGGGCGTCGAGGCCAGAGGCGGAACCCGGCTGGGTTGCCACGGGCGCGGTTCCTCAGGTGATCAGCGTGGTTTCGCGATCCTTGATGTTCTTCACGCGGTTCCAGCCGCCGACGAACAGCGCGGCCTTGCCGCTGGTCATCGAGCCGCTCGGATCCTGCTGGTTGTAGCGCACCTGCAGGCCGCCATACTCGAACGTGACGGTTTCCTTCGGCGATTCGTCGTCATGGCTCCAGGAAATGGTCTTTACCGCGACCAGCTTGAAATCGAAGCGCAGGAAGATCTGGCCGGACACGTCCGCACCGCCGCCGCTGGCACCGACACTCTTGCGCAGCGCCAGCGTGACCTGCTGGAACGCCGTGCCCGAGCACGCCATTTCGAAGAACACCGGCGAGGCCTTGTCGATCTTGCGGGTGATGGAGAACGGGTTGAACGACACCTTGCCGGCGCCGGCACCGCTGGACTGGCTGCCGATGTTCAGCGTCTGCTCGATATCGAAGCTGTAGTCTTCCACTTCGAAGACCTGGCCGGGCTTGAACGGCGCGGTAGGCGCGGTCATCAGCGGTTCGCTGTTCTTCGACAGATCGACCTGCGATTCAGCCGTCAGATAGGTTCCGCCGTATTGCTGGAACGCCATATAGGAGTCGATTGCCATGTCTTACATCCTCTGAGAGTTGGATAAACCGTGCAGTCACCGGCCGCCGCAGCGGCCACCCCATGCAGTTTTCGGCCCGCCGCCTGCGCCGGCCATTGTTAGGCCGTACCGGCGACCGGGGCTGTGACCCCGGTCACCGGTGCCGTGCGGCTATTTCGGCATGCGCGACACAAGGCGCAGCGAGACGTTGATGCCCTCAAGCTGGTAGTGCGGCCGCAGGAAGAATTTCGCGCTGTAGTAGCCCGGATTCTCCTCGTTTTCCTCGATCACCACCTTGCCTTCGGCCAGCGGGTGGCTGGCCTTGTACTCGTCGTTGGACGAGTTCGGGTCGTAGTCGACATAGTTCATCAGCCACTGGCCCAGCCATGTCTCAAGCTGTGCTTTGGTCTTCGAGCCGCCGATTTTGTCACGCACCATGCATTTCAGGTAATGCGCGAAGCGGCAGGTGGCGAACAGGTAGGGCAGGCGCGCGGCAAGGTTGGCGTTCGCGGTGGCGGCCGGGTCGTCGTATTCCTGCGGCTTTTGCAGGGACTGCGCGCCGATGAAGGCCGCGAAGTCCGAGTTCTTCTTGTGGATCAGCGGCATGAAGCCGTTCTTGGCCAGTTCCGCCTCACGCCGGTCGGCGATGGCAATTTCGGTCGGGCACTGCATCGCCACGCCGCCATCGTCGGTGGGGAAGGTGTGCGTGGGCAGCCCTTCCACCGCGCCGCCGCTTTCGATTCCGCGAATCTGCGTCGTCCAGCCATACAGCTTGAAGGCGCGGGTGATGTTGGTGGCCATCGCATAGGCCGAATTGGCCCATGTGTAAGCGCCGCTTTCCGGCAGCGAGGTATCTTCCTCGAAGTTGAATTCCTCCACCGGCTCGGTCTTGGCACCGTAGGGCAGCCGCGACAGGAAGCGCGGCATGGTCAGGCCCAGATAGCGCGAATCCTCGCTTTCACGCAGCGACCGCCATGCGGCGTATTCCGGCGTGCCGAAAATCTTGGTCAGGTCGCGCGGGTTGGACAGTTCGTTCCAACTGTCCATCTGCATCACGGTCGGGTTGGCGGCGGTGATGAACGGCGCGTGCGCGCCAGCGGCGACGGCGGCGATGTTGCCGAGCAGCTTCACGTCCTGCGGGCTGTGGTCGAAATAGTAGTCGCCTACCAGCAGGCCGTACGGCTCACCGCCGAACTGTCCGTATTCCTCTTCGTACACCTTCTTGAAGATCGGGCTCTGATCCCACGCGGTGCCTTCGAACTTCTTCAGCGTACGGCCGAGTTCCTTCTTGGAGATGTTGAAGACCTTGATCTTCAGCTGCTCGTCGGTCTCGGTGTTGTTCACCAGATAGTGCAGGCCGCGCCATGCGGATTCCAGACCCTGAAAATCCTCGTGGTGCAGGATCAGGTTGACCTGCTCGGTCAGCTTGGCGTCGATGGCCGCGATCATCGCTTCAATCGAGCGCAGCGAATCATCCGAGATCAGGCTGGCATTGTGCAGCGCCTGTTCGGCCAGCGTCTGCACGGCGGAGGCTACCGCCTCACGCGCCTTGTCGCTTTTCGGTTTGAATTCGCGGTCCAGCAGGGCTGCGAAATCATTGAACTCCTGCGTTGCGGCAAAACCGGGGGCGGCAGATGCGCCGCTTTGCTGACCCGACATGGCTTATTCCTCCCCGCCGGTGGTGGGCTTGGGCGCTGCGGCCAGCGACTGCAACAGCGCCGGGTCCTGCAGCACCTTGTTGATGAGATCTTCCGCGCCGGTCTTGCCGTCCATGTAGGTCAGCAGGTTGGAAAGCTGCGTGCGCGCTTCCAGCAGCTTGTTCAGCCCTTCCACCTTCTTTGCGATGGCGCCCGGCGTGAAATCGTCCATGCTTTCGAACGTGATGTCCACGGCGAGGTTGCCTTCGCCGGTCAGCGTGTTCGGCACGGTAAACGCCACGCGCGGCTTCATGGATTTCAGCCGGTCGTCGAAATTGTCGACGTCGATTTCCAGCATCTTGCGGTCAGCCACAGGTGGCAGCGCCTCGGTGGGTTTGCCCGACAGGTCGGACATCACGCCCACCACGAAGGGCAACTGCACCTTCTTTTCCGAGCCGTAGGTTTCCACGTCATATTCAATCTGCACCCGCGGCGCGCGGTTGCGGGCAATGAATTTCTGACTGCTGGCTTTGGCCATGAGCGTGCCTCGTTACGGGATGCGGGTTGATGAGTGGACCACCGGCGGCGTAGCCGGACGCATGGGGCATGGAACGGCAGGCGGGTTCGGCATCGGGTTAATAGCCTTCCCGTGATTGTACCACGGACTGAGCCTGAAATACCCCGTCCGGCGCCAGTTCCTGCAAGATTTCCAGAAACCCCTTGTCCGCCAGCCGCCGGGCGCGGGTGATCATCAGCGGCAGCGGGCTGGAAGGCTCGAACTGCTCGTAATAGCGGCACACCAGATCAAGCAGGTGCACCGCTTCCTCACGATTGTTGACGCTGGACAGAGACAGCGCGGTGACCGGTGCCGCGCGCCCGCCACTGCTGCGCCCGCCACCGCCGCCACCACCACCGGAGGACGGGGCCGGGGTGTCATCATATGCGGCCTGTGTGTCGTCTGCGGCGTCGCTGGCGGCCTCGGTTTCCGCGGGCGCGGGCGCGTCCGGGACGAAATACAGGCCGATATAGCGGTTGATGTCGGCCAGCGGCTTGGCCAGCGCGCTCAGGTCGGGGTCGTTGCCGTAGCCGCTGCAATTGTCGAACGTGGCCTTGATGCTGCGCAGCGCCTGCAATGCGGCAGTGACCTGTTCGCGCAGGGCTTCCACCTTCTGCGCCGGCGTGTCGGCAAATGCGGCGCGGACTTCGGACTCCGGGTTGCGCTCCTGGCCTTCCGGCGGGTCGGTCTCACCGCGCGCCACCGCCACGGTGCGCCAGCTGATCGGACCGCCGCGCTTGGACACCGCGATCGGCAATGCGCGCAGCACTTTCAGCACGCGGGTCTGATGCGCCAGCGGCAGCAGCGCGTTGGAGCGCATGGCCGGGTCGTTGTCGTCTTCGGGGTCCAGTTGCGGATGCACGAACGCCCAGCGCGTTTCCAGCAGGCTGGCGATGCAGCCCAGCACGGTCACGAAGGCAGGCAGGCCGGAGGTGTGCAGCCGTGCGACGGCCAGATGCGTCAGCACCCGCAGGTCGTAGGTGCGTTCCAGCAGATCGGCGGCCTGTTTCGCCACGTCCTTCCACACCGGGTCTTCGGCGGGAACGATCTTGTCGCCGGCCTGGCGTTCCGGCGTGCCCTGGGCGGCGCGTTCCAGCTCGCCAAAATCCGCGTCGAACTCCAGATTCGGCCCTGCCGGCGCGTCGCTGTCCAGGTCCGGCAAGGGTTGCGTCAGGTCCAGGGCCATCTCAGATCACTTCCCGAATCACGGCAAGCCCGCCCGTGCGGCCATTGTCCGCGCGCAGCACTGCTTCAGCCCATCGTGTCGATGTGCGGCCAAGACGATTTCCACCCATCCTCATCGTGCTTCATCAGGCGGTGCAACAAAACCCCACGTTAAATGACTTGTCCAGCGTCATGTCGTAAACTGGCGGCCGGACGGGCTGGTGCGGTGGTCACTCCTGCTGTGATAAGCATGACTCTCGCCCCGCTTGCCGTTATGGTATTGTTCTGCAAAGCCTATGGAGCACTCCATGCGCCTGATGACCCTGGCTGCCGCCGCGCTGCTGTTTGCCACGCCCGCGTTCGCCCAGAACGTGAAGGATTCCACCAGCATCCTGAATGAGTTGATGCCGCAGGACAGCGGCGACTCAGGGGGGGCGGTTGACGTGAAAAAGACCCGCGGCCTCAAGAAGCCTGCGGCCGGCAGCACCACGGCGGCCGCGCCCGCTGCCGACCCGGCGGCCACCAAACCTGCGTCCAGCCTGATCGTGCTGTTCGCAAGCGGCTCGGCCGATCTGACTGATGCGGGCAAGGCGCAGTTGGATCAGGTGGGCAAGGCGTTGAAAGACCCGAGCCTGAGCGGAATGCATTTCCGCATCGAGGGGCACACCGACACGGTGGGCGACCCGGCCGGCAACAAGGCGCTGTCCCAGCGCCGCGCGACGGCCGTGGTGGCCTATCTGGCATCCCAGTTCGGGCTGGACCGCACCAAGTTCGTGCCGGTCGGCATGGGTGAGGACGGGCTGGCGGTGAAGACCGCCGATCAGGTGGCCGAGCCGCGCAACCGCCGCGTGGTGCTGATCAATCTGGATGGCTGAACCGCAGCCCCAACTGTAACGGCGGATGACGGCGCGGCTGGCCTGCGGTAGAATGTCGCCGATTGTATTCCCGTGTTCCTCTGCCCCGGAGCGATGCATGCGCCTGTTCCTCCTCGCCGCCGCCGTCCTGCCGCTGATTGCCACCGCGCCTGCCAATGCCGCCGATGTGGTGGACGCGGACGTGATTGTGAAAAGCCTGCGCGGCGTGAAGCACATGTCCGCCACGCCCGCCGCCGCGACCCCGGCCACGCCGGTGCCGGCGGATGCCCCGGCGGTCAGCCTGCTGGTGCTGTTCGACTCAGGCTCGGCGGATCTCAGCGGTGCCGGGCGTGCACAGTTGGACCAGTTGGGCAGCGCGCTGAAGAATCCGGCGCTGGCCGGGGCGCATTTCCGCATCGAAGGCCATACCGACACGGTCGGCGATGACCAGACCAATCTGGCGCTGTCCGAACGGCGGGCCAAGGCTGTCGTGGATTATCTGGTGGCCAAGTTCGCCGTGGAGGCGGCGCGGCTGGTGGCGGTGGGCAAGGGCAAGCAGGATCTGGCGGTGAAGACGCCCGACCAGACCCCCGAAGCCGCCAACCGCCGCGTGGTGGTGATCAACCTGGACGGTTGATCGCCGAACCCGCCTCCGGTCCCAGCCCCGCCTGCGGCTTGGCCACCAACCCGCCACCCTCGCCGAACACCGCCAGCGCGCCCCAGAACGTGGGGTGCGCGTAGGGGCCGGGCCGTGAACTGATCCAGTGCAGTTGCGCGGTGCGCAGGGCGCCGGCAATGCCAAGCTCGGGCTGCTTGCGCATCTCGGCCAGCGCCTCGGGCACCAGCACCGTCGGCACTTCGTCGGCCAGCGACCAGTGGCTGATCAGCAGGGCGCGCGCATTGGCGGCGAAAAAGCTGCGCGCCAGCCCGGACATGCTTTCACCCGAGGTCTTGTCACCGGCACCGCCGGAGTTGCAGGCCGACAGGATCACCAGCTCGGCGTCCAGGTCCAGCCCCTCGATCCGCGCCGTGGTCAACAGCGCGCCGCTGGCATCGGGTGCGGCGGCTGCGGCCGAGGTAACGATGGCGGGTTCGGACTGGCAGGCCAGATCGGTGGGCAGCAGGCCGTGGGCGGCAAAGTGCAGCACCTTGTATTGCTTCAGCGGCGCGTGCTCCACCGCCGCGGCGGTAAAGGCGGCACCGGTCAGCAGCGTGTTTGGCGCGGCACCCAGCGCGGTACGGGTGGCGTTCAGTTCCACGGCCGCGTCGGCCAGCTGCGGCAGCCCTGCCAGTTCCTGCGCCGCCTCACCGCAGCTTGCCGCCGGAAAACTGGCCTGCGCCTGCGCCAGCGTCACGTTGCTGGCCGCGCCGAACCCGTACCACGGCAGCGTGGCGCGGGAGGTTCCCGCCAGTTTCCGCAGCGCCAGAAAGTTGCCGGGTTCCGGCACATGGGCGATGGCGTAGTCTTTCACCAGCCATGGCATCTGCGCGTAGTTGAAGCCCTTCACCGGCTTGGTCAGCAGCACCTCGAACGGCAGCGACAGCAGCGGCCCGGCGGGCGCGATGGTCAGCGTGCCCGCGCCCTGCAAGGCGGCTTCCACCGGCCCCAGCACGGTCTTGTACATCTGGTAGGCGGCGGCGGTGTCGAACGCGCGCACATGCCCGGCGTCATCCGGCTCCAGCGTGCGGCGCAGGCGCTTGACCAGTTTGGCCACATTGGCGCGCCCGCCGCTGATCGGCCCGATGGTGATCTTGCCGTCGCGCAGCACGAAGCTCCATCCGGCCTCATCGCTGAGCACGGTCGCCACGAAGGCTTCTCCCGGGCGCAGCGCCGCCATGATCTGTCTGGCGGTGACGACCTTGGGCACAAGCTGGTTGTAGCTGGGCGAGGCAGCTTGCAACTGCTCCTCAAGGCTGGCCGATTCCTTGCTGGCGGCTTCGATGTCGGCATCCAGCTTGGCCAGCGCCGCCGGGTCCAGCGGGGCCTGCCCGCTGGCAGTGGCGGCGGTGTCACCCGAGGCAGCGCGGGCGGCCAGCAACCGCTGGCGTTCCAGCGTGTCCAGCTTCTTGTCGGCCTCCTCGCGCTTGCGGATCAGGTCTGCCGCTTTCGGGTCGCGCGCATTCTCACCCATGCGCCGCGCGGCCTGCTGGATCTGCTGGTTGGTCTGGCTGCTGCGCACCTGCTGCGCCGCCTCGAACATCTCGGCCAGCCGGTCCTGCCCGCCGCCGCTGGCGGTGGCGAAAGCGTCAAGGCAGGGGGCCATCAGTTCAGGGCTGACGCCGTCCTTGCGGCGGCCCAGAATGTCCACCGCGTCGTGGCACAGCGGCAACGCCGCATCCGGGCGGTGCGCACGTACCAGTTCGCCAGCGGTGTGCAGCTTGTTCTCGGCAGCCGGGCGGGTGGCGCGATACACTAGGGTGAAGTCGCGGTCGGCATCCTCGAAATGCGTGATCGCGCTGTCCGACTGGCCCGCCTTCGACAGCGTCAGCCCGTGGGTGCGGTACAGAAACGCCGTTTCGCGCTCACGCCAGTGGCTGGTAGTGGGCGGCAGCTTGGCGGCGGCGAGCGCTTGGGCGGACTGCGCCTCGGCAAGGCTTTCCGGCAGCTTGCCCATCCGGCGCAGCGCCCAGGCCCGGTTGCGCTTGACGTCCACCACGCCGAACAGTGCTTCGACCGGCTGGTTCTGCATCGTCTCCAGCACCGCGCCACCGCCGGTGGCGGGCCGGTTCAACGCCGGTTCGGCCAGCACGCGGTACGCGGTCTCGGCCTGATCCAGCAACGGCAGCGCCTGCGCCGGGTCGCCGCGATTGATGGCGTTGATGGCGCGGTACTGCAGCAGCCGCGCGCGCGCGGTGGGGTCGCTGCCCAGCGGCGGTGTGGTGGGGTCGCCGCCATCCGGGCCGATATCGGCCCCCGCGCGGGCAAAGCTGCCATCGGCTTCGGCGTAGCGGCCCTGATTGGACAGTTGCAGCCCCAGCGACATCACCGCCGTGGCCAGATCCGGGTTTTCCCGCCCATCGACCTTGGGCAGCACCTTTTCCTGCAACGCGATCACGTCGCGGAACAGTTTTTCCGCCTTGGAGGTGTTGCCCTGCCGGTTTGCCTCCGCCGCGTCACGCATCTTGGACTGGTAGGCCTGCGCGTCACTGGCCTTGAACGCCGGGCCTGCCCCCGCCGTGGGATTGGAGGTGACGGCGGTGGCGTCAAACGGCGTTCCGGCCAGCGCGCCGATGCCGCGCAGCGTCACGTCGAACGCCGCCCCGATGGTATCGGCGTACCACACCCGCCCGCCCACATCGGCCACAAGGATGGTCTGCGGAAAGCCGCTGCTGCGGTAATGGCATTCCATCACCACGGCCTCGGCCCCGCCGAGCACGGTGATGCGGCGCTGGTCTGCCGGGCAGACAAACCGCCCGTCGATTTCCGAGCGCCACGGCGCACCGGCCCCCTGCCCGTTGGCCAGCGCGCCCAGATCGGCACCGCCGCGCGGCTCGCCCGGGCGGATGCGGGCGCTGGGGCGTTCCCACTCCCCGCAATACACGTCCGCCGAGCCGCCGCCGAGATCGAGACGGCGGCACGGCTCACCGGCGCTGTTGTCGCCCACCGGCACGGTGCCGGACCGGCTGTCCTGCACCGCGACATAGACCGAGGCGGGCGGGCTCTGGCACCCGGCAAGCGCGGCGAGCAGGGCCAGCAACGGTAGCGCTTTGGTGCGGGCGGGCATCTCAGTCCTCCTGGTCCGCAATGCCGGGCAGCAGCAGATCGAAATCATCGAGCGGCGCCGTGATGATCGGCGCATAGGCGGGCAGTGCCACCTGCGGCGGCAACTGGATCAGGGTGACGATGCGGCAGTTGATGGAACTGATCGGGCAGCCGCCGAGTTGCAGCTTGGCGTTCGGGTAATATTGCACCGAGGCAGGCGGCGGGTTTGCCAGCCCCTGCCCGGCCGCACTGGCCCCGGCCTGCGAGCCGGCCGGGAAGGTCTGGCCCAGACTGTTGGACACCGAGCCGTTGAACGCGCCGGAGGCATTGCGCGACGTGGCGAACACGCCGAATTGCTGGCCGCTCAGCGTGCCGGTGGCAGTGCCGTTGCCCAGCCACAATACCACGGTGGTCTTGGCCGGTGAGGCCAGTGAGGTGATGCCGCCCAGCGCAATCGTGCCGGAATTGGCCGGCCCGCTGAAATTGTCCGGCAGCGCCAGCCGCAGCATCGGCCCGCCCAATACCAGATCGCCCACCGCAATCGTGCCGGTGCCCGCACTGGCATTGAAGCCGTTGGGGCCAGCCGGATTCTGCAAGCCGATGGTCATGTACACGCCGCCAGAGGCCGCGTTGGACAGATCCACCGGCGCCGAAATGCCCGCCTTGCCGGGGATGTAGCCGGGCGGTGCGGCGAAGCCTGCGGTGGCATCCAGTGTGGCGCCGTTGGCCACCGTGATGCTGCCGTTGGCCGCCCCGGTGGTCAGCACAATGCGCGGCGCGGTGATATCGGCGGTGCCGACAGTAAGGTTCGGTGCCACCAGATCGACCGATCCGGCGGTGATGACGCCGCTGACCGACAGCGAACTGGCCGACGCAAGCTGGACAGTGCCGCCGGCCGCCAGCGTGCCGCCGGTCTGGTTGACCGGGCCGCTGCCGGGCTGCACCGCGCCGGGCTGGCTGAATGCGTTCAGCGTGCCAACGATGATATTGCTGACCGCCGTCACCGACCCGCCGGACTGCGCCAGTCCGGCCGCCTGCACATTGCCCGCGGACACGGTGCCGGCCGTGGTCAGCGTGTCGAACTGGACGAGGTTGAGCGGCCCCGCGCTGACCGACGCCGCCGGGGCGATGGTGGTGTTGCCGCCCAGCAGCGCCACATTGCCCGCACCTGCCGTGATCGCGCTGCCGTTGGCGAGCAGCTTGCCGGGGGCGGTGATGGTGAGTGCCGCGGCCGACAGCGTGCCGCCGATGGTCAGCAGCGGTGCGCCGGGCGCGTTGGCGAGCGTGAACGTGCCGGTGGTGCTGTAATTGCCGAGGCCGCTGACCGCATTCACGCCCGGCGCGGTCAGGACGGCGTTGCCGATGGCGGGTGCCACCCAGCCCAGCAGCGCCGGGGTCCATCCGGCGGCAGTGACCTCCGGCGCAAGCTGCACCGTGCCGCCCGCCACCTGCACGCCTGCTGTGCCGGTCAGGGTGTAGGCGTCGATGCTGCCCGGCCCGGCCTGCGTGGTGTCGAGTTGCGAGAACAGCGCCAGCGTTCCTGCCAGCGTGGGTTTGTCCACCGTGACAGTGCGCCCGATCAGCGTCAGCGAGGCACGTGCGGCCGAGGCGGGTGCGGCGGCCATCGCCACCGGAGCCGCGGCACTGCCGGGCGTGAAGCTGAAAGCGGGTGCCGCGGGGATGGCGGGCGTGGGCAGCGCGCAGGCCGGGCAATTGAGGGCCACGCTGGCGATGCTGGACGTGGCCGGGACACCGGCAATCATCAGGCTGCCGAAATCGTTGGCACCCTTGGGGGACTGCACCAGCACCCCGGTTCCGCTGGCTGTGCCACCGGCCACGTTGCCGCCGGTCTGGCTGGCAGCGCCTGCGGTGCTGAGCAGATGCACCCCGCCCGCCCCGGACAGCAAGCCGCCGGTTTGCAGGATCGTTGCGTTGGCGGTGGCCCCCAGCGTGCCGCCCGCTTCGATGGTGCCGCCCAGCGTGATGCCGGTGGCCGACCACAGATCGATATTGCCGCCCGCCAGCATGGTGCCGCCGGATTGCGTCACCGGCGCACCGGTGCCAGTGGTTCCGGCCAGCCCGGCACCGGGCGCGCCGCTGGCGGTGGTGATGCTGCCGCGCGCGGCAATCTGGCCGCCGGTCTGCGTCAGCGCCGCCGTGACGGCGATGTTGCCGCTGGCCGCGATGGTGCCCGCGCTGGTCAGTGCGTCAAAGCCGATAGTGCCGTTGCTGGCGACCTTGCCGGTGGCGTCCAGCGACGTGGTGCCGCCCGTGAAACTGGCACTGCTGCCGGTGGCCAGCACCGAAGCGCCGTTTACCGATTTCAGCGGCGCGGCCAGCGCCACGCTGCCGCCACCCACGACCGCGCCGCCGCTGAGCGTGATCGCCGTTCCGGCGGTCAGCCCGGCGCTGGTGGGGGCAAACACCTCGGTGGCCGCACCACTGGCGGTGATGGCGCCGGTGGCACTGAGCGTGACCGTGCCGCTGCTGCTGCCCGCCACCGTGACCGGCCCGGCCAGTGCCAGATTGCCGGTGACGGCAATGCTGACCGCGCCGGTGGCCGCGCCATAACCGCCCACCACCGGGCCGGACACGGTGAGCACCGGGGAGAGCGGGTTGGTCATGGCATCGGCCAGCGCGATATTGCCGGTGGCCAGCGTGCGGCCCAGCGTGACGACGTGGTTGGACGCAGCGGCCGTCAATGTGAGGTTGCCGGTGCTGGCCGCAGTCCAGCCGATCGACCCGGCGGTCCAGCCCAGCGCGGTCAACCCGCTGTCGAGCGCGGCACCGCTGCCGATCACGGGCACGCCGGTATTGGCGGTCAGGGTCAGCGCGTCCACCGCGCCGCCGCTGGTTTGCGTGGCGTCGAACTGGGCATACAGCGCCAGCGTACCGGCCATGACCGGCTTGTCGAGGTTGATGCTCTGCCCCACCAGCGATGCATCGGCGCGCCCGGTGGTGGCCGGATAGGGGCCCATGGGCGTGGCCGAGGACGCCACGACCACAGCCCCCGGCGCGGTCACGCTCGGCGGGTTGATCACCGATGGCAGCGGCACCACACAGGCCGGGCAGGTCAGCGCGGCCACGCCGAAGCTGGAGAAGCCGGGGGCCGAGGCCAACTCGAAGCTGCCGAAATCGTTGCTGCCCGCCGGTGCCTGCACCAGGATCTGCGCGGCCCCGGTGCCGCCTGCCACCTGCCCGCCGGTCTGGCTGGCATTGCCTGACAGCGCCAGCACATGCACACCGGCCGCACCCATCAGCAGCCCGCCGGTCTGTTGCACGCCCGCGCCGGCCGTCAGCCCGATGGTGCCCCCGGCCTCCATCGTGCCGCCCAGCGTGATCTGCCCGGTGGCGCTGCCGTTGAGGTCGTTGTTCACCACCACCAGACCGCCGGTCTGGGTGATCGCGCCCGCGGCCGCGCTGGACCCGGCCGTGCCCGCCGCGCCGCTGCCACTGCCCATGGTCAGGCTTTGCGCCGCCACGGTGCCGCCGCTCTGGTTCAGCGCCGCCAGTGTCACTGCGCCGCCCATCAGCGACCCGCCGCTTTGCGTCAGCGTGCCGGCCACATCCACCGCGCCGGTGGCGGTCAGCAGCGCCGAGGCGGCCAGCCCGAGCGTGTCGAAGCTGAGGCTGCCGGTGCTGGCGATGGTGCCCGAACCGCTGGCCGAGGTGCTGCCGCCGCTGAACACGGCCCCGCTGCCGGTGGCGACGATCTGGGCCGTGCCGGACAGGGTTTTGGCCGGCGCAGACATCGCCACCACACCGCCGCCGATCACCGCGTTGCCGCTGACCGCGATGCTGAGGCCAGCGGAGATGCTGACGTTGCTGGGCGCGAACACTTCCGTGGTCACGCCGCCCACCGCCACGCTGCCGGTGGCCGACAGCGACACGCTGCCGGACGCGCCAGGCGACTCGTTGGCCACCACCAGCGGGCCGCTGACGGTCAGGTCGCCTGCGACGCTGATCGACAGCGCGCCGGTGGCCGCACCATAGCCCGCCACAACCGGGCCGGTGGCGGTGAGCACCGTGGCCCCCGCTGCGGTGAGGTTGTCTTTCAGCGTGAAATTGCCGGTGGCCAGATAGGTGCCAAGGCTGAGCACGGTGTTGGCCGCCGCCAGCGTGGCACTGCCCGGCGCGGCGGCGGTCCAGCCCAGCGAGCCTGCGGTCCAGCCCAGGCCGGTGATGCCGCTGGCCAGCGCTGCCGCACCACCCGCATCGGTGGCCACGCCCGCCGCACCGGTCAGCGCCAGTGCGTCGATGGTGGCGGACTGCGTGGTGTCCAGCCGTGAGAACAGCGTCAGCGTGCCTGCGGTGACCGGCGCGTCGAGCGCGATGCTGTTGCCCAGCAGTGTCAGGTTCACGCGCGGCGTGATGGCGGGGTAGGCGGCCATCGCCGTGGGGGCACCGGCCGCGGCGCTGGCGCCGGGCGCGGTGACCACCGGGACCAGCGGCGAGGCTGGTTCCGGCACCAGACAGGCCGGGCAGGTCACGCTGGCCGGGCCGCCGAGTGATACGCTGGTGCTGCCTGCGATCTGCACCGCGCCGAAACTGTTGCTGCCGTTCGGGGCCTGTACCAGCACGCCCGCACCGCTGGTGGTGCTGCCTGCCGTGCTGCCGCCCGATTGCACCGCGTTGCCACTGGTGGCCAGCAGATGCACGCCGCCTGCCCCCGACAGCAGCCCGCCGGTCTGTTGCAGGCCGCCCGAAGTGGTCAGGCCCAGCGTGCCGCCTGCGGCGATGGTGCCGCCGGTGCTGACCGCACTGGCCGAAAACACGTTGATATTGCCGCCTGCCA
>CAIPHQ010000259.1 GCA_903864895.1 uncultured Rhodospirillales bacterium
GGCTTTCGCTGACCAGGCGGTCGATTTCCTCCTGCTTGCGCGCGGCGGTGCGCACGATGCGGGCAAAGAGCGGGGCGTTGGCCTCCGGCGCGCGCCCGTCGTCAAAGCCGCCGCTGCCGGGCAGTTCGCCCAGCCGGTGACGGACGAATTCGTCAATCACCGTCTCGGGGCTGGTCTGCGCCTGTTCGCTTTGAAACAGCGCCTGCACGGCGGCCACGCGCGCCGCTGTGCGCGGACGGCCGCGAACCTCCTTCGGGGGGGCGGACATCAGACGGCACCCAGCCAGCGCGCGGCGCGGATCTGCACCAGTGCTGCTGCCGCCGCTTCGGCCCCCTTGTTGTGGCCATCGGCGCCCGAGCGGGCGAGGGCCTGATCCAGCGAATGCACCGTCAGCAGGCCGTTGCCCAGACACAGGCCGAATTGCAGCACCACGCCGGTAATCCCGGCCATCGCCTCCCGGCAGACAAACTCGTAATGGTCGGTTTCACCCTTCACCACACAGCCCAGCATCACGTAACCGTCGTAGCGCCGCTTGCCGCGCACGGCGAGACGAACGGTGCCCGCCAGTTCCAGCGCGCCCGCCACGTCCAGCACATCGAACGTGGACCCGCTTTCCCGCAGGATGCGCTCGGCCCCGTCGCGCAGGCCATCGACCACCTGCGTGTAATACGGTGCGCGGACAATCAGCAGATGCGGCGCCGGGCCTTCAAGTTGCGGCGCGGCGGGCAGGGCGGCGTCGATGGTGCTCATGCCGCGCCACCGCTGGCCAGATGCCGCTGCTCGACCACGTTCAGCCCGTAGCCCTCAAGCCCGACAAACGTGCGATGCGTGTTGGACAGCAGCACCATGTCGCGCACCCCCAGATCCAGCAGGATTTGCGCGCCGATGCCGTAGTCGCGCAATTCGGTGCCCGCGCGCGGCGCGGTGCCAAGCCGGGCGACGCGTTCGGACAGTTTGGTGGGCCACATCTCGCGCAGCACCACCACCACGCCGCGCCCCTCATCGGCGATCATCTGCATCGCCGAATGCAGCGAGCTTGAGGCGTGCAGCGCCACGAAATCGTCGATCAGGTCCACGCCATGCATCCGCACCGGCACCGCACCGCCGCCGGACGGGTCGCCCTTCACCAGCACCAGATGCTCGGCGTATTCGACGTTGTTGGCGTAGACGATCACCTTCCAGTCGCCGCCGATCTCATGCGTGATGCTGCCTTCCTGCACCCGGCGCACCAGTTGCTCGGTGCGGCGGCGGTAGCCGATCAGGTCGGCGATGGTGCCCAGCTTCAGGTTGTGCAACTGCGCGAACGCCACCAGGTCCGGCAGGCGGGCCATGGTGCCGTCGTCGTTCATGATCTCGCAGATCACGCCCGAGGGGTTCAGCCCGGCCAGCCGCGCGATGTCCACGGCGGCTTCCGTATGCCCGGCGCGCACCAAGGAGCCGCCTTCGCGCGCCATCAGCGGGAAGATATGGCCCGGGGTGACGATATCATCGCGCGGGCTTTCCGGGTTGATCGCCACGGCGATGGTATGCGCGCGGTCATGCGCGGAAATGCCGGTGGTCACGCCAGTGCGCGCTTCGATGGACACGGTAAACGCGGTCTGGTGCCGCGTGCCATTGGACTGGCTCATCAGCGGCAGGCCAAGCTGCTCCACCCGGTGCCGGGTCATGGCAAGGCAGATCAGGCCGCGGCAATGCCGCGCCATGAAGTTGATCACATCCGGCGTGGCGAATTGCGCCGGGATCACAAGGTCGCCCTCATTCTCGCGGTCTTCGTCATCCACCAGAATGAACGGGCGGCCATTGCGGGCCTCCTCGACCAGTTCGTCGGCCGAGGCGAGGTAATCCGAAAGGCTGCGGGTGGTCAGGTCAAGCGTCATCGGAACTCCTGCAGCCGGGCAACGTAGCGCGCCAGTGTGTCGATTTCGATATTCACCGGGTCCCCGGCCTTCAGACGGCCGAAGGTTGTCACGGCAGTGGTGTGCGGGATGATGTTGACGCCGAAGCTCGCCCCGTTGACTTCGTTCACCGTCAGCGACACGCCATCCACGGCAACACTGCCCTTGGAGGCGATATAGCGTGCCAGCGCCTGCGGCACCTCAATTTCCCACCTGGTTGATCCGAAATCCGGGGTTGCGGCCACGACATGGCCGACGCCGTCGCAATGCCCGGCCACGATATGCCCGCCCAGTTCGTCGCCCACCCGCAGCGGGCGTTCCAGATTGACCGTGGTGCCCACCCGCCATGTGCCCAGCGTGGTCTTGGACAGGGTTTCGGCCGAGGCTGTCACCGCAAACCAGTCCGGTCCCAGTGCAATCGCGGTCAGGCAGCAGCCGGAACAGGCGATGGAGGCCCCGAGTGGAATGCTGGCGGTGTCGGCCCATGCCGCCTCGCCGGTGGGCGTGCCGATCACCAGCCGCATGTCCTGGCTGCCGCCCAGCGGTACGATTTCGCGCACCACGCCCAGCCCGGTTACAATTCCCGTGAACATCTGCCGCTCCCCGTTCCGTCCATCACGCGGCGCGCCGCAGTTCAGTCAACATGTCATCCCCCGCTGGCACCGCCGACTCACGCACGAAGCGCGGCATGTGGCCCAGCGTCTGCACCCCGAACGCCTGCGCCGCCGGCCAGCCATCGCCGCCCATCACGCTGGGGGCATGGAACCAGGCAATCCGGTCCACCAGATCAGCCCGCAGCAGCGCTGCCGCAAGCTGGGCACCGCCTTCCACCAGCACGCGGGTGATGCCACGCCGCGCCATGGCCCGGAAGCCCTCCAGCAAATCGATCCCCATCGGGGCTGCGGCCACTTCGATCACCGTGGCACCCGCCTGCGCGAAGGCTTCCAGCCGGGCCGCGTCGTTCCCGGCGGTGGCGAGGATCCAGGTGGGATTGGTGTGCGCGGAGGCAATCAGCTTGCTGGTCAGCGGCGTGCGCAGATGGCTGTCGGCCACCACGCGCACCTGCGGCACGGATTTCATGCCGGCGATCCGGCAGGTCAGGTCCGGGTTGTCGGCATGGACTGTGCCGGCGCCCGCCATCACCGCGTCGTTGCGCGCCCGCAGCGCATGCGCCATCGCGCGGGCCGGTGCCCCGGTGATCCACTGGCTTTGCCCGTTGCTGGTGGCGATGCGGCCATCCAGTGTGCTGGCCAGTTTCAATGTCACCAGCGGGCGGCCGTGGCGCAGGCGGGTGAAGAACCCGGCGTTGAGGTCCTCCGCCTCGGCGCGCAGCAGCCCCTCGGTGACGTCGATGCCCGCCGCGCGCAGGCGCGACAGGCCCTCGCCGTTTACGCGCGGGTCGCAGTCCCGTGCCGCGACCACCACACGCGCCACACCGGCGGCAATCAGCGCATCGGTGCAGGGCGGTGTGCGGGCGTGGTGGCAGCAGGGCTCCAGCGTCACATACACGGTCGCCCCGCGCGCGGCTTCGCCCGCCATGGCCAGCGCCTGCGGCTCGGCATGTGGCCGCCCGCCCGGCGCGGTGACCGCGCGGCCGGCCACGCGGCCATCGCGCACGATCACGCAGCCCACGGACGGGTTCGGCCAGCACTGGCCAAGCCCGCGCCGTGCCAGCGCCAGTGCCGAGCGCATATGTTCCAGATCATGCATCGCGAGGCTATGTGGGATCGCCAAGTCCTCCAAGGAAGGCCTCGAAATCCTTGGCTTCCCGGAAGTTGCGATAGACGGAGGCGAACCGCACATAGGCCACGGCATCCACTTCCTTCAGCGTCTCCATCACCAGTTCGCCGATTTGTTTGCTGGTGATCTCGCTGTCGCCCGATGCTTCCAGTTGCCGGACTATGCCGTTTACGACCCGTTCGATGCGTTCTTCTTCCACAGGGCGCTTTCGCAGCGCGATCCGCACAGATCGCGCCAGCTTGTCGCGGTCGAACGGCACCCGGCGGTTGTCGGTCTTCACCACCGTCAGTTCGCGCAACTGTACCCTTTCGATCGTGGTGAACCGCTGGCTGCAACCGATGCAGAAGCGGCGGCGGCGGATGGCGGTGTCATCGTCGGTCGGGCGGCTATCCTTCACCTGTGTGTCGGCGTGGCCGCAGAAGGGGCACCGCATGGCGCGGCGGTCCTGAGTTCGGCGCCTAGCGCGCCCCGCCATAGATCGGGAAGCGTTTGCACAGTTCATGCACGCGCGCCCCCACTTCGGCTTCAACCGCCGTGTTGGTGCCGTCGTTCGACCGCGACAACCCGTCGATCACCTCACCGATCATCTGGCCGATCAGGCGGAATTCCTCCACGCCGAAGCCGCGCGTGGTGCCCGCCGGTGTGCCAAGCCGGATGCCGGAGGTGATGGTGGGTTTTTCGGTGTCGAACGGGATGGCGTTCTTGTTCGCGGTCATGTGCGCCCGCTCCAGGCTGGCTTCCGCCGCCTTGCCGGTCACGCGCTTGGGCCGCAAATCCACCAGCATCATGTGGCTGTCGGTGCCGCCGGTCACGATGGCCAGCCCCTGTTCCACCAGCGTGGCGGCAAGCACGTGCGCGTTTTCGGCCACCGCACGCTGATAATCCTTGAACTCCGGCTTCAGCGCCTCACCAAACGCCGCCGCCTTGCCCGCGATGACATGCATCAGCGGCCCGCCTTGCAGGCCGGGGAATGCGGCGGAGTTGAACTTCTTGCCCAGTTCCAGATCGTTGGACAGCACCATGCCGCCGCGCGGGCCGCGCAGCGTCTTGTGCGTGGTGGTGGTGCAGACATGCGCGTGCGGCAGCGGGCTGGGATACACCCCGGCGGCGATCAGACCGGCGAAATGCGCCATGTCCACCAGAAAATACGCCCCCACCTCGTCCGCCACGCGGCGGATACGGGCGAAGTCGATGATGCGCGGATAGGCCGAGCCGCCCGCGATGATCAGTTTCGGCTTTTCGGCGCGCGCCTTGGCTTCCAGTTCCTCGTAATCCAGAAACCCGTCATCGCGCCGCACGCCGTACTGGATGGCGCGGAACCACTTGCCGGACAGGTTGGGGGCCGCGCCGTGCGTCAGGTGCCCGCCCGCGTCGAGGCTCATGCCCAGAATGGTGTCGCCCGGTTGCAGCAGCGCCAGAAACACCACCTGATTGGCCTGCGCGCCGGAATGCGGCTGCACGTTGGCATAGGCGCAATCGAACAGCTGCCTGGCCCGGTCGATGGCCAGCTGTTCGGCCACGTCCACATACACGCAGCCGCCATAATAGCGCCGGCCGGGATAGCCCTCGGCATACTTGTTGGTCAGCACCGAGCCCTGCGCCTCCATCACGGCGGCAGAGACGATGTTCTCGCTGGCGATCAGTTCAATGCCGTCCTGCTGGCGGACCAGTTCGTGGCCAATGGCGGCGGCCAGTTCGGGGTCGGTCTGGCTCAGCGTGGCGTTGAAGAACGCGTCGAGGCTGGCGGCGGTTGCGTGGTGGTTCATGTGGGGCAAGCCCCTCCGGCTTTGGGCTGAACTGAGGGGCGACGCTGTAACACGCGCATCGGCCCCGGTGGAATTGGGGATCCGGTGCCGGGTTGCAATTCGGTCATGCGGCGCAGGGTGAAGAAAAGTTAGCTGCCCGCGCTGGATTTCAGCGGCAGGTCGCGCAGCCACAGGCAGGTGAGGAACGCCCCGGCTGCCATGGCACCACAGACCAGAAAGGACACGTGGAACGCCGCTTCCAGCACGCCGGTGGCCGCGTGCAGCAGCGCCGGATCGATGGCAGATGCCGCGCCGGCGGCGTGGCCGCGCAGTGAGCCGAGGTCGATGCGCCCCGAAAGCCCCGCTTCAGCGAGCCCGGAGGCGAACCGCCCGGCCAGCAAGGTGCCCGCCACGGTGCTGCCCAGTGCCGCACCCATCGAACGCAGAAACAGCAGCGAGCCGGTGGCCACCCCCACATCGCGCCGCTGTGCCGCGTTCTGCACCACCACCAGATTGGACGGCATCACTATGCCCAGCCCGAAGCCGACCACGGCCATGTCCAGCAGGGACAGCATGTGGCCGGTGGATGCATCCATGGTGGCCAGCATCAGGAACCCGGCCACCGAAATGCCAAGGCCACCCAGCACGATCAGCTTGGCCTTGCCGAGCCGCCGCGCCAGTTGACCGGCGGTGTAGGCACCGATCACGTTGAAGGCGAGGAAGGGCACGATCAGCGTGCCGGAGCTTGTGGCGTCCGCCCCGCGCAGCAACTGGAAGAACAGCGGCAGCAGGAACGTGGCCCCGAACATGGCACCGGCGGCCAGGGCTGCGATGATGACGCCCCGGGTGAACACCGCGTCCCGGAACAGGCGCGGCGGCAACAGCGCATCGGGGGCAACGGTCTCGCGCCAGACCAGCAAGCCCAGCAGCACCACGGCGGCGGCCAGCAGGGTCAGCACTTCCGGCGAGGTCCACGCATAGTCCCCGCCGCCCCAACTCATCGCCAGCAGGCAGCTTGCCACCAACGCGGTCAGCAGGGCGGCACCCAGATAGTCGATGCGCGCCACCTGCTTGCGCACCTTCAGCAGGCGCAGGGCGCGATCACTCAACAGATAGGCGGCAATGCCGATGGGCAGATTGATCCAGAAAATATAGCGCCACGAAATCTGGTCGGTCATCCAGCCGCCCAGAATGGGCCCGGCGATGCTGGCGACCCCCCATGTGCCCGCCATGTAGGCCTGATATTTGCCACGCTCGCGCGGTGCAAGCACATCGGCAATCGCCGCCTGCGCCATAGCCATTAGCCCGCCGCCGCCGAGCCCCTGCAAGGCGCGGAAGGCGATGAGTTGCCACAGGCTGTCTGCCAGCGCGCACAGGACGGAGGCAATCACGAACAGGACAATCGCAGGCAGCAGCAGCGCCCGCCGCCCGTGAATGTCCGACAGCCGCCCATAGATCGGCGTGGCGGAGGTGGAGGTGAGCAAATAGGCCGACACGATCCACGACAGATGCCCGAACCCGTGCAGATCCGCCGCGATGGCGGGCACGGCCGGCACCACCACGGTCTGGTCGATGGCGGCGAGCAGAATGCACAGCAGGATGCCGGTGACCACGCGCAGAATCTGCTTGTGGGTGAAATTCGGCATCGCCTCTGCGGTGGCAGGCGCGGCGCTGTCGGTGTCGGGCGTTGCGGCGGCGTCCATGGGCATCCGGAAAACGGCGGGGCGGACCCTGTCTGTCCAGTGGCGCACTTACTAGGAGTGAATGTTGGTTCCTGCCATTCGCACCTGCCATGCGCTGCCTGCGCGGCCAGCGCGTGCAGCGCAAAAGGGCAATCGTCGTACCACCGCCATCGCGCGCCCCGCACGGAAAGGGTATTCGCCGCCCTGCCAGCCGACTACTCTTGCGGGCAAAACGGAGGAAGACATGCTGATCGGTATCCCTGGACTGCTCACGCCGGACCTGCTGCACGCGCTGGCCTCGATGGGGCACGGCGACACCATCGCGTTCGTGGACGCCAATTACCCGGCCTCTCGCGGCAAGCGCACGCTGCATCTGCCGGGCGCCAACGTGGCCACGGCGCTGAAGGCCACGCTGTCGCTCATGCCGCTGGATACGTTCGTGCCGCACGCGTCCTATGTGATGCAGGTGGTCGGCGACCCGGCGGCGGTGCCCCCCGCCGTGGTGGAAATGAACGAGATCCTCGAAGCCGGCGGCAACAAGCCCGCCGCCTCGCTGGAGCGCCACGCGTTCTATGCCGCCGCCGCCGATGCCTATGTGATCGTGCGCACCGGTGAGCGCCGGTTCTACGGCAACATCATCCTGACCATGGGCGTCATCCCGCCGCCCGAGAAGCGCTGAGGCGAGGGGCCATGAGCAAGCAGCGATTCAAGGCCCACGGCCCGCTCGGCATGGGCGGCGCGCCTTTGGGCAATTTGTTCACCGCCATCCCGGACGATCTGGCGCGCGGTGCCATTGAAGCCGCGTGGGATGCGGGCATAAGGCATTTCGACACCGCGCCGCACTATGGCGCGGGCCTGTCGGAACACCGCATCGGCGCGGTGCTGCGCCATCACCCGCGCGACTCCTACACCCTGTCCACCAAGGTGGGCCGACTGCTGGAACCCGCCGCGTCCGTGCCGGACATCGACGACAATTTCCAGCAAGGCCTGTCGTTCAGCCGCAAGCTGGACTACTCGTACGACGGCACGCTGCGCTCCATCGAGCACAGCCTGCACCGGCTTGGCCTGCCGCGCATCGACATCGTGTACATCCACGACTGCGGCGAGGACTGGCTGGGCGCCACGTGGCGCGAGCATTTCGCGGTGGCGATGAACGGGGCCGCCAAGGCGCTGATCCGGCTGCGCGAAGAAGGCGTGATCGGCGGCTGGGGCCTCGGCAACAACGTGGTGGAACCCTGCCTGATGGCGATGGAACAGTCCGACCCGGACTTCTTCCTCGTCGCCGGGCGCTACACGTTGCTTGACCACACGGCGGTGCCGGACTTGCTGCCGAAATGCATGGAACGCGGCGTGAAGGTGGTGATCGGCGGGCCGTACAACTCGGGCCTGCTCGCGGGTGGCACCACGTTCAACTATGAAGCAGCCTCGGCGGACATGGTGGCCAAGGCCCGCGCGATGGGCGCGGTCTGCGCCCGGCATGGCGTGGATTTGAAGGCGGCGGCGCTGCAATTCGTGGCTGCGCACCCGGCGGTGGCCGCCGTAATCCCCGGCCCGCGCACGGCCGAGGAAACCCGGCAGAATGCGGCCATGATGGCGCAGCCCATTCCGGCGGCCGTCTGGGCTGACCTGAAGGCCGAGGGCTTGCTGCCGGCGGATGCCGTCACGCCGTAAACGGCGCGCGGCGGTACAATGAAAAACGGCGCCAGCCTTCCGGTCTGGCGCCGTTTTTGTTGGCTCAACCCATCGTCTAGTCGGCGAAGATGTCGCGGTCCTTGGTTTCACGCACGAACAGCAAGCCAATGATGAACGTGCCGCCGGCCACCACGATCGGGTACCACAGGCCGTAGAAGATATCGCCGGTCTGCGCGCTCATCGCGAAGGCGGTGGCGGGCAGCAGGCCGCCAAACCAGCCGTTGCCGATATGGTACGGCAGCGACATCGAGGTGTAGCGGATACGGGTGGGGAACATTTCCACCAGTGCCGCCGCCATCGGGCCATAGACCATGGTGACCAGCACCATCAGGCAGGTCAGCATCAGCACGATGATCAGCGGCTGGCCGCGGAACACATCGAACGGATTGGACAGTTTCACCACCGACGGATTGGCCGCCGCCGGATAGCCCACTTCGGTCAATGTCGCGCTGAGGGTCTTGCCAAACGCCGCCAGCGCCTTGGTGCGCTCATCGCCGGTCATGGCATTCGGCACCGACGCCACCACCTTGTCGCCGATCTTCACGGTCGTGTCCGAACCGGGGGTGGCATCCTCGTTGGAATACATCACCGATGAACGGGCCAGCGCCGCCTTGGCGATGTCGCAGCTTTTGGTGAACTTGGCCGTGCCCGTCGGGTTGAACTGGAACGAGCAGTCCGCCGGGTCGGCCGAGACCACCACCTTGACGGTGTCATGCGCCTTGGTCAGCGCCGGATTCGCCTGCGAGGCGATCATGTGGAAGATCGGGAAGTAGCTGACCGCCGCAATCAGGCAGCCCGCCAGAATGATCGGCTTGCGGCCGATCTTGTCGGACAGCCAGCCGAACAGCACGAAGCCGCCGGTGCCGATCAGCAGCGACCATGCAATCAGCAGGTTGGCGCTGTAGCTGTCCACTTTCAGCACCGAACTCAGGAAGAACAGCGCGTAGAACTGGCCGGTGTACCAAACCACCGCCTGACCGGCGACAAGACCCAGCAGCGCCAGAATGGCGATACGGGCGTTCTTCCACTGGCCAAACGCCTCGCTGAGCGGGGCTTTGGAGTGGGTGCCGTCTTCCTTCATGCGCAGGAAGGCCGGGCTTTCGCTCAGCTGCATGCGAATCCAGACCGAAACGGCCAGCAGCAGGATCGACACGATGAACGGAATGCGCCAGCCCCACGCCTTGAAGTCGTCGGCACCGATGGCCGCCTGCGTGAACAGGATCACCAGCAGTGACAGGAACAGGCCCGCCGTGGCCGTGGTCTGAATCCAGCTTGTGTAGAAGCCGCGCCGCCCGTGCGGCGCGTGTTCCGCCACATAGGTTGCCGCACCGCCATACTCCCCGCCCAGTGCCAGACCCTGCAACATGCGCAGGGCAATCAGGATGACGGCGGCGGAAATGCCAATGGAGTCCGAGGTTGGCAGAATACCGACCACGAAGGTGGAGCCGCCCATGATGGTGATGGTGACCAGAAAGGTGTATTTGCGCCCGACCAGATCGCCCAGGCGGCCAAACACCAGCGCGCCGAACGGGCGCACCAGAAAGCCTGCGGCAAATGCCAGCAAAGCGAAGATGTTGCGGGTGGCTTCGTCAAACTGACCGAAGAACTTGGCGCCGATCACCGTGGCCAGCGAGCCGTACAGATAGAAATCGTACCACTCGAAGACTGTGCCCAGCGATGAGGCGAGGATGACCTTGCGCTCATCCCGCGTCATGGGCCGGTTTACGGCATCGGTGTGTGCCTCGTAGGCCGAAACAGCCATTGCAATCCTCCCCGGAATCACGTTCGCACGTGTTTGCGAGTGTTCCACAGGGAATAGCCTGCCCCGTCAAGTACGACCTTGGTACTGGCAGGCGCAAACGGCTTGATCACGGCAGGTCGTTTGTATACGAACAATCTCCGGGGCGAGCAGGAGTGGCGGATGACCGCGGCCGAAACGGCTTCTGCCGATGTGCTGGACGGCTATCTGGTCGAAGACCAGGTCGGCTTTCTGCTGCGCCGCGCCCATCAGCGCCATGCCGCCCTGTTTCAGGACGGGATGGCCGCGTCCGACCTGACGCCGATGCAGTTTACCGCACTGATCAAGGTGGTGGAACTGGGCCGCACCACGCAGAATCAGTTGGGCCGCCTTGCCGCCATGGACCCGGCCACGGTGCAGGGCGTGGTGCGCCGCCTGATTGCGCGCGGATTGCTCACCGCCGCCCCCGACCCGATGGACCGCCGCACGCTGGTGTTGGCGCCGACGCATTTGGGTGCCGAGATGGCGGCGCAGGCGGTGGCATGCGCGCGGCGCATCACCGAAGCGACGCTCGCTCCGCTGGACACTGCCGAACAGGCGGTACTCCTGTCCTTGCTGCGCAAGATTGCCTGACCAAATTGCTGCCGGACCGGCCACCCCGGACCCATTCAAGGACTGACGGATGAACCCGACCACCGCCGGACAACACCAACTCCCCGACCTCGCCACGCGCGAAGCTCTGGTGTCGCTCGACAAGCGCTTTCTGGCCGCATTGCAATCGGCGGATGCCGATTTGCAGGTGCGCCTGCTCGCCGCACGTGCGGCACCGGATGGGCTGGAGGAGAAGGCGGAATCCGATTTGATCGTCGCGCTCGGCCCGCATCTGGAAACCTTTCTGGGCGGCGTGTTCGGCATTGCGGCGGAACTGGAAACGCTGGCCGCCACCACGCGGCATCTGGACCCGATCCATGCCTGCAAGCGCCTGTTCGTGCAGCGGCAGGCAGTGAAGAAATACGCTGACACCTCGGCGCTGGACGGGGCGGCGCTGCGCACGGCGCTGGAAGCCGCCATGGGCGAGGCGCTGACAGAAGTTGCCTTCGCCACTCACGTCGCCGGATGGGAAGCCGCCGCCAACGCCGAGGCGCTGGACATCGCACTGCGCTACGCCGCGTGGGCCACGCTCAGCGCCGAAGGGCAGGCGGCGCACAAGGGCGGCACGCTGTTCCGGGTGCCACA